>JBEKHI010000570.1:0-3990 GCA_050012355.1 Streptosporangiaceae bacterium | reverse complement strand
TGCGTCAGCCTGCGCTCGTGTTCCGCCGTAGCCACGTCGCGCTCGAGTCGTGCCTGGTGAGTACCACCGGCGGGCACGCTACGCTGGACCTCACGAAGGGCTTCCTCGCCGCGGGCACGCGCGTCATCGAGCAGGCCGTAGAGCATCGAGACATATGCCTGCTCGTCCGCGGCCGAAACGGCACGGTCGTTAGAAAAGGTGCCGTCGTTTTCTGAATTGTCAGCCGATTCAGCTTGACGAATTCCCATGCTTTTTGATACACTCTTTCCGGGTCAGCTGGACAATCTGTTTAGCGAGCAGAGCAATTAGACCATTAACCTTAGCACTGGAATGCCGCTATCGCGTGTGAGCGGGGTCATGCTCGCGGGTCTCGCTCCCGTCGTCAGAACTCCCTAAGATGTAATGTCACACCTTAGGAGGAGTCGGGCATGACGAACGTTGAGGTCACCGGTCCGCATGGTGACCGTTACGACGAAATACTGACCGATCAGGCGCTCGCGCTCATCGGCGAGCTCCATGTCCGATTGGCTGCCACCCGCGACGAACTGCTCGCGGCGCGCCGCCGCCGCCAGGCCGAGATCTCCGCCGGGACCAACTTCAGCTTCCTGGCGGACACCGCCGAGATCCGTGCGGATGACAGCTGGAAGGTCGCTTCACCAGCGCCCGGCCTTGCGGACCGGCGCGTCGAGATCACCGGCCCCACCGACAAGAAGATGACGATCAACGCGCTGAACTCCGGCGCCAACGTCTGGCTGGCGGACTTCGAGGACGCGAGCACTCCGCTGTGGGACAACATGATCTCCGGCCAGCTCAACCTCAGGGACGCGCTGGACCGCACGGTCGATTTCGAGCAGAACGGCAAGCTGTACGCGCTGCGCCCGGACGCCGAGCTGGCCACGATCGTCGCGCGCCCGCGCGGCTGGCACCTCGACGAGAAGCATATCGAGATCGACGGGCGCCGCGCCTCCGGCAGCCTGACCGACTTCGCGCTCTACATGGCCACCAGCGCGCAAAAGCAGATCGACAAGGGCAAGGGCCCGTACTTCTACCTGCCGAAGATCGAGTCGCACCTCGAGGCCCGGCTGTGGAACGATGCGTTCAACATCGCCCAAGACGCCCTCGGCATCCCGCGGGGCACGATCCGGGCGACGGTGCTCATCGAGACGATCCCGGCCGCGTTCGAGATGGACGAAATCCTCTATGAGCTGCGCGACCACTCCGCCGGGCTGAACGCCGGCCGCTGGGACTACCTGTTCAGCGTGATCAAGAAGCATCGCACCCGGGGCCGCGAGTTCGTGCTGCCGGAACGGAACTCGGTGACCATGACCGCGCCGTTCATGCGCGCCTACACCGAACTGCTCGTGCAGACCTGCCACAAGCGCGGCGCGCACGCGATGGGCGGCATGGCGGCGTTCATCCCGTCCCGCAAAGACGCCGAGGTCAACAAGATCGCGCTCGCCAAGGTGAAGGACGACAAGACCAGGGAAGCCGGTGACGGGTTCGACGGCTCCTGGGTCGCCCACCCGGACCTCGTGCCGGTCTGCAAGGAGGTCTTCGACGGCGTGCTCGGCGATAAGCCGAACCAGCTGGACAAGCAGCGGCCCGAGGTGAGCGTCACCCAAGAGGACCTGCTCGCGATCAGCAAGACCCCGGGCCAGATCACCGAGGCGGGGCTGCGAAACAACATCTCCGTCGCCCTCCAGTACCTGGCCACCTGGCTGGGCGGGAACGGCGCGGTCGCGATCTTCAACCTGATGGAGGACGCGGCGACCGCTGAGATCTCCCGGTCCCAGATCTGGCAGTGGGTGCATAACGACGTCTCCCTCGATGACGGCCCGGTCGTGACCAAGGACCTGGTGGAGCAGCTCATCGACGAGGAGCTGACCAAGATCAGGTCCGCCGCGGGCGAGGCGTTCGACGCGGACCGCTACGGGCAGGCGACCGCCCTGTTCACCGAGGTGGCGCTGGCCGACTCGTTCGCCGACTTCCTCACCATTCCGGCCTACGAGCGCATGCCGTAACCAACCCAGGAGGTGGCATGACCCAGGTAATCGACGGGCTCGCGACCGCCTTTCGCGGCATCACCGGCCCGGAACACGTGATCACCGACCCGCTGGAGCTGCGTACCTACGAGTGCGACGGGCTCACCGCGCACCGGTCGATCCCGGCCCTCGCGGTCCTGCCCAGCACAGCCCTGCAAACGGCGCAAATCGTTCGCGAATGCGTGGCGGCCGGGGTTCCCTTCGTGGCGCGCGGGAGCGGCACCGGGCTGTCCGGCGGCGCCCTCCCCCGCCAGGACGGCGTGCTGATCGTCATGTCCAGGATGCGGAAGATCCTCGAGGTCGACCCGGTCAGCCGCCGCGCGATCGTCGAACCCGGCGTGACGAACCTGAACGTGAGCAACGCGGTCAAGGAGCACGGGCTGTTCTACGCGCCCGACCCGTCCAGCCAGGTGGTCTGCTCGGTCGGCGGGAACGTGGCGGAGAACTCAGGCGGCGCGCACTGCCTCAAGTACGGGTTCACCGTCCACCACGTCACCGGCCTCGAGATCGTGACGCCGGACGGCGAGCTGACCTGGATCGGCGACGGCACCGGGGTGACGGCGGGCTACGACCTGCTCGGCGCGTTCACCGGGTCCGAGGGCACGCTCGGCATTGCCACGAAGATCGCGGTCAAGCTCACCCCGGTCCCGGAGACCATCCATACGCTGCTAGCCGCCTACGAGAGCACCGCCGCCGGGGGCCGGGCCGTGTCCGACATCATCGCGGCCGGCATCACGCCCGCCGCGATCGAGATGATGGACGCGCTGTCCATCGAGGCGGCCGAGAAGGCGGTCCAGTGCGGCTACCCGGAGAACGCGGCCGCGGTGCTGATCGTTGAGCTGGACGGCCCGGCCGCCGAGGTCGGGGCGGAGCTCGAGATCGTCCGGGAGATCGCGGCGCGCGCTGGGGCGACCGAGATCCGCGCCGCCGACGACCCAGCGCAGCGCGCGAAGATCTGGGCTGGCCGCAAGTCCGCGTTCGCCGCGGTCGGCAGGATCAGCCCGTCGTTCATCGTGCAGGACGGCGTGGTCCCGCGTACCGCGCTCGGCGACGTGCTGGCCCGCATCGCAGAGCTGTCGGCCGAGCACGGCGTACGGGTCGCGAACGTCTTCCATGCCGGCGACGGCAACCTGCATCCGCTCGTGCTGTACGACGACGCCTCGGCCGCCGAAACCGAGGCGGCGGAAACCCTGTCCGGCGCGATACTCGACGCCTGCATCGAACGCGGCGGCTCGATCACCGGCGAGCACGGAGTCGGCGTCGACAAGTCCCGCTACATGCCGAAGATGTTCTCCGAAGCTGATCTGGACACCATGCAACTGGTGCGCTGCGCCTTCGACCCGCGCTCGCTGTGCAACCCGGGCAAGATCTTCCCCACTCCCCGGCTGTGCGGCGAAGTCCCCGGCAAACACCGCCGTACCTCGTATCCAGCAGAGATCTTCTTATGACCATAACGACGCTCGCTCATCCCGCCGGTCCCGCCGACTCGGTAGCCGGTCTCAAGCCCCAGTGGGTGGCCTCCCCCACGTCGACCGAGGAAACGGCCGCGGTGCTGTCGGCCGCGGCCGCCGACGGCCTGGCGGTCGTGCCGCGCGGCTCCGGCAGCCGCCTCGACTGGGGCCGCCCGCCCTCGCGTTGCGACCTGGTCCTGGACATGTCCCGGATGGACCAGGTACTCGAGCACGCGGCGGGCGATCTGGTGGCGCGGGTGCAAGCAGGCGCGCGGATGGGCCACGTCACGGAGGTACTGGCCCGCGCCGGCCAGCGGATCTCACTGGATGCCCCGGCCACGGCCACGGTCGGCGGCGTGATCGCGGACGGTCTCGCCGGCCCGCTGCGGCTGCGCTACGGGACGCCGCGTGACCTGGTCATCGGGATCACCGTGGTGCGCGCGGACGGCGTGATCGCCCATTCCGGCGGCCGCGTGGTCAAGAACGTAGCCGGCTAC
>JBEKHI010000569.1:0-3992 GCA_050012355.1 Streptosporangiaceae bacterium | reverse complement strand
GGTGACCACGAAAACCGGGACCATCAGCAACCGGGCCACGGTCAGGGCATTGGCGATGTTCACCAGCCCAGCCGTCGGGCCGGTCGGGGTGGTCAACGCCTGTCCGCGACCAGATCGACGCCGTCAGAGTCGGTGACCTGAACCGTCACCAGATCGCCGGGAGTCAGCTCCTGGCCGGAGATGACCGTGGTGATGCCGTCCACCTCTGGCGCCTGGTGGGCGGACCGTCCCTCGTAGCGTCCGTCGCCGAGCGACTCTTCAATCAGCACCTCGACGGTGTCGCCGACGCGATCGGCCGCCCGCTGCGACATGACTTCCTCCGCGAGGTCGGAGAAATCCTCCACCCGGCGGGCGATCTCGTCGTCAGCTGGCCTGCCAGGAAGCGTGGCCGCCTCGGTGCCGTCCTCGTCGGAGTAGCCGAAGATCCCGATCGCGTCCAGCCGTGCCTCGCTGAGGAACAGCTCCAGCTCGGTGAGATCCTCGCTGGTCTCGCCGGGGAAGCCCACGATGAAGTTGGACCGGATACCCGCTTCTGGGCGCTTGCCGCGGATCAGCTCGATCAGGTCGAGGAACCGCCGCCGGTCGCCGAACCGCCGCATCGAGCGCAGCACCGGCCCGCTGGCGTGCTGGAACGACAGGTCAAAGTACGGCGCCACCCCGTCGGTGGCCGTCATCACGTCGACCAGCCCAGGCCGGACCTCGGCGGGCTGCAGGTAGCTGACCCGCACCCGGGCGATACCGTCCACGGCGGCGAGCACCGGCAGGGTCTCCTCCAGCAGCCGCAGGTTGCCCAGGTCCTTGCCGTAGGAGGTGGAGTTCTCACTGACCAGGAACAGCTCACGGACGCCACTGGCGGCCAGCCAGCCCGCCTCGGCGACAAGCTCGGCCGGCGGCCGGGAGATGAACGCGCCGCGGAACGTCGGGATCGCGCAGAACGAGCAGCGCCGGTCACACCCGGAGGCGATCTTCAGCGGCGCGGTGACGCTTCCGGACAGCCGCCGGCGGACCGGGCGCGGCCCGGAGGCCGGGGCCAGGCCAGGCGGCAGGTCAGCGATCTTCGCGGACGGCCGCTCGGCTGGACTGACCGGCAGCAGCTTGCGGCGGTCCCTAGGTGCGTGGGCCTCGTGCGACCGTCCGGCCAGCACGTCCTCAAGCCGCTGCGAGATGTCGGGGTAGTCGTCGAAGCTGAGCACCTGCGCCTCGGGCAGTTCGCCCGCCAGATCCGCTCCGTAGCGCTCGGCGAGGCAGCCTACCGCGGCAACCTTCGCGCCGGAATCGGCGGCCGAGAGCAGCTCATCTATCGACTCTTGCTTCGCCGCCTGGATGAAACCACAAGTATTTACCAGAACGACGTCGGCGTTCTCCCCCTCGGCACGCAGCGTCCAGCCAGCGTCGGACAGCCGCGCGGCGAGCTCCTCGGAGTCGACCTCATTACGCGCGCAGCCGAGCGTGACTAGACTCACTGTGCGAGATTGGGACACGCACTTGAGGTTATGCGATCCGGGCCGGTCAGTTGGCCGGAGTGGCCACCGGCACCTGGAAGGTATTGGGCGAGCCGACCACCTTCACGGACTTGCCAGGGGCCACTGTCAGCACCACCGGGTCCGCGGTATTCAGCGACGTCCGCTTCCCGTTCAGCCGCAGCACCACGCCGCCGGGGTTGCCGAGCTCTACGTAGACCTTCTGCCGCTCACTCCAGCGCACCGTTTCCCCGGCCTGGATGGTCTGGTCGTAGAGTTCCTTCCCGTTGGTACGGGTGATCTCTACCCAGCAGTTCTCGTTCGCCGTGATCGACAGGTCCGCGACCTGGGTCACGGCCACCGTGCGCACCGGACTCGGGGACGGCGCGGGTGACGGGGCGGCCGTCGGCTTGGCGGCCGAACGGTCCGCCGCGGAGGCGAGGCCAGCGGCGGCTGTGTTCCGCGGGCCCGTTGAAACCAGGTGATAGGCGGCGAAACCGATCACGGCCAGCAGCGCCACGATCATCACCTTGCCAAGCCCGAACGATCTCGGCTCGGAGATCCGGAGCGGCTTGCTCGGCTCGAACACCTCGGCCGCCGAAATGGATCCCGGCGGCTCGTGCGTCTCGTCGTACTCGTGGATCAACGGCTCCGGGTCGAGCCCGACCGCCGTCGCGATCGAGCGGATGTGCCCGCGCGCGTAGAAGTCACCGCCGCAGGCGGAGAAGTCGCCCTGCTCGACCGCCCGGATGATGGATTCTCTGATCCTCGTCCGCTGGCTGACGTCGGTAATCGTGAGTCCGGCCTGACGGCGGGCCTCCGCCAGGGATTCACCGATACTCACGTCGTGCCTCCTGATGATCTTGGTGAAGGTGTAGCCACCTACGTACCCCCAGGTACGCGGACAGTCACCTAGTGTAGACAGGTAATTGCCGGAATTTGGTGAAGCCACGGTTGCCAATCGGCAGCGATCCGTGTTACTGGCCGCCTCGCAACGCGGTGAGCACTTCATCGAGGTCATCTGGCCGGATCAGCACGTCCCGGGCTTTGGAACCCTCGGACGGGCCGACCACGCCGCGCGACTCAAGCAGGTCCATGAGCCGGCCCGCCTTGGCGAACCCGACCCGCAGCTTGCGCTGCAGCATGGACGTCGAGCCGAACTGCGAGGAGATGATCAGTTCCGCCGCCTGGATCAGGAGTTCCAGGTCGTCCCCGATCTCCTCGTCGATGTCCTTCTTCTTCTCCGGCTGCACCGCGACGTCCTGGCGGTACTGCGGCTCGGCTTGCTTCTTGCAGTGCGCGACGATTTCCCGGATCTCTTTCTCCGAGACGAACGCGTTCTGCAGCCGGATCGGCTTGGACGCGCCCATCGGGAGGAACAGCGCGTCACCCTGACCGACCAGGGTCTCGGCACCGGGCTGGTCGAGGATGACCCGCGAGTCGGTGAGCGAGGAGACGGCGAACGCCAGCCGGGACGGCACGTTGGCCTTGATCAGGCCGGTCACCACGTTGACCGACGGGCGCTGGGTGGCGATCACCAGGTGGATGCCCGCCGCCCGGGCGAGCTGGGTGATCCGCACGATCGAGTCCTCCACGTCGCGGGGCGCGACCATCATCAGGTCGGCGAGCTCGTCCACGACCACCACCAGGTACGGGTAAGGCGCCAGCACCCGCTCGGAGCCCGGCGGGACGGCCAGCTTGCCCGCCCGGACCGCCTTGTTGAAGTCGTCCACGTGCCGGAACCCGAACGCGGCCAGGTCGTCGTAGCGGGTCTCCATCTCCCCGACGACCCACTCCAGGGCCTCGGCGGCCTTCTTCGGGTTGGTGATGATCGGCGTCATCAGGTGCGGGATGCCCTCGTAGATGCTCAGCTCGACCCGCTTGGGGTCGATGAGGATCATCTTCACCTGCTCCGGCGTGGACCGCATCAGCACGCTCGTGATCAGCCCGTTCAGGCAGACCGACTTACCCGACCCGGTGGCGCCCGCGACGAGGATGTGCGGCATCTTCGCCAGGTTGGCCAGCACCGTCTTGCCCTCGACGTCCTTGCCGAGCCCCACCACCATCGGGTGATGATCCGCCAGGGCAGCGTCGGAGCCGAGCATGTCGCCGAGGCTGACGATCTCCTTGTCGGTGTTGGGGATCTCCACGCCGATCGCCGACTTACCGGGAATGACCGGCAGGATGCGGACATCGGCCGACTTCACGGCGTAGGAGATGTTCTTCGACAGGCCGGTGACCCGCTCGACCTTGACGGCGTCGCCGAGCTCGATCTCGTAGCGGGTGACCGTCGGGCCCCGGGTAAACCCGGACACGGTCGCGTCGACCTTGAACTGCTCGAACACGTCCTGCAGGTCGGCCACGACCTTGTCGTTGGCCTTGGTCCGCGCCTTGTGCGGCGTGCCCGGGCGCAGCAGCGCGGGCGGCGGGAGCGTGTAGATGCCCGCCGCCGCGCCGCTGAGCGTCAGCTGCTCACCGGGCAGGACCGGGGTCGACGGGACCCGCCTGGGCGGCGCGGCTGGGTCGGGCTCG
>JBEKHI010000568.1:0-4058 GCA_050012355.1 Streptosporangiaceae bacterium | reverse complement strand
ACGGGGTCGTGCTCACCATCTCCACCGACGCATGGCAGAACTTCGCAACCGAGCTTAAGAAGTAGCCACAACAGCACGGTCATGCCGTGCCGGTCAGCGGTACTTGCGAAAGAAGCTCCCACGTGTAGGAGCGCCGGCCGCGTTCCAGCAGGACCATGGCCGCTTGTCTGACCGTCGCCTCAGCCCTTGGCCGCGATGCGTTCAGTTTCTCCACTGCTGCGATCGCTTCGGCAGCGGGCACGCCGTCGGTGTTGCCGTAGGCGATGGTGATGTGGGGGATCATCTCTTCGCGGGTCGCCGCGGCGTCGGGGCGGACTGACAGCGTCGCCGCGCGCAGCGTGTCGCGAAGCTGGCTTATCGGCGCGACGGGGGTGACAGTGAAGCCGATGGCGCCGCGGGTTCCGCTGAGCTCGCCGAGGCGTATGTGGAACGGAGGAATCGCCTGGCAGGCCAGGCGGGCAACTACGGTCACGGAGTTCAGCTGGGCTGCGGTGATCCCGCCTTCTGGCGCGATCCGGTCGATGGTCATGTGCAGACCGTGCGGCGGAACCGGGTCGTAGTACGGGAAGGCGAGTGCCTGCTGGGCTCGTGCGGCAAGGTCGCAGACGGCCGCGTCATCGGCGAAGGTGAGGTACCAGTAGTAGGCACGCGGCCGGGCCGGGCCTGACCAGTGGTTCCTGAGCAGTTGGATGTTACCGAACGATCCCGGTCCTGGGCTTGCCACGGTGTCCAGGGTAAGCGTTCCGTACCGGCCGCCGGCTGGCGAGTCCCCAGGGTGCCCGCGATCTCGCGTATCTCCGCTATCTGCGGGACATTTCCCCACGTGGTCGTAGCGGCGCGGATGAACCCGGCCACCCGCTGCTGGACCGAGACGACTGGTCGCCCCGCAGACGCTTCCAGCGCCTCTCGGGCCAGCGTGCTGGCATGCTCAAGGTCCTGATTACCGGCCCACAGGAACGAGAACGCCAAGTCGATCTTGACCAGCGACCGGCTCCATGGCGACCCGCACGACATGATCTCTGGCATGGCCAGGTCGATGTAGTGCTGAACCTTGTCCGGCATTTCGAGCGAGACGTATGCAGTCGCGGCGTTGCTTACCGCCTGGGCGTGACTGTAGCAATCGAGCGTGATGCTCGACGCGATCCCGCCGGGCGCATCGTTCCGCAACATCAGCTCGTCAGCCTGACCGATGGCGCGATGTACTCCCTGAGTGTCGCCGAGTTTCCCCAGTGCCCTCGCCACTCCGTTGCTAATCAGCCGCACACTCTGCGGGCCGCCTTCGGCATACCTGAGCCCGTCCTCTGCGAGCTCGAGGGCGTCGCTGTAGCGGCCGGCATAGTACTCACAGAAACCGTGCGTGGCACGCGCCCATGCCTGCAGGTTCCGGTCTCCGGCGTAATCGGCTAGGCGGAAAGCTTCCAGGCAGTAGGCACGGGCAAGCGCGAATTCGCTGCGGCCTACTGCGACGTAGCCCAAGACACCCGAGGCGATCCCGGCGATCTCATAGAGATGCTGGCGCTGGCTGGGGTGACCGCATTCCTCAAGGGCCGCCTCTGCCCAGGCACGCCGGCTGTGCAGATGTCGGACAAGACTGTCATGTTCCAGCGTTTCGTACTGAGCAACGGACTCTCGTAGGCCATCGCGGACCTGCCTGATGATCTCTGGGTCTATCCGAGACCTATCCAGCTTTCGGATCCGGTCGAGTACGTCAGTAACATCTTCCTTCACCCTGGGGGCTTGTGCTTTGCGTGCACCACTCTGCGCCACTGGCATGGCCGAGTTGTGTGCACCGTCGGCGCTCAGCGCGTTATCCAGGTTCCGGGCCGCATCGGGCGATTGGTTTCGCTGGCCTGGCGGTCGCAGCCCGACGCCGAGGTAGTCGCGGGGGATGTTCAGGCCGGCGGCGACGCGGACGTAGACGTCGTAGTTCTCAACGCGGCGCTTGCCGCTCGCGATCTCCCGGACCCGCTGCTCGCCGATGTCGGTTGCCTGGGCGATCGCCGCCCAGCTCCACCCCCGCTGGTGCAGGAACCGGAACACGGCCCCGATGTCGCGGCCTGCCAGTGCGTCGCGCATGGCTACGCCGTCAATGGACCCGCTGGTCCACCATGCCGGTTCGACATGCGGGCGCGCTGGCATTTGAACCCCGGAGGTGAAGACTTCGGCGGTCGAGATGCCCTGATTCTAACGGATCGTCATCATTTGGTCTCTATCAGGAACCGGCCGCATTTGAGGAAGTTCCGCGCGCCGGACTGCCCTGTGACCGCCTCGTGTGCCTTCAGCAGGCTTCCCAGAGTGGCGGTCGCGTCGCCCTCCGTGAGGAGGGTTACTTCCTGTTCTTCGCCGGGCACTTCAGTGACCAGGCGCAGGCCGCCCCCCGCGGCGACCCGCCGGACCTGTCCCAGGCTGGAAACAAGGCCTGTGACCTTGGCGAACAGCTCCGCGACAGTCGAGTCGGCGTGCTCGGCCAGCGTGACGACGGGAAGGTCCGGGGTGTCGGAGAACCGCTTGGCGGAGAACTGCGCTGAGAACCCGGCGCGGGCCGCGTCGGCTTGGTCGATGCCGTGGACGGCGGCCGTGACGTCGGAGGCGAGCAGGGTCTTGACGCCCATTGGGTGGATCTTCCGGTCGGCCATGAGCTGCATGAGCAGGCCGATCTCGGGGTCGAGCAGCTCGGTCAGGGCACGCAGGTAGGAGGGCAGCAGCCGGTCGGCCGCGGACATGAGCTTGCCGAACACGTCCTTCGGCTCGAACGCGAGGCCGACGTAGTTCCCCTTGCTCTTGCTCATTTTGGCGCCGGTGCCGTCGGTGCCCTCGATCAGTCCGGTGGCGATGACGATCTCGGGCTGCTGCCCGGCGTTCTCCATGACCCTGCGGCACATCTGCATGTTCAGCAGCTGGTCCAGGCCGCCCAGCTCGATGTCGGCCGTGATCTTGACCGAGTCCAGGGCCATGACGACGGAGTAGACCAGCTCGGCCATGGTCAGGCCGCTGCCGGCCGCGAGCCGACTGCGGAAGTCCTCGCGCTGCAGGGAGGCGGCGACGGGCAGCTTCTCCAGCACGCCGATGAACTCCGGCAGAGTAATGGGCGCGAGCCACTCGCTGTTGTAGCGGAAGTCAGCGCGGGTGAAGTCGAAGAACGGGGTCACCTGTTCGCGGTAGGTCGCCATGTTGCCGCGGATGTCGTCGTCGCTCAGCGGCGGCCGGTCGGCGGTTCGCCCGGAGGGGTCGCCGATCTTGGCGGTGATATCGCCGACGATGAAGACGACCTGGTGCCCCATCCGCTGGAACCGGCTGGCGATGATCATCGGCACCGCGTGGCCGACGTGCACGTCGGCGGCGGTCGGGTCGATCCCGAACTTGACGATCAGCTTGCGCCCTTCGGCATCGGCTGTGGCCAGTCGCGCGGCCAGATCGCCGACGGACGGCAGGAGTTCCTGGGAGCGGGCGGAGATCAGCGCCGCCTGCTCGGCTGGGGGCAGGTCGGACAGGTCCATCGCCCGCCGCTCGCGGAGCAGTTCGAGGATCTTGTCGAGTTCGGGTCCTTCGCGCAACTCTGGCGCGTCACGCAGGATGGTCATGAGCGTGTCATGGGAAGCACCAAGCCGGGTGCCAGCGGTGATCATCGTGGTTTCCTCATTCAGGGTCAGGTGTCGTCCGGCCCGGCGGGCACTCTTACGTAAACCGTTTTGAGCGTGCCGTTCCGGCGTTCGAGTTCGGGCGGCTGCGGGTCGTCCGGTGACCACGGAGGCGTGCAGGTGATGATCGGCGAGTAAGCGTCACGGCAGGTCGCCAGGTGCTCAAGGGCAGTAGCGAAGTCGTCGCGCTCGGCGCTGACACGGTAGGCCTTGCTACCACGCAGCGTGGACTCTTTTTCCAGGAGGGTGCGAACCGGAATGACAGCAGCCAGATCAGGGCGATAAACACCGAGGGCGACCACCTGTCCCAGGGGTGCCACGGCCAAGATTGCTGTCAATATCGGCGCACTACTTATCCCTCCTACTGCTTCCAGTACAACATCGTAGTGAGTAACCGGCAGCTCTTCCACCGTGACGACG
>JBEKHI010000567.1:0-4077 GCA_050012355.1 Streptosporangiaceae bacterium | reverse complement strand
TGTAGCTGATGCTGGGCGCGTATCCCTGGACAACCGCCTGCGGCTTGGCGGCGGCCGTGCTGACCGGAACCAGTCCGCGCTCACGCAGCGCGAGCCGCAGCCCGGTGCCGCCGATCACCAGCACCTTCGCACCGACCGGAAGCTTCTCGGCCAGCAGCCGGGCGGCGGCCTGCGCGGAGGTGACCACGTCCTCGGGTGCGGCGGGTACCGCCATGCTGGTCAGCAGGTCCGCCACGGCGGCCGGGGTGCGAAACGCGTTGTTCGTGACGTACGCCAGCCGCATCCCGTCCTTGACCGCCTTCTGCAGGGCCTCCGGAGCCCCGGGGATGGCCGTGCCGCCGATGTACACCACACCGTCAAGATCGAGCAGCGCCACATCGTAGGCGCTGTGCAGCGGTTCGGTCACTCGTCCTCCTTCGGGGACTCAGCCTTTCGGCGAGCTCGCAGGGTGGCGCGGACCTGGGTCAGCGCGTCGGTGTAGTGCTTGGCGTCCGGGCGCATCGCGGCGGCCAGCGCCAGGTACTCGGCCGCGGCGGCGTGCTCGCCGCTGCGGGACAGCGCCAGCCCCAGCCCGAAATGAGCGTAATCGTCCACCGGGCTGGCCTCCACGATGATCCGGAAATTGTCGGCCGCCTCAGCGTAGCGTCCGGCGTCGAACTGCGCTCTGGCCAGGGCTTCCCGGACCGAGTGGGACTCCGGTTCCGCGCTGGCGGCCCGCTGCAGCACCTGGGCGGCCGCGGCCGGGCTCCCGTTGGATAGCAGTTCCATCCCGCGCTGGTACCATTCGTGAATTTCACCAGGCTGGGAATCTGGGGAGCTCGGTGAACCTTCTGACATGTGTGCAGACCCTTCCGTCCGACCCGGCAGCCGGCTTGCGGCTGGCACCCTTCCACGGTGTGCGTTATGCCCCCGGCGCGGTGAGCGGTATCGCAAACGTCACCTCTCCACCGTATGACGTAATCGGTACCGGAATCCGCGAGCACCTGCTGTCCGCCGATCCGCATAACGTGATCCGGCTGATCTTGCCAGATGCCGCGCCCGACGCCAGCCCCGATCCGGCCGCCGACGCGGCCACCAGGCTGCGCGAGTGGCTGGGGTCCGGTGTTCTGGTGCGGGACGACCGGCCAGGAATATACATATATGAGCAAAACGACGGATCCGGCGTCACCCAGCGCGGCCTCATCTCGCTGGTGGAAGTGGGTTCCGGCATCCTGCCGCACGAGAACGTCATGCCGGGACCGGTGGCGGGCCGCCACGACCTGATGGCGGCCACCCAGTCCAACCTCGAGCCGATTTTCCTGATCTACGACGGATCCGCCGACGTCGCCCGGTTTGTCGACGAGGTGACGGCTTCCCGTTCGCCGGTGCTGACAGCGGAGGTCGACGGTTCGGTGCACCGGCTGTGGGCGGTGCATGACCCCGCCGAAGTGACCCTGGTCACGTCGGGGCTCGCCGGGCGGCAGGCGCTGATCGCCGACGGGCACCATCGGTACGCCGCCTACACGCAGCTGCGGGACGAGGCACGCGGGTCGGGACGCGGCGCGGGCCCGTGGGACTACGGGCTGGCGTTCCTGGTGGACTCGGCGGCCTATCCGCCGCGGATCGGCGCCGTGCACCGGGCGCTGCCGGGCCTCGATGTCGCGCGGGCGGTGGCGCTGGCCGGCTCGGCGTTCGCCGTGCGGCCGCTCGGTGACCGGCTGGATGAGGCGTTGCGGGTGCTGGGTTCGGTTGCCAGCCCGGCCTTCGTGCTCGCCGGGGACGGCCGCTACTGGCTGATCACCGACCCCGATCGGGCGCGGCTGGACGCGGCGATGCCGCCGGGGACATCGGCCCGGTGGCGGTCGCTTGACGCGGCTGTCCTGCAGGAACTGCTCATCGGCCAGGTGTGGGGCATCGAGGACAACGAACGCGACGTCCTGGTCTTCCACGACCCGGTCGAAGCGGTACGCGCGGGTGGCACCGCCGTGCTGGCCAAGCCAATCACGTTCGGCACGGTGCGGGATATCGCTTCCCGCGGCGAGCGCGTCCCGCGTAAATCCACGTCGTTCGGGCCGAAGCCGAGAACCGGTCTCGTGCTGCGTTACTGGGGACCGGCGTCTTCCTTAGACTCCCGGCCCACCCGGGCCTCGTCTACCGACTCGTAAATGTCGAACACCCTGCTCAGCCCGGTGATGCGGAAGATGCGCAGAATGCGCCCCTGCGTGCACACCAGGTCGATGCCGCCGTCATGCTGGCGTACCCGCTTCAGGCCGCCGACGAGGACGCCGAGTCCGGTGGAGTCGAGGAACTCCACGCCCTCCATGTCGATGATCAGCTGATACTTGCCCGCGTCGACAAGCGCGATGATCTTCTCACGGAGCCTGGGCGCCGTGTAGACGTCTATCTCACCGCTGACCTCGATGACGGTCGTGTCCCCCGCGGCGTACTCGTTCAGCATGAGATCCATAGGACCATCCCCTCTCCTATCTCTGGGACAATAGTCCTGTGCGTGCGGACATTACTGATCTGGGACACGAGGTTTTCCAGATCGATACGACAATGGCGGGATATCAGGGCATTACAGCCGCGTATCTCATCCGGAGCGACCGGCCCTGCCTGGTGGAGACCGGGACCGCGCCATCCGCGCCCCTGGTGCGGGACGCCGTCGCGTCGCTGGGCGTGGGTCCTAGTGACCTGGCCACCGTGGTGGTCACGCATATCCACCTGGATCACGCGGGCGGCGCCGGCGACATCGCGGCCATGTTCCCGGCCGCGTCGATCGTGGTGCATCACCGGGGCGCGCGGCACCTGGCCGATCCGTCGAGGCTGATGGCCAGTGCTCGTCAGGTGTACGGTTCCTCGTTGGACAGGCTGTTCGGAGAGCTGTCCCCGGTTCCGTCGTCTCGGCTGGTCGCACTGGAGGACACCGGGTCCTTCGTGGATCTCGGCGGCGGACGGCGGCTTGCCTCCTGGTACTCCCCCGGGCACGCCAAGCATCATGTCGGCCTGCTCGACTCGGTAAGCGGCGACCTGTACGTGGGGGACGCCGCGGGGATCTATATCCCGGCCACCGGGGATGTGCGCCCGGCGACGCCGCCACCGGATTTCGATCTTTCCGTTGCTTTGCGGTCGCTGTCGCTCTTTGAGTCGCTGGGGCCGTCGCGCCTGCTGTTCAGCCACTACGGGCCGGTCGTCTCCGTCGGCCCCACTTTGGAACGGTCGGCGGAGGAGCTGCGGGTGTGGGTCGCCGAGACCCGCGCGGCGCGCGGCCTGGGCCTCGACCTGGACCACGCGGTCGCCATGGTGGCGGACCGCACCAAGTCGCGGTACACGCCGCCCGACCCGGAAACCGCCGCCAAGTTCGACAGCATCGGCGGGGCCGAGTCCAACGTCTCGGGCATTATGCACTGGCTTGACAAGCTCTCTGACGGGGCCGCCGGCGGGTCCGGCGCTGCTGGCCCGAGTTAAGCCGGGCGCACCGCGTTGCGTCGTGCCGGTTAGCAACACTGCGGCACCTCTCCCTCACTCGCGCGCTCGTACGGTCGATTCTCGCACGATCTATGGCAAATGCCACTGCGTTTTGCACGCGAGCTGAATCTATTGCGGACAGCCGCTTCGGCAGTGCCCTCGCGGGCCCCGTGGGGCATGCTCCCGGGTGCCTCGAGTTTCCCCTGTGTTGCACGGGACTGCCCCCCGGCGCCATTCCGTCCCGTGTATTCCTAGCCGCTTGCGAGGCCGGCCACCGGGCCCGCCGATGACCGACAAAGCAGGGCATCCGCACCATTTCGCCCGGCTGTCGCGCCCGATGATCATGGTGAGTGCTGCACTAACCATGCTCTTTGCTGGTTGGTGCCACACCAACCAGCATCACTCGAGCGTGGAGGGGGCGGCTACCGTCGGCCGAACCGGCCACGGGCCACGGGCCACGGGCCACGGGCCACGGGCCACGGGCCACGGGCCACGGGCCACGGCAACAATACCTGGGTATGCCAAGAGGGCCAGCCCGGGTGCCGGGCTGGCCTTCTCTTGTGTGGTATGTCCGGCGGTGTCCTACTCTCCCACGAGGCCTCCCTCGCAGTACCATCGGCGCTGAAGGGC
>JBEKHI010000566.1:0-4092 GCA_050012355.1 Streptosporangiaceae bacterium | reverse complement strand
CTGCTGGTGCTTGTGGTGCTCATGAATGCGGTCAAGCCGCCGGCCCGGGTGTGCCGTTCCTGGGCGGTGCGGCTCTGCTCAGGCTCTTTGCTGGTCAGCGTCGCACCGCCCAGGAACGGTCCACTGCCGCGCGCCCAGCCGAGGAGGAGGACTTTCCGACCGCGAGCCGGCGCGCCTGGCGCGCGACGGCGATCTTAACGAACGGATGCCTCGCCAAGGCGCGGAACGCGGACTGGCCGGATGCCGCCCTAGCCGTCGTCAACACGATCCGGTTTTAACGACCTTTCGCTCGCGGCGGTCACCCAGGCGTGGCTGGCGGTTAGCGACGATCCCGCCGCCAGGGTGACCGCTGGCTACTTCTACCATCAGCGCCCCCGGGAGGTGCACCCCGCGGCGCGCGACACCACCTTCCAAGACGAGCTCCTCGACTACTGCGCGACGCTGACCGGTGTCGCGCTGCCCGCGCCCGCCGCCCAGTCACAGTGACCGTCGGCCCGCAGATGAACGGCGAGGCCCAGGGTCAGGACGCCTTCCGCGCACTACGCTTGCGGCGGTACAGCCCCGGCCCGACCACGGCGGCCCACCCCACCAGGAGGGCGACCCCGATTCCCATGGCGATCTGGCCCAACGGAACTCCGCTGCTGTCAGCGACCGGATCGGCCTCCTCGGTCTTCCCCTGGGGCGCCGGGGTGGGCGAGTGAGTGATCGCGGGGAAGAGCCCGGAAGCGGTGCCCGCTGCCGCGGTGAAACCGGCGGGCACGGTGCCGGTGCTCCCGCCCGGAAGAGCCGAACTTCCTGAGCCGGCCGCGGGCGCCGAAGAGGTCGCGGTTGATGAGGATGTGTGTGAAGAGGACGAAGAGGAAGTCGTAGTAGAGGAAACGCGAGAAGGAGCCGGCGAGGCGGAGGGAGCCGGGGAGCTGGCCACGGTCGGCGTGGCAATATTCATGCTCGCCGAAGCGCTGGGCGGTGTCCACGGCACCAGCGTCGGCACGACGGCGGTGGCGGTCAGCGTCTCCGCCGAACCGGCCGCGCCCGCCGGGACCTGCGCTTGCATCTGGTCGCTGGATGGCGAACCGAGGAGTCCCATGGTGGCGATCCAGCAATGCGATGTGCTGGCTCCGACGATGCAGCTCGTCGTGAAGGCCGGCGAGCCAGCGGACGCGTCGATGGACACGGTCACGTCGAGCGCGGTCCCGCTGGTCACCGAGACCCCGACCACGTAACCGGCGGTAGCGCCGGGCTGCACGCTGGAGGATTCGGCCTGGACGCTGACGCACAGGTCCTGGTGCGTAAGGCTTGGGAGCGGCTGACACGCGGAGCCGGAGTCGGCAGCCAGCGCCGGAGTGCTGGCCGTCGTCAAGGCCAGCACCGCCACCGCCGCCAACAGCGCCAAGACAGCCAAGAGCTTGCGCAGTGCGATCAACCGCATCTCATCGCCCCATTGTGATGTACGCGAAGTTACTGACGAGTAAATAAAATATAGGGAAGGGTGCAGCGGTTTCGCAAGAGATCAGCGCTATGACGAGGCCCGATATCAGGGCAACACGGGCTTGGCTGGTTCCCCGCGCCGTGCGAGTGTCATCTTGACGACGTCTCGCAACGGAGGGCAACCATGACCGCCAGGCTTTCCATCGCCGTCATCGGCGCGGGTATGGGCGGACTGGCCGCCGCTGCCGCACTGTCTCGCGTGGGCGTTGACGTGACGGTGTACGAGCAGGCGCGGCGTTTCGCCCGGCTCGGCGCGGGCATCCAGATCGGCTGCAACGCGATGCAGGTGGTCCGCGGGCTAGGCCTGGAACAGCGCATCCGCGACGAGGCGTTCTACCCCCGCTCGTGGAACAACAGGGACTGGCGGACTGGCCACGTACGTTATGAGCAAATTTTTGGTCGTAGTGCCGAGGAGAAGTACGGCGCGCCATATTTGCTCGCCCACCGCGGCGATCTGCACGCCGCACTGGCCAGCGCGGTGCCCGGAGAGCGCATCCGCCTTGACCACAAGGTCGCGGGGCTGGATGACAAAGGCGATTCGGTGGTGCTCGCCTTCGCCGACGGCAGCACCGCGGTCCACGACGCCGTGGTCGCCGCCGATGGCGTGCACTCGCTGGTCAGGACCCTTGTGTTCGGCGATGAACAGGTCAGCTTCACCGGGCGTATTGCCTACCGCACCACGTTCCCGGCTAGCCTGCTCGGCGGCTACGAAATCGATGACTGCACCAAGTGGTGGGGCGAAGACCGGCACATCGTCATCTACTACCTCAAGCCTGACCGCAGTGAGGTCTACTTCGTTACCAGCCAGCCAGAACCGGGGTTCACCGTGGAGTCATGGTCAGCTAAGGGCGACATGCGTACGCTCCGCGCGGCGTTCGACGGTTTTCACCCCCAGGTGGAACATGTCCTGGCCGCCTCTCCGGACGTACACAAGTGGGCACTGGCCGACCGTGACCCGCTTGAGAAATGGCATGACCGCAACGTCACCCTGCTCGGCGACGCCTGCCATCCCATGACGCCCTACATGGCACAAGGTGCCGCCATGGCGCTTGAGGACGCCGCCGTGTTGTCTCGGCTCGTGGCGGAGGTGGACAGCCGGGCCGGCATCGCCGATGCGTTCCGCCGCCTGGAAGCGACCCGCAAGCCCCGCACCTCTCAGGTGCAGCTCACCTCGCGGACCAACACCTGGCTGCGAGGCAAGACCGACGTCGACTGGGTCTACAGCTACAACCCGTGGACCACCCCGCTGGCGGCTTGAGTGCCTGCTGGGTCACCGGGCGCCGCCGGGAAGGTATCCCACCGCCATGATCAGGACGCGGTAGCTAAACCTGGCCGACCGGATGCCGGAGGTGCGCGTCGATGTCGTGCGGGACGGAACTGGGCGCGTCGAGCATGGCGACCGCGAGGTCGGTCAGGATCAGCGTGAACGGCGCCAGCGGCGCGACACTGTCAACGTCGGCCTGGCTGTCGTGCTCCCAGCGGGCCAGGCCGCTGTTCAGGAACCGGACGGTCAGCGCGACCCGGCTGGCGGCCTCCGGCTCCGGCAGGTAGCTCAGGTGCGCCACCATGAGTTCGAGTAGCTCGGAAAGTACCGTGTCGGTGCGCTGCTGGGGGTGCACGGAAGGCTTGAACCGCAGCGGCTGGTCCACCAGCAGGATCTCGCTGAGCCGGGCCCAGTACGACGGGGCGCAGCGCAGCATCTCGGCCTCGAGCGGCTGAATATAGGCCTCGGCCAGCTGGCGGGTCATCCGGTTTTCTGGGCCTGGCAGCCTGGCGATGAGGTGCTGGCGGTGCAGGGCGATCGGAGTCTCGTGCCGTTCGCAGACCGCGTCGATCAGCCCTTCACGGGACGCGAAGTGATAAGTGATCGCTGACTGGTTGTGCTGACCGGCGGCGGCGACTATCTCCCGGTTCGGCACCCCGATCCCGCGGGTGGCGAACAGCTGCTCAGCCGCTGCCAGCAGGCGCAGCCGTCCGGCCGCGGGTCGTTGGGGACGAGCGCCGCGAGATGTCCGCGTACCGGCCTGGGCGGAGTCGGTCACACTTTTGAACACTTTTGAACACTACGCTCAGTATCGAGCAGATAGCTATACATCAAGTTAAATCTAGGCGACATCTGTGAACAAAGTACCGTAAAGGTGCTGGATCGCGGCAAAGTGCACGCCCGGTTATGGAGTCAAGCAAGCCCCCGGCGGCAGACTGCCTCAAACCCCCTCGAAGCGGTCTTAATAGACATCCATTAAGTAAATCTTTGCGGCGTCGGCGGCGACTGCCCTTCTCCTGGCAGCCCGCGGAACCCAGCGCCCCGCCGGGCTAATCCCTTTGCATTAATCGGGGTCAGCCGCCCTCGCCGTTCCGGTGCTGGTTACCGGATGTTCATTTTGGCCCGGAACGCTGCTCGGTTGTACACGCTTAGCGGCCGGTCCAGGCACCTGACCCGGCCAGGTAAACGCGCCCAGGAGGGCCAGAGCTGTGACCTTGGGATTTCAGAAACTTCATTACCGACGCAGCCTGATCGGCTCGGCCGCCGTGACCGCTGCCCTGACCGCCGTGCTGGCCGCCAGCGGCGGCGCGGCCGGTGCGAGCGCCTCGCCCGAGTTGGAG
>JBEKHI010000565.1:0-4099 GCA_050012355.1 Streptosporangiaceae bacterium | reverse complement strand
GTCGATGGGCCATTACTGGGGTCAGAGCGCCATCGATGGGCCATCGCTGGGGTCGCACAGGGGTGTCGGCGGGCGACCAAGCCCGACATGTCGGGCATGCGGGGTCCAGTGGCGGGCACGCAGGGTCCGGCGAGCCCGCCGCAGCAGACCGCCGCTCAAAGCAGCTCAAAGCAGTTCGGTTACCAGGGCGTGCGATCCGTCCGGCTGGGCCATCTCGTAGTACAGCCGCTGCTGCCCGCCGGGCAGGTCCACGATGTTGAGATAACGCAGGCCGCCGGCCCCATACGGCGACTGGGCGAATGGTCCGCCGCTACGGGCCGTCAGCGCCGCCGGGTCGATACCGGTCGCGACGCCGGTGCGCTCCTCGTAATTCTCCGCCGCGGTCGCCCGGCCGTCGTAGTAGGCCGTGATCTGGCCGTCGGTCCAGCGCACCGCCGTGACCCGCGCGCCACGGGAGTCCCAGTCGCCGGGCCTGCCGGTCAGCGCCGTCCCGTGCCACGTCCAGTCGATCCCGTTCGGGCTGGTCGCGTACTCGGTCGTCATCTGGTCGGCTTCCGCCGGGTCGGCGAGCGGGTGACAGGTGGCCCACAGATGCCAGGACCCGTCGCGCACCAGGAACACCGGGTCCTTGACGCCCTTCTTGGCGTCGCCGGGAAGCACCAGCTGACGCCCAGACGCCCGCAAGTCGGCCGGATGCGACGCCTCGGTGACCTCAACCCGCCAGTGCTTGGTGCCGGTGGTGGCGCAGCTTAGATACAGTCGCCAGGCTCCCGAAGGGGCGCGGACCAAGGCGGGGCGCTCAAGGGATTCGGTATCAACCTCTTCTTTGCTGATCTGCCCGATGGTCTCAAAATGCTCGCCGTCCGCCGACCGGGCGATACCGATCGCGTAACCGCGGCCCTGTCCGATGGGGCGGCGCAGCCGATAGGCAAGGAAAATCTCCCCGTCGTCCGATGCCGCGGCGTACGGGCCGCCGGCCCAGTACCCGGGGCCTTCGCCGGGGGCGGCGATCGCGATCCGCGCTTTTTCCGGGCAAGGTAGCATAAATTCTTGACTTTCCATATAGACATTATAGATAATCCGGGGGGACCCGCGTGGCTATATACGGGTCGCTGCCACCACCCGCGAGCACCGAGCCCAGCGGCAACGCGCGCCAGGCAATCTGCAGGCTAACGCCACTCACCCGGTACGGCTGGACGGCGACGTTCCCCAGCGACCTGGTGAATGTGATCTTTGACGCCTGTGACCCGAGGAACCATTGCCACGACTCTAGTCATAACGGATGATCAAGCTCAAGATAGAAGCAACCGGATAGAAGTATCAGACAGCGCCGTCAGTGGACTCCACATCGCCGAGGGGGAAACGATGAGAGCGACCACCCGGTTGGCTTGGCGCGTGGGAGGGCTCGCCGCTTTTGGGGCGACAGCCGCGCTAGCCGTCATCTTTAGCAGTCATGCCCCGGTGCCCGCGCGGCTGATCTCGGTGGGCAAGCCCTCCGGCGTGCCCGCCTGCGCGCCGTCCGGGGTCCGTATCTGGGCCGCGCTTGATCGCCTGGAGTTCACCAATCCATCGGCGGCGGCCTGCGAGCTGACCGGCTACCCGACGGTGCGGACCGGGAACGCCGCGATGACGGTCGGCCGGCTGACCTCGCCGCCGGCCGTCGTGACCCTCCGCCGGGGAGCGACCGCGCACGCGGTGATGCAGGTGCCAGCCGGCGGATGCCAGCACCTGGCGGTCATCGCCGGCCTGCGGGTCGGCCTGCCGGGACACCTGGCCACCAGGTACGTCGGCTATCCCGTTCATGGCTGCTCGGTGAACGTCGGCGCCATCCAGCCTGGCCGCGTGTAGCGGCACCCGCCGAACATCGGAGCGACTCACCGGTTTCCCGCGTACGTATCGGCGGGGAGAATGGAAAACGTGAGTGTGAGCGATGCCGGTGTGACTGAGGTGAACGAGACAAACGTGACAGAGGAGACGAAGGCTCATCCGAGCCAACTCCCCGATAACCGGTATCTCGATCGAGAACAATCCTGGGTGCGGTTCAACCAGCGAGTACTTGAACTGGCCGAGGACGAGTCGGTGCCGCTGCTTGAACGGGTGCGCTACCTAGCGATCTTCGCCTCGAACCTCGACGAGTTCTTCATGGTGCGGGTCTCCGGGCTGATGCGCCGGATGGCGGCCGACTTCCCGCTGGACGGCGGCGGGACCCGGCTGCCAGAGCAGGTGCTCGACAACACGCTGAACGGCGCGCGCGAGCTCGTCCTGCGGCATGCCGCCGACTTCAGTGAGCGGATCCAGCCGGAGCTGACCGCGCACGGCATCGAGATCCTGCGCTGGAAGGAGCTCTCGCCACCGGAGCAGGCCAGGCTCAGCGAGCTGTTCCGTGAGCGCATCTACCCGGTGCTCACGCCGCTGGTGGTCGACCCCGCCCACCCGTTCCCCTTCATCTCCGGACTGTCGCTCAACCTGGCGGTCACGCTCGCCGAACCGGGTTCCGACAGCACTATGTTCGCCCGGGTCAAGGTACCGCCGCTGCTGCCCAGGTTCCTGTCGGCGAGCCACGCGCCGGGCGAGTACCGCTACGTGCCGATCGAGGACGTGATCGCGGCGCACCTGGACCAGCTCTTCGGCGGACTGGATATCATCGAGCACCACGCGTTCCGGGTTACCAGGGTGCGTGAGCTCGAGGTGGACGAGGACGTCACCGAGGACCTGCTGAAGGCGATGGAGCGGGAACTGGTCAGGCACCGGTTCGAGCCCGCGGTACGGCTTGAGGTCGAGGACTCGATGTCCTCGGACGCGCTCCGCAAGCTGGTCAAGGAACTGCAAGTCGACGAGCGCGCCGTCTACCGGGTGCCGGGACCGCTTGACCTGGCGGGGCTGACCGCCGTGGCTGACCTGCGGCTCGGCGAGCTGCGCTATCCCGCGTTCGTCCCTTCGACCAGGGCGCTGCCGGATGGCACCAGCATTTTCAGCACCCTCGCCGAACGCGACGTCCTCGTCCACCACCCCTACGACTCGTTCACCACCAGCGTGGAACGGCTCATCGAGGAGGCGGCCGCCGATCCGCAGGTGCTCGCGATCAAGCAGACGCTGTACCGGACCAGCGGTGAGTCCCCGATCGTGGACGCGCTGATCGACGCGGCCGAGGCGGGCAAGCAGGTCGTCGTGGTCGTCGAGATCAAGGCGCGGTTCGACGAGCGGGCCAACATCGACTGGGCCCGCAAGCTGGAGCAGGCCGGCTGTCACGTGGTGTACGGGTTCGTCCGGTGGAAGACGCACTGCAAGATGGTGCTCGTCGTCCGGGAGGAGTCCGACGGCAAACTCCGCCGGTACGTGCATATCGGGACCGGGAACTACAACCCGTCGACGGCGCGCAGCTACGAGGACTTCGGGTTGCTCACCTCCGATCCGGCGGTCGGCGAGGACGTCACCGACCTGTTCAACCATCTCACCGGGTACAGCCGCAAGAACGGCTACCGCCGGCTGCTGGTCGCGCCGGAGGCGCTGCGGGCGGGCATCGTCGGCCGGATCGGGCGCCAGGCCGCCCGGGCCAGGGAGGGCAAGCCGTCCAGGATCGCGTTCAAGTGCAACGCGCTCACCGACGAGGTGGTGATCGACGCGCTGTACCGGGCGTCGCAGGCCGGGGTTCCCGTCGACCTGTGGATCCGGGGGATGTGCGCGCTCCGGCCCGGGGTGCCCGGCCTGTCGGACACGGTCCGTGTTCGCAGCGTCCTCGGCCGGTTCCTCGAGCACTCCCGGATCTTCTCCTTCGGTGACCCGGCCGAGAACGACGCGGATAACGAGGTGTGGCTCGGCAGCGCCGACATGATGCACCGTAACCTGGACCGTAGGGTCGAGGTGCTGGTGCGGGTCGCCCATCCAGGGCAGCGAGAGCAGCTTCATGAGTATCTGGGCCTCGGCATGGATGACGGAACGTCGTCGTGGTGGCTAGATAGCGACGGTACGTGGAGCCGGCATGCCCGTGACGACAACGGAAGACCGCTGCGCGATATACAGGAGACCCTGATCCGCCTCCGTCGCACGACAAGGAGCAACGATGGCTGACGTGAATTTGGTGTACGCGGCGGGTGCGGTC
>JBEKHI010000564.1:0-4116 GCA_050012355.1 Streptosporangiaceae bacterium | reverse complement strand
ATCCGCCGCAGGTTGTAGAACATCTCCAGATAGTCCAGCAGCGCGCCCTCTGGATCGAGAGCCAGCGCGTACACGTCGCCGCCACCTACCCCAGCGGCGATCTTCCGCTCGGCGTAGGGCAGCTGCGGCACGTCGAACAGCCTGGCGAGGCCCTGACGGCCCTCTACCTCGATAAGGAGTACTTTCTTGCCTGCCCCGGCGAGCGCCAGTGCCAGGGAGGCGGCCACGGTGGTTTTGCCGGTTCCGCCCTTGCCGGTTACGACGTGCAGTCGTACGCCGTCCCAGTCGGTATCTCTTGCGGTCATGCCCCTCGATCCTCGCTACCTCTTTACGGAGGCTATCTCCGCGCGCTGACCACACGTGCAGCATCCGTTTTGCGGGTAGCAGGACTACGCTGACTGGTATAGCTCTCAAGGAGGCTTCCGATGGCGGCTCTAATCGCGATCTTGGTGATCGTTGTCATTGCGATACTTATCGGGGTTGGCCGAGCGATCCGAGTTGTGCAGCAGTACGAAAAGGGCATTATCTACCGGTTTGGCCGGGTGATGCCTGAGGTCCGCGGGCCTGGCTTGCACATCATCCGCCCAGTTGGCGACCGCATGCAGAAGGTCAACATGCAGATCATCGCGATGGCGGTCCCGGCCCAGGAAGGCATCACCCGGGACAACGTGTCGGTCCGGGTGGACGCCGTGGTCTACTTCCGGGTTATCGACCCGATTAAAGCCACTGTGAATGTGCAGAACTACATGTTCGCGATCTCCCAGCAGGCGCAGACCTCGCTGCGGTCGATCATCGGCCAGTCCGAGATGGACCAGCTGCTGGCGGAACGGGACTCGGTTAACCGGGAGCTGCGCCGGATAATCGACGAGCCCACCGAGGAGCCGTGGGGCATCCGGGTCGAGCGGGTTGAGATCAAGGACGTCTCGCTGCCCGAGGGGATGAAGCGCTCGATGTCCCGCCAGGCCGAGGCCGAGCGTGAGCGCCGCGCCCGCATTATCACCGCCGACGGTGAGTACCAGGCCTCGAAGCGACTGGCGGCCGCCGCCAATGTGATGGCCCGCGACCCCGCTGCCCTCCAGCTCCGGCTCCTCCAGACGGTCGTCGAGGTGGCCGGGGAAAAGAACAGCACGCTGGTCATGCCGGTCCCGGTGGAGCTGCTGCGCTTCTTCGAGAAGATGGCGCCTGCTCCTGCTCAGACTGCTTCGGCTCCGGCCGCCGAGGACCCGGATGATCTCGGGGACGCCGAGGTGGCGGAGGCTGAGGCGGCGATCTCGTCCGCGAACGTCCCGCCGCTGGAGGAGTCGGACATCCCCGCGATCCCCTCCGCGCCGGACGCTACCGAGCCAGCCGCCAGCGACCAGCTCGCCCCGGAAGCGGCCTCGAACGGCTCCGAGCCCGCTCCGGTGCCCAACGACCCATCCTGACGGCCGGGCCCGTAGGTTCGAGTGATTGCTGGTTGGTGTGAGGCCAACCAGCGAAGCCTTGTTCTGCCCGGGGATGGTCGCGGTGGCGTGACAGTGGCGGGCTGGGTTCCGCTGCTGCGTCGGGTGTCCAGGGTGGGGTGCTGCTGCTGGTTCTGGTGGTGCTTGTGGGTGCGGTGAAGCCGCCGGACTGGGACTGCTGTTCCTGGCCGGTGCGGCGCTGCCGGCGCTCTTTGCTGGGCAGGGCCGCACCGCCCAGGAACGGTCCGCTGTCGCGCACTCGGCTAATGCGTGGTACTTCCGGGGGAACGTAGTACCCAAGGGCAACTTCATGCACTAAGTCCCGTTAGTAGGCTTGCGAGGGTGAGCGAACCCGCGGTTACCTCTGCATGACAACCGTCTCGCTCGTCACGGGCGGAACAGCGACCATCCCCGCATCGTCAACTTGTCCAGCGAGGCCGGATCGCTGACCAGCATGGGCGGCGGTACTCCCGCCTACGCCGTCACCAAGGCGGCACTCAACGCGCGGACAAAGATGCTCGCGGTGGAGTTGCGTACCGAGCGTTTCCTGGTGAACGCGGTATGCCCCGGCTGGGTCGCCACCGACATGGGCGGCCAAGGCGGCCGCCCGGTGGCCGACGGCGCGGCCAGCGTCGTCTGGGCGGCCACCCTTCCCGATGATGGTCCGACTGGCGGTTTCTTCCGCGACGGCCATCCCCTTCCCTGGTAGGAGCACGACATGACGGATACGTACCTGATCATCGGCGGGGCCGGGCGGACCGGACGCCGGGTGGCGGACCTGCTCGCACGTGAGGGGTACGCGACGGTCATCGCTAGCCGCCGCCCGGGGGGCGGAGGGGTAAACGTGGATCTTTCCCGCGATCTCGATCCGGACCTGCTGGCCGCGATCGATGGCGTGGTGATCTCGGTAGAGCCGCCAGCCGGTACAGCCGGAGCCGAGGCGGTCATGCACCGCGGCATCGCTAACGTCGCCGCTCTCGCCGCGGCGCGCGAGATACCCGTCGTGCTGATATCGCAGATCTACATCAACCGGGCTGATGAGCACCCCGAGATAGCCGGGATCATCCGGGCGCGGGCCGCGGGCGAGCAGGCGGTGCGGGACAGCGGCGCGCCGTACACGATCGTCCGGCCGGCCTGGCTGACAGACGCCCCCGGCACCGGGGTCAGGCTGGAGCAGGGCGATACCGGCGACGGGACGATCAGCCGTCTCGCGGTGGCGGAGGCCGCGGTTGCCGCTCTTTTGCGGCCCGAGGCCAGGGCGAAGACCTTCGAGCTGTATGACGGCGAAGACCCGGCCGACTGGCCAGCTCTTTTCGCGAGCCTGCGTGCCGATTCGCCGGCGGTCTAAAAGCGGGTTGTGATCTCCGGGGTCTCCGAGGGACTACATGGTGACGGTTCAGGCACCGAGGTAGCGAAGGAGGCAGGCGTGTCCTTGAGTTTCGTCGAGAAAACGCCCACGGCGGAGGTCCCCTATGACGGCATTGAGATCACCGACGAGCAGCGCACTGATTTCGACCGCGACGGCTACCTCATCATCCGCGACGCGATCCCGCCCGAACTGCTCGAGCGGCTGACCGAGGCTCAGGACCGGGTCTACGCGCAGCAGAAGGACCAGGGGCTGCTCAACCCCGAGGACCAGAGCATGCACCTGATGGGCTTCTTGCACCGGGACAAGGTCTTTCTCGAACTGCTCGAGTTGCCGGCGGTCTTCCCGCTTGTCTGGGGCATCCTCGGCTGGAACATCCACGCCTATCACCATCACATCGACGTCCACCCGGGCGTCTCCAAGGACGTGGGCAAGACCTGGCGCTGGCACCAGGACGGCGGACGGCAGAACCTTGAGATCGAGACCGAGCCGGTGCGCCCGCTGCTGTCCATCCGCAGCGTTTACTACCTGTCGGACCTGTCCGAGCCCGGCCGCGGCAACTTCATGTGCATCCCGGGCTCGCACAAGACCAGCCGGCTGCCCAGGCCCGAAGACCTGGCCGGCGATTTCGAACAGCCACCGGGCGCGATCGAGGTCTGCGCCGGCCAGGGCGATGTCATGCTCTTTGACCGGCGCATCTACCACGGCCGCTCGGATAACTACTCCGGCATCACCCGCCGCTGCCTGTTCATCGGCTGGACCTACCGCTGGATCGCCCCGCATGAGGAGCGGATCCTCGCTCCCGGGCACCCCTGGTGGGACGAGCTGACACCGATTCAGCAGCAGTTGCTCGGTGCTGGCAAGGACTCGCTGTCCTTCTGGGGCATCGGCGACACCTACCCGTTGCGCGAGTACCTGGACGAAAGGGGCCTGCTCTGCCCAAAGGTGAACAACAACCGGTAATTCATCTGTGATTCTGCGGATCCTCAAGGGATTACATGATGACGGCCCGGTATCCGGATGGCTCAGGAGGTGCCAGTGGACGACCCGCTTGAGCGGTTCGCCGGTGTGTACGACATGTACTACCGGAACGTTCTGCGGTACGCGCTGCAGCACGCCGAGCAGGGCACCGCCGAGGATGTCGCGAGCGAGACGTTCCTGATCGCCTGGCGGCGGTTCCCCGAGATTCCCGACCCGCCGCTCCCGTGGCTGCTCGGGGTGGCACGTAACCTCCTCAGGAAGCAGGCGGGGGCCGGCCAGCGGCGGCGCGCGCTGGTCGACAGGATCGCGGCGCTCACGTCGCGGGCC
>JBEKHI010000563.1:0-4120 GCA_050012355.1 Streptosporangiaceae bacterium | reverse complement strand
GGCGGCCACCGCGACCTGTTGCGGCCGGTTCCAGTCCGACGGCGTGAAGGTGAGCGTTTTCCCACCGGACACGGTGGTCCCGGCGCCAGCCTCGTTCAGGCGCACGGTGACATCACTGCTGGGCGCGGTGGACAACGAGACGCCGAACGTCGCGCGGTGGCCCCGCTGGACCGTGAGTGCGGACTGGTCGGTCACGACGCTGGGCTTTTCGACCTGGATCGTCACCGGGTCCGAGGTCGTGCTCTGGCCTTGCTTGTCATGGATAATCGCGGTCAGCGAGTAGTCACCGGCGGGCACGTCCCTCCACGACACCGTCCAGGGGGCTGACTTGGCCACGCCCACCAGGCGGTTGCTGGTCAGGTTGGTGCTCGCGTAGAAGTCGATGGCGGACACCGCGCTCGAGGTGAGCCCGTCCTTGATGCTGTCGCTGACCGGGAAGGGCGCCGCCTGCAGCTTCACGGTCGAGCCAGGCGTGAACACCTGGTTCGGGGCCGGGCTGGTGATGGGAGCGCCCGCCAGTGGCAGGCTTGTCTTAGCTGATGTTCGCGCGGCGCCGACAGGGGTGGCTGACGCGCTGCCGGAGGTGGCCAGCAGCGCGCCAGACAGCAGGGTCACCGCCGCCAGGACGGTGGCTAGCGTGCGCGAACGAGGTCGACGTTTAGTCATCCGCAGCTCCTCGCTGAGGGAAGCCGGGCGGCATTGAGAGCTCGCTCGGAAGACCCGCAAAGTAACCCAGAACCCAAGCATGTGACCATGACTCTCGGTAAGGACCGTCGCGCTGGAATCCCCCCGGTAGTCGCTTCTACCAGTGGAGAAGCCGGCCTAGCGCGGAGTCGACGATCCTGAGGGTCGTATGAAAATCTCATCGGATTTCAGCTGTTTTCATCGGCGGCGAGCCGAACCCGCTGCTGAGCGGGCTGCCGCTGGGCGGGCGGGACCGCCCGGCGTACCTTAACGTCCATGCGCGAAATCGCGACCCGCGTTGTCACCGTCATGGCCGTGGTCCTCGTGGCTGGCTGTACCGCAGGTACCCCGACTGGCACCGCGGGTGCCCCGGCCGCGGGTACTGCCCGGACGACCGCGCCGGTCTACGGTCCGACCGCCCCCGACGCAGCCTGCTCGGCGGCGCAGAAGGCCGCGCAGACGCTCCAGTCCCGCCAGGGTGAGGACTCCGGCAACGAGTCCGCCTTGGATCAGGACTTCACGAACTTCGCCGCCGCGCTCAACGCCGCCGCCCAGCACGAGACGCGGCCGGCGACGGCCCAGGCGATGACCACCCTGGCCAACGACTACACCGCGCTCGTCGAGTCGCAGAGCGGCGCGGTGCAGCTGCCCGACATGAGCCAGGTTCAGAAGGACGGCGCCGCCTTCACCAAGGCCTGTTCTGCGTAGTGACACGAGCGTGGCCAATGTGACGGTTTAATGCCGTCCTATAAACCCTGATCGGATAGGGAATTTACCCTGATCTTTCCCTGATCTTTCCCTGATACCCGGCCGCCGCACTTGCGTCGCATTACCCGGCATGCTAAGCGATGAAAGTTTCATCTCACGACGCCAGCCAGCTGAAAGACGCGAGGTCAGCGTGGGGGTTGAGAGCACCGAAACAATAAGCAGAACGATCAAAGAAATCTTATGCGCACAGATGTTGCAAAACGTTTCGCCTCCGTAACAGAATGGTTTACTGTAATTGAACTTGAGGTCGGCGGATGGCGACTAGCCCGGCTCTGGTCGGACGTGGCGCGACGTCCGCACTGGGGCCGCACCTCAACCGTTGCGTTAGCCCGGACCAGGGAGTAGGCGGTGACGATCGCAGAATCGGAGGCTCCCCAGGCGGCTCCGGACACACCCGATGTCCCCCCGACTCTCGCGGACGTGGCCAGGCTGGCGGGCGTCTCGTCAGCGACCGCGTCACGGGTGCTTACCGGTTCCGCCCGGGTGAAACCGCAGACGCGGCTGCGAGTCGAGCAGGCGATGACCACGCTCGGATATATCCGCAATCGCGCGCCGAGGTCGGCCGACTCACGGCGTACCGGTTCGGTAGCCCTGGTCGTCTGCGAGGAGAACCTGAAGATCTTCGCCGACCCGTTCTTCGCGCGGATGCTCTGGTGCGTGAGCAAGGCGCTTTCGTCGGCCGACCTGCAACTCGTGCTACTCGGCTTGCACGTGCCCAGCGACTATCACACGGTGACCCGTTATCTGCGCAGCGGCCACGTGGACGGCGCGCTGATCGTCAGCATGCACGGAAAGGCTCACATCGACTTCGCGAGCCTCGGCATACCCGTCGTCTTGTGCGGCCGGCCGGTCACCGGCGCGGAGATGGTGTCCTACGTGGACGCGGACAACATCGGCGGCGCGCGGCAGGCGGTACGGTACCTGTCCGACAGCGGGCGGACCACGGTGGCGACCATCGCGGGGCCGCCCGACATGAGCCCGGGCATCGACCGGCTGCTCGGGTACCGGAAAGCCATGACTGGCACCGGGATCAGCGATCCGGCCATGACCGCCTACGGAGATTTCACCCGGACATCGGGCGAGCACGCGCTCTACCGGCTGCTAGACCTGCGGCCGGGCATCGACGCGGTCTTCGCCGCCTCGGACCTGATGGCAGCGGGGGCGTTGCGCTCCTTGCGCCGCCTGGGCCGACGAGTACCCGACGACGTGGCGGTGATCGGATTCGACGACTCCCCGCTGGCGCAGCACACCGATCCGCCGCTGTCCACCGTGCGACAGCCCGTCGAGGCGATGGCCGCTCGCATGGTGACGGGCGTGCTGGATCTCATCGCCAATCCGGGCAGCGAGCCCTTCCACGCGGTCCTGGGCACCGAACTGGTGCTGCGCGACTCGACCTGATGGTTCTTTCATTCGGGGCCGATGTCGTGACCTGAGGGATCGCCTGCCAGGACCCCGGCTAGCTGGACGGGGTGCGATGACTGACGGAAACTGCTGGGCACAGCTGCCGAAGCGCTTCGACAGGGCGAGGAGGCCGGGCAATGGCGCGCATACATTGGCTCAGACGAACACAACTATCCAGCGGTCGACGGACACGAATGCTCGCGGCGGGGGTACTGCTGATCGCGGCGGGGGCCGCCGCGACGGCGACCGCTACCCCGGCCCGCGCCCAGACCAGCGCAACGGTCACGGTGAACGCCACCGCCAGCATCGGCACCATCCCGTCGAACGCGATCGGGCTGAGCACCGCGGTCTACGACAGTGACATGAACGATGCGGCGATCCCGCCGCTGCTCAAGGCAGCCGGAATCGATGCGCTTCGCTACCCGGGCGGCTCCTACTCCGACATCTACAACTGGCAGACCCAGACCGCGGTGGACGGCGGCTACGTCGCACCCGACACGAGCTTCGCTGACTTCATGACCACCGCCAACGCGGCGGGCGCGGCACCCATCATCACCGTCAACTACGGCACCGGCACCACCGCCCTCGCCGCCGCCTGGGCACAAGAAGCCGCCAACGACAACGTGCAGTACTGGGAGATCGGCAACGAGGTCTACGGCAACGGCACCTACGGCGCCAACTGGGAAACCGATGCGCACTGCGACACCTCTCTCGGGGGCAGCCCGGTCACCATCGGGTCCGAGCCGAGCCAGACCTACGACTGCGGGCCGGCCACCTACGCGGACAACGTGCTCAGCTACCAATCCGCGATTCACGCCGTGCTGCCAGACGCCAAGGTGTGCGCGGTGCTGACCACGCCCGGCTTCTGGCCAGACGGGGTGACCAACTCCCAGTACCCGGAGCCGTGGAACCAGACGGTGCTGTCCATTCTCGGGGCGAGCACCCAGTGCGTGATCGTGCACTACTACCCGGGCGGCTCCACCACTGCCAGCATGCTCACCGACCCCACTGATATCTCCGGCATCATGTCGACCCTGCGCAGCGAGCTTTCGGAGTACGCCGGGGTTGGGAACGTCCCGGTGATCGTCACCGAGACCAACTCCACGATCGACATGGACACGCAACCGGCCGCGCTATTCGGCGCCGACATGTACATGACCTGGCTGGAAAACGGCGCGTCCAACATCGACTGGTGGAACGAGCACAACGGCGAAGGCACCGTCACCACCGTCGACGGCGCCACCGACTACGGCGACCAGGGCATCTT
>JBEKHI010000562.1:0-4122 GCA_050012355.1 Streptosporangiaceae bacterium | reverse complement strand
CCACAGCAGCACGCCGGCCAGCACGATCCAGCGGTTCCCGGCCAGGATGAACACCGCCACGCCGACGATGCCGAGGGCGGTGGTGATACGGACGGTGCGCACCCGGCCGAGACGATCGACCACCGGTCCGCCCAAGCCCCTGGCGAGCGCCTCGCCGGCGGCGAAGGCAGTGAAGAACAGCGCGGCGACCGCGGCGGTCTGGCCGTGGTTGTTGCGCATCGCCAAGGTGAGCCAGTTGTTCGCCGAGCCTTCGCCAAGCTCGACGCCGAGCATGACGACGCCGATAAGCAGCAACCGCCAGTCCAGCCAGCCGCGCAGCCACTCGCGGAGCTTCGCTGCCCGGTCCTTCGATGGCTGCCCGGCGGGCGGCCGCCGCTCGCGCGGGATACCCGCCGCGGTCCCGAACGCGGCTACCGCGATGATGACCGCTTCGCCGATGAACTGTCCGGCGGGCGTGATGCCGAGGGCCGCGCAGGCCGCGCCGATCCCCGACCCGACGGCGGCCCCGACGGACCAGGCGGCGTGCATCATCGGCATCAGGGTGCGCCCGGCAAGCTGCTCGACCGCGGCGCCCTCGACGTTGATCATCACGTCGAGACCGCCGATCCCCATCCCGGCGAACACGAACGCGACCGCCAGCAGCGGAACCAAGCCCAGGATGAGCGCGAGGCCCAGCGCGGTCATCGCGGCGGCGATGAGCAGAACCGCTGCCGCGATGGCCCGGCGGCTGCCCAGCCGGTGCATCGCCGGAGCCGCCGCGAGCAGCCCGCAGATGGCCCCGACGGTCACCCCCGCCAGCAACAGCCCGATCGTGGCCGTGTCGATGCCGAGGCTCGCCTTGATGGCCGGCAGCCGCGGGCCCCAGGCCGAGACCGTGATCCCGCCAAGCCCGAACGCGGCAGTGATCGTCCAGCGCCATCGTCCCAGCCCTGAGCCCTCCGTCACCCCGTCATGGTAGGAGCCCACGCTGACCCGGTTGACCAGAGTGCACCGTTATGCGGGACGACCTGTGTGTGCCCCCAGGGGTCCGCGCGAAATAGTCATGGAACGCAACACGAGATAACAATATTTAATGAAACACTTATTACAAAGCCCAGGTCAGAAAGCATCTTTCACAGGACTCTTGACAGTTTTCTACTGCCATTTTACGCTTCTTGCACCTCGTAACTGATATATATCATCATGCAGAGGGATGCCGATATTACTCGTCACACCCACGCCCCCGCCCTCGCCATTTTCCGGCAGCGGCGTGGCTGTTATCTACTGTCATTCCGGAATTCGCCGACGAACGGGAAAGGTGCCCCGGCGTGACCCGTTCCATCCCGACTCACGAGTTCGCCCTGTACTCCCTTCCTGTCCCCGACGGGAACTGCTACCCGCCGTTCAGCGCGGCGCTCTACAGCCGGTACAAATACGGCTCGCTGACCGCCACGGAGACCTTCGCCCGGGCCCTGAGCGCGGCCCTCGACGACCGGCATCCGGACCTGGTCCGCGTGCCGCGGCTAGTAATGACGTCCTCCCCCTACAGCCACGTCCCCACCGCGGCCACCACCCTCGCCCGGGAACTGCGGCCGGTGCTGAACGCGGCCCGGGCCCGGTACGGGCTCGCGCCCGTCCCGCTGGTCCACGTGTACCGAGCCAGCACGTCGGCGGGCGACTACGGCACACTCGCGGCCGGGGCCAGAGACCAGCGCATGACCGCTAACGTCCTGTCGTTCCGCCGGTTCCCGCTGGCGGAGGTTCGTGACGCCCATCTGCTGGTCGTGGATGACGTTCGGGTGACCGGCGCCCACCAGCGCAACCTGACGCATGCCAGCGACGAGCTACCGCTCGCCGCGCGGACCTTCCTCTACATCGCCTCGTTCGCCAGCCCGGCCAACGGCTATTTCGACCCCACCCAGGAGGACGCGCTCAACCACGCGTCCATCAGAACACTCGATGACCTGGCCAGGATCGTGGAAGACGACGATTTCGCCGGTAACGTCCGCGTGTGCAAGTTCGCGCTCAACCCGGCGAACCGTCCAGACCTGCCCAAGTTCCTCGCCCGGATGCCGGACCGGTTCGTCCGCGACCTGCACCGCGGCAGCCAGCGGGACGGCTACGCGCGGATGGATCTTTACGCTCCCAGCCACGCGATCGTCGGCGCGGAACTCGAAAGACGTCGTGGTCGCCTGACCAGTGACAGCCTGTCCAGCCGCCGCCAGCCGGTCTAGCCGAGGATCCAACATGTCAAGTCCCGCGATAGAGCAGCTTGCCGACCTGATAGATGAGCGGCATGCGCACCCCGTCGCCGACGCTCTAGTCGCATCGGCGGCTTTCACCGTCGACCTGCAGATGCCGCAGGACCAGTGGTACCGGTGGAAGTCCGGGATCGTGGCTCCGTTCGGCTGTAACTGCCGCCGTCTCAACACGATGCCCGCTGTCCGCCGTCTGGTGGATGATGCGCTAGCAGCGGCCACCCGCTCCTCTTATCCCGACGCGGACTACATCGTTGCCGTGGCTCATGCCGGGATTCCGTGGGCGAAGACGGTCGCCGAGCGGCTGGATCTGCCGCTGGCTTACGTACGGCCTGAGTCTCGCGCGGCCGGCGGCCCGCTTGTCGAGTGCGCGCCAGCCGGTGGCGCCCGCGCCGTCATCATCGAGGATGTGGTCGCGAGCGGCCGCAGCACCGCCCGGGCCATCGTGGCGCTGCGCGCCGAAACCGGCATGCGGGTAGCGGGCGTCCAGTCCATCGCCAACTGGAACTTCCCGGAGATGCGCACGGCGCTGGTGCACTGGCGCTTCCGCGCGGTTACCAGCTACCCGCACCTCTTGGCCAGCGCTCAGCAGGCGGGGCTGGTAACGGCAGAGGACCTGACCGAGCTCTCGCAGTTTTACGCCGACCCCCGCGGTCACTCCTGGGCATCCCGCTGTACTCCCTCAGCCTCATAGACCGCCGTGGCGAACTCATGCAGTTTGCTGCGGCAGCGGTCCATCAGCTCAACCGATTGCGGCCAGCGATCATCGGGAAAGAAGTCCCGTGACTTGATCTTCCGCTGCCACCGGGTCAGCTTCGCTAGGTCCTGCTCGCTCTCCTCGAGCTCAGCGAAGGTGAACTTCCCCGCCCCGGACTCCTTGCCGATCTCCGTGAGGAAGGCGTCACAGCGTTCCCCGAACTCGTCGTACTCGCGTGCCCGGTCGGCGCGGAAGAACTGCACGATCATCTCGTCCGTGCGCTCCAGCCCGGAGACGGTAAAAACGAAGCCCGTTCCGCCCCGATCACGGATTGTCTGCAGCAATTGCTCGAAGAACGCCGAGTGCGCCGCGGTACCGGGCAGTACCCACGCGCCGTTCAGCAGCCGGGTAGCTCCCGCCTCACGCAGCCGCCGCCAGGCCGCGACCCGAGCGCTAGACGGTGAGGCCGGCAATTGAACTAGGCACAAAGACCATCCAGGCAAGGCTCTTCCCGTGTCCATACGATGTAACACCTGTTTCGCGGCAAGGCAGGATTAAGTCATAACGCATATCGGCGGGCGCTTGTTGACAGTGAGCATGGGGCGATTTAGCTTCTACGGTACCGGACAAAGCCTTCCTGACCAGCTGATATGCCGTCGACAATAGATTGCTAGGTTAGATGCCGCGAGATCCCGTCGACCGCCCGGCCGCCGTTCTCTTCGACTTGTACGACACGCTGATTCATCCGCGCCAGGACCGTTCGTTCTTCGAGGCCGTTCCAGCCGCGCTCGGCGTCGACCGCGACCGGTGGCTCGCCTGCTACCGGTCGATGGGGCGGGCCGCGATGCTCGGCACGGTGCCGGACATGACGACCAGGGTCTGGCTCGCGTGTCTCGACACCGGATTCCCGGTGGAACGGGAAGCTGTCTCGGCCGTGGTGAGCGAGCACATGGCCTGCTATTACTCGAGTGTGAGCCTTGATCCGCAAGCGATCACCACCCTCGACCGGCTGCGGTCGGCGGGCCTGCGGCTCGCGGTTGTCTCCAACGCGGCCAGCGCTTCCGGACCGCTGATCGACATTTTCGGCCTGCGGGCCAGGCTCGACGCGGTCATCATGTCCTTATCCCTCGGTGTGCTCAAGCCGGACCCGCGCATCTACCGGGCCGCGCTGGACACCCTCGGGACGCA
>JBEKHI010000561.1:0-9250 GCA_050012355.1 Streptosporangiaceae bacterium | reverse complement strand
ATAGCCGAATATCACATACGGCGTGATATCGAAACGCGGATGGCCGGTTTGGATGGTCTTCCGGCACTCTTTGGCGGTGTCCGGGTCGTAGCAGATCATGAGCAGGGTCGAGTCGCAGTCGTGGATCGCACCGGCCACCGCGACGTAGGCGGCCAGTGACCTGCGTTTCCACGGCTTGGGCGGGCTCGTCTGCGGCTCGATCACCACGACCCGCTTCCAGTCTCCTTCCTCGGTCTCGAGGACGACGACGGCGTCTCCGCGTAGTTCCTTCAGTAGCGGGACCACGGTCGACAGGTTGCTGTCGCCCATCCGCGCTTGTACTCCTCTGGGTATGGGGAACGTCCAGTAGATCAGTGCGAGGCCGAGCTTCGGGTTGTTCCGCAGCAGTTCGGCCACCGCCTCATGGGGGACTGAGGGCATGCGTATTAGCGTGCACCCCGGCACTGACATTTCAAGCTATTTATTTCGCGTGTCGCAGCATGGGCCATAAATGGCAATATGTTGCCAATAAATATGTGATCCGTATCGGCGGAGTGCGGGTCGCTGTCCCCGCTGGTGTGGTTTGGGGTGCATAGTTACGCATATGCGCGTGGAGACCTTGTCGGATCACCCGGGGAAGCTGCTGAACGAGGCGACGCAGCGGCGCGTGGCCGAGATGGCCGCGGCCGACGTCGCACGCAAGAAGGCGGTGGCGCGGGTGGCGAAGCTGCGGGAGCGCCGCGCGGCGGCGCTCGCGAAGGGCCGGCTGCTCGCGTGGTTTGGACTGTGGTTCGAGGTGTCTCGGGCGAAGAAGCAGGTACCGCGGTTCCGGTCGATCGCGGGCTCGGCGCCGACGGGGGAGGAACAAGCGTCGCGGGCGGGCAAGCGGGCCGAGGATGAGGTGGCCGCCGAACTAGGCGAGCAGCTAAACGACGATTGGCTGCTCTTTCGCGGTTATCGCAACGGCAAGGGCGAGATCGATCACGTCCTGGTCGGGCCGGGCGGCGTGGTCGCCGTCGAGGTCAAGAACGTCAACGCGACCGTGACGATCGACGGTGACGTCTGGGACGCCGTCAAGGTGGGGAACTACGGTGAGGTGTTTGACCGACCCCCGCTGGAGGACGCGCGCGGCAGGACGCCGAGCGTTCAGCTGAACGAGCCCGCCGACGCGCTGGCCGCGTTCCTGGAGAAGTTCGGGCAACCGGTGGACGTGGAGCGCGTCGTTTTGATGGTGCATCCAAAAGCACGGGTGGCGCGGCACACGCGTCCGACAGTCGTGGTGGGGACATCCGTGGACGCGGTGCTGGGGCGATTCGGCGGGCGGCTTGGCCGGGCGCGGCGGGCGGAGATCGAGCGGCTGATCCGGCGGGACCACAAGTTCCATGAGCAGCGACGGGCTCGGTTACGCGGACTTCGGTGCGCGTGCCGCTAGGCTTACTCGACTAGTATCGACTGTGGTCGGGCTAGCGAGCGGAGGCGTGTTGGGCATGGGTGATGTGACTGCTGGCGGGTACGTCAGCGCACCCGCGCCGCGCGAGACGGTGACCTTGCCGGGTACGGCGGGCCTGCAGACACTCCTAGAAGTGCTCGCGCTGCACCGCGACTTCCCGGCCTGGGCGGTGTGGTTCCCGGAGCCTGGCAGGCACTGGACCGCGGCCCGGCCCTCGCCGCCCGGTCCCGAAACCATGATGCTGTGGGCGCACGCCGCCAGCCTGGACGAACTTATGGTGATGATGCGAGTCGCCGATCGAGGCTAGGCGGAGGTCTCGCGGTGCCTGGCCGGGACGGACGAAGCTCCCGCGGGCCCGCTTATCGCTTGCACGATTTGTCAAGAGGTGCTTAAACAGCAATTGATGACTGTTCTTGCCAGGTCACGTGTATGTCACTTGCTGTTTAAGGTCCGGGGGTGGGCGCTGGTTTAGGAGTCCAGTGCCTTCTGGAGCGCTTCCTCCGCGGCCTTGATCCGGCCCGGCAACAGGCCGGCTCCGCGCGCGACGGTCACCGCATTCCGGAGGTGTTTCACGGCGCGCGCCTGGTTGCCCGCCGCGAGCTCAGCCTGCCCGAGTGCGACAAGCCCGCTCGGGATCCGCCGCGGATCTCGGAGTCGCTCGCGGAGGTCCATCGAGCGCTGGAGCCGCCGCACCGCTTCATGGGGCCGGACGTCTTCGACCAGGTAGTAGAAGCCGATGTGCCGGTGGATCTCCGAGCACGCGTAGAGATCGCCGCTGTCCTCGACCGCCTCCGCGAGCCCGAACGCCTGCCAGTAGTAATGCATCGCCGCGTCCCAGTCGCGCCGGAGCACCTGGAACACGAGGCCGAGGCCGAACATCCCGGTCGCGGTGCCCGAGTCGTCGCCGCTGGTTTGCCAGAGGTCGAGCGACCGGCGCATCGTCGGCCGCCACGTACCGGTCGCCGTCCATCTTTTACCTCCATAACGATGGTGCCCTATCCCTGTCGCGACCCCATTCTCCTGTGTGGCTGACCGCCGGCGTTCAGCTGCCGTAGGGGTTAGCCGGGATGGAGTTGGTGTAGGTGATGGACTGATAGAGGTCCCGGTAGTAGACCCCGTTGGAGTTGGTAACAAGCGTTTCGAGCGTGGTGCCAGTGGACGGGTTCTCGAAGGTTGCGTAGTCCGCCTGGGCGGCGCTGTCGAAACGACTGATCTCGACCGCTGGCTGGCCGGCGCTGTCGGTGGCGCCGGACTTGACCACGACTCCCGGCGTGGCGGCGAGCACCTTGTAGATGGCGGCGCGGAGGGTGGGGGTGAGCAGCGGGTTCCAGAGGTAGTTCGTGGCTTGCTCGAAGACCAGGTCGTCAGAGGTCTCTTGCTCTTTGGGCTTCGGGTAGGCCTTCTTCGTGGGTTCACCGGTGAACTGCTGCTCGGCCTCGGAGAGCAGCATCGCCCGCAACGCGGCGGGGTTGGTGGTCATGGCCTTGTACTGTGCCTCCGTGAGGAAGGTCCCGGCCGGTTCTGTCAGCTGGGTGGGTGGCTTCGGGAAGCCAGGCTCGGCGGGCCAGTTCTGATAGGCCACGGCACTGCCGTTCGCGGTGTCGATGACGCTGATCACCACGCTGGACTGCACTCTCCCGACGTAGGGGGTGGTCTGCCGGTCGTGCAGCACGACATATCGCCCCGTCTGCTGTGAGGTGGCCGCCGCGGCCTTGCTGAGTTTGTAGAGCATCTTCTGCGCGGCTGTCAGTTGGATACCGGTTGCCGGGGTAGCAGCGTTTCCGGCTGTTCGGTGGCCGGCTACCATCACACCGGCGACAAGCCCGGCTGCGGCACCGGTCGTGGCAACGCTCAGGACTCGGGTGCGCACCCGCCGGCGCCGATGGCGCTTGAGAATGCTGGCGGTCACGGCCGTCGGCGCGTGCAGATCCTCGGTGGAGCGGCGTAGCAGTCCGCGCAGGACGTCCTCGTTGATCTCAGGCATAACGAACCTTTCGGGTGTTTGCTGTAAAAAGGCCAATAAGCCCCGGATGGGTGCGGAGCTGGGCCATCGCTCGTGACGCGGTGCTCTTGACCGTCCCGGTTGACACGCCCAGGATTTCGGAGACCTCGTTCTCGCTGCGGTCGTCGAAGTAGCGCAGGACAACGATGGCCCGCTGTTGCGCGGTCAGCGTGTCGAGGGCGGCGAACAGCGTCGGACGCAGTTCGACGGCCGCGGCGAGATCGCCCGACTGCGGGTCGGCGCTTTCTCGCGTCTGGGTAAGCCCTAGCTCAAGCGGGCGTCGCCGCCTGGCACGAGCCTGGTCGATGACAATGTTGTGCATCACGCGACGGCAGAACGCGCGCGGGCTGTCAACCTTTGACCAGCGCATGGAGAGCCGGTGCAAGGTCTCCTGATAGACGTCCTCGGCATAGTGCGGGTCAGATGTGAGGAGCACCGCCATCCTCAGCAGCCCATCGCCAGACTCGTTGACGAAGGCTTCGAAAGCACGCGCCTGTTTCCTGTCCAACTGATCTCCTGACTATCGCTGTCATCTCTTAGGACGACATAGCGCCAGGTCTCGTTGAGTCGGCTCTGTTGCTAAGGGACGCACTCGAGGCACCCGCGGACCGGTCTCCTTGCCGTCCGTGTCCGGCAACTCGACGTCTGGAGTCGGTGCCGTCGTGGCGTCCGTTCCGGAGGCGTCACTCCCGATCTTCTGCGGCTGGCCAGTTCGCGGCGAGCCAGGCGAGGTCGGTGATGGCGCGCTGGCGTGCCTTCCGTTCGGTCTCGAAGAGCGCGTCGGTCTTGGTCAGGATCAGGGTGTGGGGACTGCCCACGCGCAGAACATGGTGCTTGACTGGCAGTTCCGCGTTGGCGATGGTGTTCTGGATGTGCTTGCGGCGCGCCTCGGCGAGCGGCCATTCGAGCGCGCGGCTGCGCTGCTCGCAGCGCGGCAAGCGTGAGGATCAGCGTCTCGTCCGCGCGATCGCGCAGGAATGCCAGTATCGAATCCCGCAGGTCGGCCCGGCCAGACACGGCGGTTGCTCTCAGCAAGCCCGTCAACGGCTTGGCGAGACCGTGCAGATAGGTGTCGCGGGTACTGACGGCCGGGTGCTCGAGCCACATCCGTATCTGATCGCTGACCCAGCCCCAGGATTTGGCGAGCAGTTCGTCGGCGACGCCATCACTGGATCCGAGCGCTAGGCACAAGGCGGGCAGGGCGGCGAGCCAGTCTGGTCGTTGCAGCTCTCCCTGGGTAAGCGCGAAGCGGGAGCTCCGGCCGAACCATGCCGTGATCATGCTGGCCGTCCACTCCGGCCCGTAGTGTGCGGCGAGCGCGAGCAGTGCCGGCGCGTGTTCGGGACCCAGCATCTCGACGCGGAACGGCTGGAGCAGCATGGTGGCCGTCTGCGGTGCGTCCAGGGATAGCGCCACATTCAGAGTGGGCTCGAAAGCCGGCTCCGATACCGAAGCGTCCCAGAATGGCTCGGCCGACGATGCCGCGGCCTGGGCCGCCGCGATGTCCCCCGCATCCGTCAGCCGTCGCAATTCCCGCAGCGCCCACGACGCGGACGCCTCGGCCTGGGCCGCGAAGGAACGTTCCTTCGGCCACAACACGATGGCCGCCCGGCGGTACCAGCGATCCCGCGTGCCGCCCCAGTTCCCCATGTAGCCGTGTACTCCGATTGGTACGGCTTCATCGCCGAGGTCGGAGTGGTGGCGCATACCTCGGAATCCTTGATCCGCAGGGTGATTTCCTCGCCGTTCCACCAGTTGAGGGTCAGCGAGGAGTCGATTGAGCTTGTCCCACCGCAGGCCGCGCTCGGCCTGATGCGGGAGGAAGAACTGTCCCGGCATGTACACCAGCAGCGCGTGCAACTCGAGCTCCAGCCGGCAGCCCTTGGGGACGGCGAGCTCATCCGCTAGCTCGGTCAGCGCTCCGCCAAGCGAGTCCTCCAGGTGTACGAGCTGGCGGGGGACCTCCCAGGTGTCGCGTACCGCCGGATCGAGGATTGTCTCCTCCTGGTGCCCGAATTTCGCGCGTTCCGCGACCTCGCAGAGTTTCCTGGCCTGGGCCGGCTGGACGGGAAGCCGGATGGGCCCGACACCATCGACCTCCAGGCGCAGCGTGTCCGGCGGCGCGAGCACCTGTGCGCTGAAGCTTTTCGGAACCTCATCGCCGCCGAGCAACCTGGCCAGGCGTTCCCGGGCAGCTTCGGCCATCGTTGATTCTCCAGACGTCCGGTTCGGGGGGAGGACCTCACGCTACTACGCCGCCGGAGTCGTGATGCTCCTGATCGCACTACACCGAGGTGGCGTCGGCGACCGGGGCATGGTTGTGCAGGCTGGCCGTGTCGGCGGCGGCCCGCCCGGACTGCCAGCCCTCCGCGTCGGTGGCCCGGACCGCGCGGCCGCGAGTCAGCGAGCCGCCGAACATCGCGTCCACCGCGTCGTCGACGGCCTGGTGACGTGCCGCGAGGAACGGCACCAGGTCCGTGCCTCCACCGCCGGTGCTCGCCGCGGCCTGCTGTTCCACGACGGCCTGCTGCTCCGCGTGGTCGGCGGCCTCCGACAGCCGCTCTCCGATGCGGACCGCGTAGGAAACCAGGAACGACTGACGGAACGCCCGGGTCCGTGATCGCCCGGCGGCGTCCCGCTTGGCTCCGGACCGGAGCATCGCGCTGTTGGCCTGGACCAGCAGCGAGGTGAACAGCAGCTCGATCGCGTCCAGGTCGGCAGGGAAGCCGATGACCGTGACCAGGCCGATCTCCTTGGACCACACGACGCGGCAGCGGTTGGCCTGAGCCACGGTCTGCAGTAGTGAGGTCTTCTGCGCCTCGTAGGGGTTGTCCACGGCGATCCGCCGGGCGCCCGGTTCCTCGTTGTGCCCCGTCTCGGCGGCGAGCAGCGCGTGATCGATGCTGTACTTGGCCATCAACTCCTGCGCGCGAGCCGACAGGGCCTCCGCTTCCGCCGTGAACTCGGTCGATTCCGCCTTGGCCAGCAGTGCGCGGATCCTGCTTAGCAGCCGTTCATCCACAGGCTCGGTCCGCTCCGGCGCGGTCGGCCGGGCAGTTCCGGGCCGGGGAAGCAGCGGTTCCAGCGCTACGAGATGCTGGAGCACGTGCACCGTCTCGATCGCGATGGCGATAACCCCGCGCAGCCCGGCGTCGCCCGCCAGCTTCTGCGAGGCGTGCAGGTACTCGGCGTCGTTACCCCACCAGACCCCGTTTCCGGATGTGCCGGTCTCGGGCGATGCGGCGCTAAGCGCGGCCACCTGGGCGGCCCACCGGGTGTCCACGGTGGCGGCGGCGTAGCCGCGCATCTCATCGGCGATCATGTCCGCGATCACCGGCACGTGCTCGCCTGAAAGCTCCCGGCCGACGTGCCGGGCCAGCTCGGCTGGTTGCCAGCCGCGCCGCCAGGCGGCCGTCACCGACACCCGCAGGAATTCAACGAGGCTCCGGCTGATCGCCTGCGTCCACGCAGGTGTCCGCTCATCCGCGAGCTGCCGGAGCCTGGCACCGTAGGCGTCCTGGTCGCCGCGGCAGACTGCTGCTACCGCCTCGGAGATCATGGAGGCCACCAGTTCCTTCTGCGAGGGCTGGTATCCCCGTCCCGGTTCCGATCCGCGAGATGGCCCCCGCTCGGCGCGCCGCCGCTGGCGCTCCTTCTGCTTGTTCAGCCGCCGCTGCCTGTTGGCCTTCCCCATGTCCAGAGCCCCTCCGCGCCGCAACCAACTCCGACCGTCCACGATTCTGCCACCCGCCACCGACATTCCGGCGCCAGAAGGGAGTGACAGCCGGTCTCCGTCAGGCAGGCGGGGCCCGGGCCGCCCCCGTCACGCTTTTTGCTCCATAACGACGATGCCCAGTCCCCGTGGTGACCTTGCTCTCCCGCGCTGAGCTGGGCAAGGTCCTGGTTCACCGCCGCAAGGTCAAAAGGTTCGGGCTCTTGCTCGACGTATTCGTCGTTCTCGTCGTACTCCGGATACTCCACAGGCGAGTTACCGCTGAACTTCACGCACACGGGGCAGGCGGTGCCCGGCGATCGCGGCAGCTTCTTCTGCAGGGTGATCTCGTGGGTCCAGCCCGTGCCGAAGTCGTACTCATAGCTGAGCTTCCCGGCGGCCAGAACTTGTTCCGCTCGAATGCTGAACTCGTCCAGCGTCTCTTCGAGGTCGAAGGACGGGTCGCTGTACCGTGACCCGTCTCCGTAGAACATGTGCAGATGGTCGCCGTCCCAGCCGAACAGCACCTGGATAACCTGGTGAAGGTCGCTGAGATAGGCATCGGCGGGGAGCAGGACCGTCCGCCAGATGGGCGGGCGAAAGTGCTTGAGCGTCACCTTGAGCTGGAGCACCTGATTCACCGCGAGCGACGCGGTGCCCGACTCGGCGACATAATCGGTGATGGCGTCGGCGAGTGCCCGAGCGCTGGGGTGATCGGTCGCGCGCACGATGGCGAGCCGGTGGTCTAGATCATCGACGGGGAGTTTCTCCGCGGGTAGCGTCTCCCGCAGGACCGTGACCGCCGCGTTGGGGCCTTCGATGGCGAGCGCCCGCGCCGCTGACTCGACCGCGAGCCACAGCCACTGGGTGTCGGTCGGCTCCGGCCCGGCATTTTGTTCCCAGAGTTCGTAGGCGGCATGTGGCCCGATCCCTGGGTCGGCGAGCATCTCCCGCCACAGGGGCACCGCCTCGTCGCCGAACAGTTCGACGACGTAGGAGGCGATCCACCGTTTGTCGGGCTCCATCGACGACCCGGCCCGTAGGACATCCCTGGCCGCCTGGAGTGAGTCGGGCTGCTTGTCAAGCCAGGCCCACGCCTGCCTGTTCATCTTGTCATCCGGAAGCGTGCCGAGGTAGGCGATGAGCTCGGCGGGGCTCAACTCCGGGCTGGGACCGGCCACTCGGGTCCTCAGCCGACCCGCGGCCCAGGCGCCGAGCGGTGTGATCGCCGGTCCGTCGATCACACCGAAAAGCTCGAGCCGCGCGATGACCGTCCCTACCTGGTGCGCTCCCCAGACCAGGCCGGAATCGGCGTGGAACTCGTGGATCAGGGTCTGCAACGTGCCGATTGTCTCCCATGCGAATCCTCGGTCCGTCGGCGAGAATCCGTCATCCATCGTCTTGATAACCGCGAACAGGTCTGTCTCGGCGGGTTCCTTCCCGCCGGGTGCGGTCAGGCTGGCGAACCAGGCATCCAGAAGCATCTCGTCATCGGGCGGCCAGGCGCCCAATCCCTGGCCCGCGCTCACCATTCCGTCGCCGATCCGCACCAGGTCCAGGGCCACCGCGAGGGACCATGGGATCTGTATGGCGGCGAGATCGGCTGCCGTACGAAACTTTGCCGGCACCGGCACGCCGATCGCTGCCGCGGCGGCCGGAACGTCTGGCTTGCGAAGCACACGTCCGGGAGTGACCGGCAGTGGCCCGCTGGCGTCCATCCATCTACCCAACGACGTGGCTCGCTCCATCACTTTGCAGGACATTGCCAAGCGAGCGGCCTCTTGGGTGGTTACGTCCTCCGGCACGCTTGCGAGCCTACCGGGGCGATGCGGCGCGGCCGACGGTGACGCCGAACGGCGTCATGCGCGCGGAACGGTCACTGCCCTCGGCGGTTGTCTGTAGCTACTGCGGTGCTCACGACGTGGGCTTGGCCGTCACACGCAGATAGTAACCGTCAGGGTCGTATATCCGGAAGTCGGTGAGACCCCAGGGACGTTCGGTGAGGTCCTCATCCAGCGGCCAGCCAGCCGCGACGATCCGGTCTCGCTCAGCGGTCACGTCGTCGGTTTCCAGGACGAGCTCCGTCCCGGTGGGAAGCCCGCGGGCT
>JBEKHI010000560.1:0-4165 GCA_050012355.1 Streptosporangiaceae bacterium | reverse complement strand
CCGCTAAGGACGCGTCCTTCAACCTCGCCACGATGACGGGCCCGTAAGTCTCCGTCGGGAACCTGGGCGTACCGCTGCAGGTAGAGCGGCTCACCGAGCGCGTCCACCAGAGCGATCTCGGTCTCCAGGTAGTCGATGTGCTCTTCCTCGTCGTCGAGGATGTCCTCGAACAGCCGGGCCGAGGTGACGTCACTGCGGGACCGCATCAGGTCGATTCCCGACTTGAGCCGGGCGACCGCCTCCATCTCGACGACCAGGTCTGCCCGCAGCTGCTCAGGCACCGTCTGGCCGATGTGGAGCGGGCTGATCCGCTGGAAGTTCGGCAGGCCCTCGAGGAACAAGATCCGCTCGGCGAGCCGCTCCGCGTGCCGCATCTCGTCGTAGGACTCGGCTCTGGTGTGCTTGGCCAGCTTGGTATAGCCCCAGTTTTCCTGCATCTTCGCGTGCAGAAAATACTGATTGATGGCCGTTAGCTCGGCTGTGAGCTGCTCGTTCAGAACAGCGATTACGTCGACGTCACCTTGCATGGCGGTTATCTTGCCATGAGGGTCAGGCGGCGGCGGGCTCCGACACACTGGTCAGGCCGACGAGTGCACACGCCCCCGCGGGCGCGCACTCGTCCAGCAGGGCGCAGATCCGCCGGACACACTGCCCGCAACCGGGGCCCATGCCGCAGGCGGTCCGCATCTCCTTCGCCGTCCCGACCCCCGCCGTCACGTGCCGGAGGACGTCGTCCTCGGTGACGGCGTGACACACGCACACGTACATGCTCCGGGTCCTCCTGAAGGGGTAGGTAAGGCTTACCTAAGTTATCCCAGCCGGCGGACTGCCCGCAATGTGAACTGGGTCACGGACAACCAAAGGTCGCGTCAGCGGCCGAGGCGATCAATTCGGGCGTCACGTCACCGAAAATCCCCGATTGGATCACGAACCCCTGCAGCGTCGCCAGGATGAGCCGGGCCATCTCCGGAGGCGCGCCGTCCGGAAGCCACCCCTCGATCCGGCCGAGAAACAGCCCGAGCACGTCACGCGCGATGGCCGCCATCTCCGGGTCGCGAAACGCCTCGGCCCAGACCTGCACCGCGATCGCGCCCGCCTCGGCGAGCGACCCGCCGTTGCCGAGCCCGCGGGCGATCACCTTCAGCATCTCCCCGGCGTCCCCCGGCTTCTCCTCGACGTCGACCGGCGCCAGCGCCGAAGTCAGCGTTTCATCCGCAAGTGCCTTGATCAGCAGGTGCTTGCTCGGGAAGTACCGGTAGACGGCCCCGGCCGACAGGCCGGATGCCCGGAAGATGTCCTGCATAGAGGTCCCGTGGAACCCGTCCTTGGTGAAGCATTCCTTCGCGGCGGCGAGGATCTGCTGGCGTCGCCGCTCCATGTGCTCCTGGCTGACCTTGGGCATGCCGTCAGTATATAAAACGAACGTTCGTCTTGAAAAGCCATCGCCACCCGAGGCAAAATGTAAGAGAACGGACGTCCGCTTTACTAACGAAGGACAGTCGCCATGATCGCTCAGGCACCACCGCTCAAGACTCCCCCGCACCGGAACGCACCGCGCCACGCCGCCCGTAGCGAAACGCTCGGAACGGTGCTGCTCACCATCGCCATGATCGTCATCCAGGCCGTGATGGTCAGCGCCTACGCGTGGTCGGCCGCCAGCACGGCGCCCCGCGATCTCCCCATCGCCGTCGCGGGACCCGCGAAAGCAGTCGCCGCCGTGACGGCCGAGCTTGACCGGGCCCACCCGGGCGCCTTCCGCGTGGTCCCGGTCACGACGCAAGCGCAGGCCAAGAGCGATATCGACAGGCGCGTTGCCTACGGCGCCATCGTCCTCGACGCCGCGACACCGAAAGTGCTCATCGCCTCGGCCGCGAGCCCGGCCGCGGCGAGCGTCCTCACCACCCTGGCCGACCACCTGGACGGTATCCAGCAGCCCGACATCAGCAACGTCGTTCCAGGGTCGGCGGCCGACCCGACCGGCGCGGGCTTCGGCTTCACCGTGCTGCCGCTGATGATCACCAGCCTGATGGGCGGCATCATGCTCGGCTTGCGCATCCGCCGCGTCTCGCACCGGATACCGGCGCTGCTCATTTACGCCGCGGGCGGCGGCGCCGCGACGATCGCCATCGCGCACAGCTGGCTCGGAATCATCCCCGGTAACTTCATCGTCCTGAGCGCCGCCACCGGCCTCGCCGTGCTGGCCGTCGCCGCGGCGGTGTCCGGCCTCGCCCACGTGGCAAGCCATTTTGGCAAAACGATGGTGGGCGTCGTCATCGGCGGAGTGGTGATCATGATGGTGGGCAACCCGTTCTCCGGCATGAGCAGCGCACCGCAGATGCTGCCCCGCGTCTGGGGAACCATCGGGCAGTACCTGCCCACCGGTGCGGTCGCCACCTTGCTGCGCTCGGTCGCATACTTCGGCGGCGCGGCCGCCGCCGTCCCCTGGACGGTGCTGTCGGTCTGGGCAGCGGGTGGCATCCTCCTGACGCTGACCCGCCGCCGCGCGGCCACGGCTAGCGCCGCGCCGGTACCGGAACCACGTCCAGGTCTGACGCCAGCGTGATCTCACCACCGAACTCTTCAGCAGCCTCGGCTAGCAGGCGCGAATCGTCGCCGCGTTCATAACGCTGGGAGAAGTGCGTAAGCACCAGCGACCCAGCTCCGGACTCGGCGGCGATTCTGCCTGCCTGGCGAGCGGTCAGGTGCCCCCACTCGGTGGCGAGCGCCTCCTCGGCCGAGGCGAAGGTCGACTCGCAGACCAGCAGATCGCAGTCCCGCGCCAGCTCGAAGGCGGCGTCGCACAGCCTGGTGTCCATGATGAAGGCGAACCGCTGGCCAGGCCGGGGCTCACTCACCTCCTCCAGGGTGACGCCCCGCAGCGAGCCCGCCCGCTGCAGTTCGCCGACTTCTGGCCCGGAGATCCCGCGCGCCGCGAGCTCGTCAGGGAGCATCCGCTGGCTGTCCGGCTCGATGAGCCGGTAGCCGAACGTCGGGACCGGATGCGACAGCGCCCGCACCTCGAGGTCGAAGGGCGGTCCGGGCAGCAGCGGACCGTCGTTATGGACAGGGTGTTCATTCAGTCGCACCGTGTCATGGAACAGGCCGGCGTGCCGCAGCCGCCAGTAGACGTCCTCACTCGCCGCCGGATAGCAGATCTCGACGACATGCGGAACGCGGTCCAGCGCCATCCGCTGGATCACGCCGGGCAGGCCGAGGCAATGGTCGCCGTGGAAGTGGGTGACGCACAGGTGCGTGATCTGGTGGGCCGTCACCCCGGCGAACAGCATCTGCCGCTGGGTCCCCTCGCCCGGGTCGAACAGCAGACCAGCGCCGTCCCAGCGCAGGAAATACCCGTTGTGGTTGCGGCGCCGGGTGGGCGCCTGGCTCGCTGTCCCCAGGATTACCAGCTCACGGTTGGCCACGAGATAGCAGGCTACCCGGGCTCGATCGTCCGGCTGATCGCCAGATCGTCCCGCTCGGCCGCCTGGTACAACGACTCGGTCGACGCGGCGTAATAGGGACTGTAGGACTCCCAGGGGTAGTCGCCGCCCTGCTCGTACCCGCCGATATCGCCGAACACGATTCCGGCCCCGGTGGTCCCGTTGTAGTCCAGGATCCAGGGACCTCCGCTGGTGCCGTCCCAGTAGTCGTTGCAGTAGAACTCCAGCTGGGTGGCGGTGAACTCGGCGCTCGTCGTGCCGCACACGATCGGTTTGCTGCCCGTGTCGTTGTAGCCGATGACGTGGATCGCGTGCTTGTACCCGGCGCTGAATCCCGGGCGGAGCCCTCCGGTGACCGAGACGATGGAACTCGTGTCTTGTCGGGTCAGGATGAGAAAGGCGAAGTCGAGGTCCTGGTTCTGTGCGGTGACCCAGCCCTGCGCGACCACGATCATCCGGATCGGCCATAGGCCGTAGGGGCTGTCGCCACTGTGCCATTCCGGCGCGTAGGCCACGTTGGTCACGTAGCCGCCGCTGTAGACGCAATGCGCCGCCGTAAGCGCCAGATCACCGGCAGCGCCGGTCACCGCGCTCGCGGTGCAGAAGTGCGCCTTACCGCCGGTGGTGAAGAACAGCGCCCCGACCGTCGGCACCCCGTTGAACTCAACCGGGTTGGGAACGCCCGCTGGCTCCTTCACGGTGGCCGGACGCGCGACGGCTGAGCT
>JBEKHI010000559.1:0-4188 GCA_050012355.1 Streptosporangiaceae bacterium | reverse complement strand
GCCGTTGCGCGAGCCGGGGGCCGTGATCGGGCCGATCACCGCCGATGTCCCCGGTGGGATACCCCTGATCGCGGTCGGGTCGCACGACACGGCGTCCGCGGTGGTCGCCGTGCCGGCTACCGGACCGCACTTCGCCTACATCTCCTCCGGTACCTGGTCGCTGGCCGGCCTTGAGCTAACCGCCCCGGTGCTCTCGGAAGCGAGCAGGCGGGCCAATTTCACCAACGAGGCGGGAATCGACGGGACCATCAGGTACCTGCGCAACGTGACTGGATTGTGGCTGCTGCAAGAGTGCCTGCGCGACTGGGGCTCGCCGTCGCTGACGCCGCTGCTCGCCTCGGCCGCCGCGGCGAAACCGCTGCGGTTCGTCATCGACCCGGACGATCCGGTGTTCTTGCCGCCCGGCGGCATGCCATCCCGCATCGCCTCGTGGCTGACCTCACGCGGACTCGCCGCCCCCTCCGACCCCGCGGAGACCGTCCGGTGCGTCCTTGACAGCCTGGCCCTGGCCTACCGGCGCGCACTGCTCACCGCCCAGTCGCTGGCCGGCCAGCACGCCGACGTGGTGCACATTGTCGGCGGCGGTTCGCGCAACGAGCTGCTCTGCCAGCTCACCGCGGACGCGCTAGGACTGCCGGTGATCGCCGGCCCGGCCGAGGCCACGGCGCTGGGCAACGCGCTGGTGCAGGCCCGTGCGCAGGGGGCGGCGCCCGGTTCCCTGGACGGAATGCGGGCGCTGCTGCGCCAAGGCGGTCTCGCGCTACGTTCCTACTCGCCGTCCGGCGATGCGGGCGCGTGGGAGGCTGCCGCCCGGCGGGCGGGTGTCGCTTGAGTGCGGCATCCGGAGCGGCTCTGGCCAGCGTGGGCTTGCCGGTGCCGTAGGGCAACGTTCCAGAGTTTGCGGTGTGTCGCACCGCGCCGCACAGCGGGGTAAAAGCCGTATATCGGTCAGCTGTGCGGGTCCGGCCTGCGGCACCGGGCCCAGCGATGGGTCATCGATAGCGGAATAGCGCCATCGATGACCCATCGCTGGGGTCTTCGCTTGCTGCCTTGACCTCCGCCCCATCCCACCAAAACAGATTCAGGCGGCTGCCGGCCAGGTCGAGGTAGCACCCGTCAGCTCGTAAGCGAACGCAGGGGGCTGAGGTCCGGTGACTACCCGAACGACCGGTCCTCAGCCCGCGGTCTTGGTTTTGATCAGCGGCGCGTCCCGCGAGAGTTCCCGGAATCCGAGGCCGTAGTACAGTCCGCGCGCCGCGGGATGCCCGGGCGCGCCCAGGCAGACGACCGTCGCGTGAGTGGCCCCGGCCGCCCGCGCCAGATGCATCCCGTGCAGCATCATCGCCCCCGCCAGCCCGAGCCGCCGGTAAGCCGGATGCGTTCCGACCGGCTCGAACTCGACGCTCTTGTTCGCTTCGTCGAGCCACATGATCGTCGAGGATGCCATTGTCCCGTCCGGCGCCTCCACCAGGACGTGCAGGTCGCCGCGATAGGCCGCCGTCTGCCGGACGCCCTCGTAGCCCTCGGCCGTGTAAGTCGAGGGAGCCCAGGCGTCCACATGGGCACGGACCGCCGCCTCCGGTCCGGCCTCGTCGGCGGTGCGGAACCGGAATCCGGTCGGCAGCACCGGCTGCTCCACATCGGTGAGGTCCCGTTCGTTGAGCTGGGTCCAGTCGCCGCTATCGCCGAGCGCCGCCACGTCGGTCTCATAGCCGTGCGCCGCCCACCGCTTCAGGGCGAACTCTTCGGCGGCTGTCGGCAGCACCGTGCGCTCGAGGCCGGCCGCCGCGCGGTCGTACCAGTCGATCACCTCGTCGACCAGTTCGGTGTGGCCGGGATGGACCTGGTACGCCAGCGAGGCACCGGTGACGTCCGTGACCGACCCGTCATCGCGCCTGACCTGGCGCGGAAGAAGGGCCCAGGCCCACGCCACCAGATCGTCGCCAGAGAACCACAGCCGACGCGGCCAGGTCGCGCCGTAGGCGGCGTGCCCTTGGCCCCAGATCCAGGCCAGCTCACCGTACGACGCGTCGGCGCTGATCAGGTCCGGGCGGATGGCGGTGACCCGCTGCGCCAGACCCTGCATGAGCGGTATGTCCGCCGCGGTCAGGAGCTCGAAGTCGGTCATAGTGCGCACTGTGCCAGGACTGCGCCTAGCCGTCGAACGGTTTTCCTGGCCGGCACTAGTGACTGTTTCGGTAGCGGCCCGGGGTAGTGCCGATGATGCTGGTGAAGGCGGTGATGAAGCCGCTGGGGTTCGACCAGCCGCAGGCGTGGGCGACGTGGGTCGTGTCGTGGCCGTCGGCGAGCAGGACGAGTGCGTGGTAGACGCGCAGTTGCGTGCGCCATTGATAGAAGGTCATGCCGAGCTCGTTGCGGAACAGCCGGCTGAGAGTGCGGGTGCTGGCACCGATTGTCTGCCCCAGTTCGGCCAGCGAGGTGTTGTCGGCGGGTCGCTCATACAGCATCTGCGCGATGGCCTGCAGCCGGTCATCGCGTGGTTCCGGCAGTTGCAGTTGCTGCTCGTGAGCTTCGTGCAGCTCATCGACGAGTACCCGGCGGAGGCGAGCGAGCGCGGCCCGGTCCCAGCCGCTCGCGGCCGGGTCGTAGTTGCGCGGGCCCGTGAGGGTGAGCAGGACTTCGCGGGCGAGGTCCGAGACCATGAACACGGCCGGATGGCCCGGTATGAGCCGGGTCAGGGACGCTGGCAGGAAGAGGATCCGCATATCGGTCTGGCCGTGAGCGCGGTGGTAATGGGTGACCCCGGCCGGGGTCCATGCGACCCGGTTGGCGGGAACGATCGACGTGCCACGTTCGGTGTGCACCGACAGGACGCCACGGGCCGCGTACACCAGTTGTCCGCGTGGATGGGAATGCGCTGAGCTTGTTCCCCCCGACGGCCACAGATGTACCCCTCCGGACGGCCATAGACGTGACGTCGGGCCAGATCGGGGGAGTTGGCGGCCAACAGGCATAGGTTGGCATCCTATCGGTGGCCAGCCACACGGCTTGGCAGTGACAGTGGAGGTATGCGCGAAAATCTTCACTGTGAGATGAGCACGACAATGCGAGCGGCGGTCTGCGCCCGGGCGGGGGGCCCGGAGGTCCTGCAGATCCGTGAGCTGCCGGTACCAGCGATCCGGGAGGGCTGGAGCCTGGTGCAGGTAAAGGGCGCGGGCTTGAACCGGTCAGAGCTGAGGACCCGGCAGGGGCATTCCCCGAACGTGAAGTTCCCGCGGGTGCTCGGGATCGAATGCGTGGGAATCGTGGCAGCCTCGACCGATCCCATGCTGCCGGATGGGACGACCGTGGCGGCGGTGATGGGTGAGATGGGACGGGAGTTCGACGGCGGCTATGCGGAGTACGCGCTGCTGCCGAACTCGCTGCTGATGCCGGCCACTACCACGCTGCCGTGGGAGGTCTTGGCCGCGCTGCCTGAGACGTACCTGACCGCGCAGGGCTCGCTCGACGCACTGGGCGTCGTGCCGGGCGGCCAGGGGCGGTTGCTGATCCGCGGCGGGACCTCATCGGTAGGGATGGCGGCGGCGTCGATCGCGTCCGGCTACGGTGTCACAACCGCTGCCACGACCCGGCGGCAAAGCAAGACCGGCGCGCTGACGGCGGCTGGTGTCGACCATGTACTCGTCGATGACGGCGGGTCGCTGGCGGCGAGCGTGCACGCGATCTGGCCGCAGGGTCCGGACTATGTCCTGGATCTCATCGGGACGAGCACGGCCGTCGACTCGCTGCGCCTGGTCCGCCGGGGCGGGACGGTATGCATGACGGGCACCCTCAGCGGGTGGCTGATCCCGGACTTCGAACCGGTGGCCATGATCCCGTCCGGGACCAAGCTCACGGCCTTCCACAGCGACAACATCAAGGGCACCGCGGGCACGACCATGATGCGGCGAGTCATCGACCAGGTCGAAGCCGGCGTCTACCGGCCCAACCTGGACCGGGTCTTCAGCCTGGACGACATCGTCGCGGCCCACCGCTACATGGAAAACAACCAAGCCACCGGGAAAGTTGTCGTGCTGCCCTGACCACTCGGCGCTAGCCTGCCGTCTTGTGGATGATGCCTGGGATGCCATCGAGCAGATCGTCGGCTGGCTCGACGAGCGCAGCCAGCTGCCTCCCGAGACCGAAAAGCTGCTTCGTATCATGCCCTAAGCTCCCGGGGACGGTTCC
>JBEKHI010000558.1:0-4191 GCA_050012355.1 Streptosporangiaceae bacterium | reverse complement strand
CGGCAGCGGCACGCCACGACCCGCAGCCCGCGCCACTTTCACGCCACCGCGACCATCCCCCCGGGATGAACCAGGCTTTTCTTGGTAGTGCAGCACCCACCAGGAACGCTCCGCTGCCGCGCCCACCGGAGGTCTATTTTTCGGGCCAGTGAGCGAATGTCGCCGGCCGGGCGGACGCAGACCCCACACGTACCGCACCCGGCAAGCTAACAAGCACCACGTCACGACTGCCGGCAAAGCGCAGGTCGGCCACTCAATCGAGTATTCGAGCCGCACAGGAGGAGAGCCCGCCGACGTGGCCACCTCCGGCCATCTTCGCCGTGCGGTCTTGTCCAGCTGTACACGACCTCATAGAAATAGTTGCGGTTCCTATCTAATTCCGACAGTAGGTGGGACACATGGTTAGTAGTCGGTTCCTGAGGCGCTACTCCTTGTTCTCTGGCGCATTGCTTCTCAGCCTGGCCCTCGGGTCCTCTCCTGCATTCGCCAGCCCGGGCGGCAGTAACCATGCGACAGCATCCCAGCCCCGTTCGACGGCGTCACAGCGGCAAGATGACCACTGGGTGACCACGTGGAGCGCAAGCCCCGTGGATATGGGCGACGCCCACTTCACCGGCACTGTACGCGACATAGTTTTCAGCTCGGTGGGAGGGAACACTGTTCGCGTTCGCTTGACTAATACATTTGGCTCCCAGCCATATGAGTTCGGCGACGCGTCCATCGGAGTCTCCGATTCGCAGGGGAACATCACCGGCCCCATCGTGCCGCTGACCTTTTCCGGTCAGCGTTCAGTCACGATTCCCCAAGGCGCCGAAGTTGTTAGCGATCCGGTCGACCTGACGGTCCCCCCGTTGCATGATCTCGCGGTCAGCGTTTATGTGCCTCATGATGATGGCGAGCAGAGCGGGCATCCGGACGCGCAGCAGGTGAATTACGTGACCCAGGGCACCGACAACGTCATGGACCCGACTACGGCTGCCTATGGCCTACTGAACCAGTGGTATTACGTGGACGGCGTCGAGGTGACAACCCGGCCACAGGTCCAAGGCACCGTGGTCGCATTCGGCGACTCGATCACCGACGGCTACCAGTCGACCGTAAACGCCAACGAGCGGTGGCCTAACGATCTGGCCCGGCGGCTGGACGCCCGCCCCGGGGCGACGATGAGCGTCGCGGACGAGGGGATAGCCGGCAACGAGGTCCTGCAAGACGAGGGCGGGGCTGGCGTCAGTGCTTTGCACAGGTTCGAACGCGACGCCGTGGGGCAGGCCGGCGTAAAGGACGTGATCCTCCTGGAGGGGATCAACGACATCGGCTCGGGCGCCACGGCCAGCCAGATCATCGTCGGTTACAAGCAACTCATCGCCCAGGCCCACGCCGCCGGGCTGAAGATTTTCGGCGGCACGCTGACCCCGTTCAAGGGAGCCTCCACCTGGTCGCCGGAGAGGGAGCACACACGGGAGGTAGTGAACAGGTGGATACGTACGAGCGGGGCTTTCGACGGAGTCATCGATTTCGCTAAGGCAACCGCTGATCCCAGCGATCCGGAAATGTTCTATCCGCCCTATGACAGTGGTGACCATCTGCACCCCAACGACGCGGGCTACCAGGCGATGGCTAACGCCGTGAACCTGGCGATGCTCCTTCACCCCGCGCCACAGCCGCCAGTGATCGGGTACTTCCCCAGCCACCGCGTGACGGTGGCGCCCGGCGGCAGCACCACCGTACGGGTAGCGGCGTCGAACACCACCAGCCGTCCCCAGGTCGCTCACGTCAGCCTGATCCCTCCGGCAGGGCTCACGGTGACCCCCTCGTCTGTGAACATCACGGTCCCGCCCCACGCGAGGAGTACCGCTTCGGTGTCGGTGAGCGCGGCGACGTCGGTACCCCAGACCTTCTATACAGTGCGTGCTGTCTTTGCCGGTGACATCCGGCAGTCGCTCGACCTGACCGTGCTGGTGGCCCAGCCGGACAGCCTCCTCGCCGCCTTCAATAACACCGGGATCTCCAACGACACCGACGTGGGGGCCGCCGACTTCGACCAGGACGGCAACAGCTACTCGGCCCAGGCCCTCGCGGCGGCCGGGCTGAGCGCGGGCAAGCCCGTGACCGTAAGCGGCGTTACCTTCACCTGGCCGCTGCCCGCCCCCGGCTACCGGGACAACGCCATTGCCCATGGACAACAGGTCATGGTGAACGCCCCGGCCGGAACCCAGACTCTCGGGTTCCTCGGATCGGCGACGGGCGGCCCCGCCCGGGGCATCGCCACCTTGCACTACTCCGACGGCACCTCCGCACAGTACTGGCTGGGGCTATCCGAGTGGACCCTCAACGCTGGATCAGCGACGCCGTCGTACGGCAACCAGGTGGTCGCCACGATGCCTTACGGCAACTGCGACACGTGCAGCAGCGGTCAGGACGCTGACAACACCTACGTCTTCTACGCCGCGCTCCCAGTTGACCCCGGCAAGACGCTTACCAGCGTGACGCTTCCGTCACCGGCTGCCCCGGATGAGATGCGCATCTTCGCGGTCGGGACCGGCGCCGAGGCGATGACCCCGCCCGTGGCGCAATTGGAGAACCAGGCAACAGCCTCGGCCGGGCAGCAGGTGACGGTGGCAGGAACCGGTTTCGGCGCTACACAGGGAAACGGTTACGTTGACTTCTCCGACAACGGGATTGACTGGGGCGCCGCGGGCACCCCAGCCGTCCAGGTCGATTCCTGGAGCGACACGGCCATCACCTTCACTGTCCCCGCCAACGGCGAGTTGCACGTCTACCCGGGCACGCCTGCCTCGGTAACCGTCGTCACCTCCAGTGGCGCCGTGTCCGACAGCCCCGTCCTGCAAATCACCCCGACGGCTAACCCCGCGGACTACTACGACAACATCGGCATCTCACCGGACAGCGACCAGGGCTGTGCCGACTACGACGGCGGCGGATACAGCTACTCGGCGACGGGCCTTGCCAACGCCGGACTGACCCCCGGCGCCACGGTCACCGCCGACGGCCTCACCTTCACCTGGCCCAGCGTTGCCTCCTGCGCCCCGGACAACATCCTTGCGGCCGGCGAGGTCATGCTCGTGAACGGAACGCCGGGAGCGACCACGCTTGGCCTGCTCGGCTCCTCCACCTCCGGCGGTTCGCAGGGAACGATCGTCATCAACTACACCGACGGCACCTCCTCGACCCAGACGCTGTCCTTCAACGACTGGGCCGGCGGTCCCGGCAACGGGGACACGGCCGTGGCAACCATGCCCTACCGCAACAGCGCCAGCGGTTCCTCCCAGGCGCTCAACATGTATGTCTATGCCACCACGGTCCCCGTCGACCCATCAAGAACGGTCGCATCCATCGTCCTTCCCGACATCAGCAACAACATCGGCGTGGGCGTCACAGCCATGCACATCTTCGCTATAGCCCTCGGCTCGTAAGGGCCTCCGCCGGGTCTCCCTGTTGGCCACCGTGGCCTTTCCGGCCCGCCGGCTCGCCCGATCCCTAGGTGAAGGTCATGTAGTGGAAGTTCCAGCCGTTGGAGTCCTGATCGACCGTCAGCGTCTGCTCGCCAGCCGGCAAGGTGACGGTGGCGGTAACCGTGGTCCAGGTCTCGTAGCCGCCGGCGTCCGGGACGGCGACCGCGCCGGTCAGGTTGGTCCCGGAAGAGTTGACGATATGCAGCGCATCGGTGATCCCGTACGGCGAGGCCACCCGGAAGCTAACCGTGTAGGTGCCTGCCGTTGCGACATCGACGGTGTAGTTGAACCACTGCCCGGCCGTCGTCCAGCCCATGTCGTAGGCGCCGCCGGCCGCGCTGGTGTCCTGCGTGTCCGCGGTGTCCTCAAGGTCGACCCCGTCCGAGCGGTAGCCGTTCGCGGAGCCGTTGACCGAGGTGACGTTGTAAGCCACGTCCTGCCCGCCGGTGTCATAGTTTGCCGCCTGCACCGTCCCCGGCACGACGGCGGGCGTCCCGCCGAAGGGCTCGTCGCTGGCGGAGTAAACGTCGAAGTACTCCATCGACCACCAGTCCGTCGGGGTGGGCGCGCTCAGCACGACTTCCACGTACTGGTCGGTCTGGGTGGAGAAGCTCACGACTTCCGGTGTGCCGGTGCCCGTACAAGCGGCTACCACGGACCAGGTTGACCCGTTGGGCGAGACTTCTACGCTGTAGCTACTGGCGTAGTCAGTGGGGTC
>JBEKHI010000557.1:0-4203 GCA_050012355.1 Streptosporangiaceae bacterium | reverse complement strand
GCCACAGCTTCAGCAGGTCACGCGGGAGCTGCGCGCCGCGCGGCCACGGCCGCTTGGCCGCGTTGACCAGGGCCTTGCCCAGCTGCTGGGTGATGGATCCCTCGAGCGCGGCCAGCCGTGCCTCGGTCATCGCCAGCTGCAGCCGGGTATCGCGCAGCGTCCTGGACAGCCGCTCCCGTTCGGCTATCAGGCCGGCCTGCTCAAGATCGTCGTCATCGTCGGCAGCCGGCGTCTCCGGGCCGCCCATCGTCAGGTCGGTCATGACATCCAGTCCTTGATGATCCGCGCGATCCGGGGGCCGGCCTTGCCGTCCCACAGCGGCGGCAGCTCGCCGTCGTAGGGTCCGGCGTCGCAGGCCGCCAGCACTTCCGCGGTCAGGTTGTCCATCGTCACCAGCTTATTGCTGCCGCTACTGATGGTGATCGGTCGTTCGGTGTTTGGCCGCAGCGTGAGGCACGGGACGCGCAGCAAGGTGGTTTCTTCCTGCACCCCGCCGGAGTCGGTGACGACGGCGGCGGCGCCGCGCACCAGCCCCATGAACTCCAGGTAGCCGAGCGGATCGATGACGTGGATTCCCGGATGCTGGGTGAGCCCGGCGGCTTCCAGCGTGGCGCGGCCCCGCGGGTGCAGCGGGATCACCACGTCGATTTGCTTGGCCACGTCATGCAGCGCCTTGACCAGCCGCGCGGCGATCTCGGGGTCGTCCACGTTGGCGGGCCGGTGCAGCGTGGCGGCGACGTACCGGCCGTACGTGTTCTTCGCCGTCTCGGCGTCGAACTTGTCCAGGTTCTTGAGCAGCGTGTCGATCATCGGGTTGCCGACGAAGTGCACGGCGCTGACCGGCCGGCCCTCGTTGGCGAGGTAACCGATCGCCTCGGGGGAGGTGGCGAACAGCAGGTCTGCCAACTGGTCGGTCAGCCGCCGGTTGATCTCTTCCGGCATCGTGTTGTCGAAACTGCGCAGCCCGGCCTCGACGTGAGCGGACGGGATGTGCAGCTTGGCGGCGGCCAGCCCGGCGGCGATCGTGGAGTTCACGTCCCCGTACAGCACCGTGATGGCTGGAGGGTTTTTGGTGAATTCCTCCTCCATCCCGATCATGATCTCGGCGGTCTGCCTGGCGTGGCTCCCGGACCCGACACCCAGGTTCACGTCCGGCTCGGGCAAGCCGAGCTGGGTGAAGAAGATGTCCGACATGCGTTCGTCGTAATGCTGGCCGGTGTGCACCACGCGCTGTGGCAGGCCGGACGCGGCGAGTGCGGAGATCACCGGCGCGGCCTTGACGAAATTCGGCCGGGCGCCGAGCACATGGGTGACGGTCGTGTGCAATGCCTTCCCTCTTCCCGCTACTATCTGCCGCCGTGACTGTACAGCGAATCCGGGCCTTGACGCTCGCGGCCTCGGTGGCATTCCGGCACATCGCCGACGATCCCGTTCGGGCGGTCGTGCTCGCCGCGCGGGCCACACCAGCCCCGCTACGCGGACTCGTCCGCCTGGCCGGGCCGTACGGCCGTGCCGCCGTACTGTGGACCGCGGGGGAGCGCCGCGCCGCGCTCGCCTCCTTGGAGGCTCGCCCAGCCGAGCTTGCCGCGTTCAGCCTGGCCGTGGACCAGCCCCAGGTCGCCAGGTCGGCGCTCACGCGCCTCCCGGACGGCCATCGCGCCGGACCACTGCTCGCCGCACGCCTCGCGCGCCGTGAGGGTCAGCTTACCGATGTCTTCGCGGCGGAACGACGCTTGCTCGATCCCTCGTTCTACACACTCCCCTCCGGGCCGGGCGTGTCGGGCGTGTCGGGCCGGGTGCTGCACATCGTCACCGACGCGTTGCCCACCACGAACGCGGGCTATACCGTCCGCACCCAGGAGATCGCGCTGGCGCAGCGTTCTCTCGGCCTTGACCCGCAGGTGGTGACGCGGGTCGGGTTCCCGGTGACCAGCGGCGCCCTGGACGCCAGGCCGCTGGTCACGGTCGACGGGGTGCCGTACCACCGGCTGCTGCCGTGGATCTTGCCACGGGGGGCGGACGCGCTCGCTTCCCGGCACCTGGAGCTGGCGTCCCGGCTGGTCCGGTCGCTGCGGCCCGCCGTGCTGCACGCCGCCAGCAACTACGTCAACGGGATGATCGGCGTGGCGCTGCGGGAGCGGTACGGGCTGCCGCTGGTGTACGAGGTCCGCGGCTTCTGGGAGGACACCTGGCTGTCCCGGCATCCCGGGCTTGAGGACACCCTGCGCGGCAGCGAGGTGTACCGGCGGACCAGGGAACTGGAGACGCTCGCGATGGTCGAGGCCGATCTGGTGGTCACCCTCGGCGAGGCGATGAAGGCGGAGATCGTGTCCCGCGGCATCTCGCCGGATCGGGTGCTGCTAGCGCCTAATGGGGTGTCGTCGGCCTTCTTGCAGCCGTTGCCTTCCGGGGACGCGTTGCGGGCGTCGCTGGGGATCGGGCCGTCGGATTTCGTCGTCGGGGAGGTCTCCAGCCTGCTCGGCTACGAGGGCATCGGGACGTTGCTGGAAGCCGTCACTCAGCTGCCCGGGGTCAAGGTGCTGATCGTGGGGGACGGGCCGGAGCGGGGAGCGCTGGAGCACCGGGCGGCGGAGCTTGGCGTCGACGCCATCTTCACCGGACGGGTGCCGCCGGGTCGGGTCCGCGAGTATCACGCCATCCTCGACGTGTTCGTGGTCCCCCGTACGCCGGATCGGGTATGCCAGCTCGTGACGCCGCTGAAGCCGGTCGAGGCGATGGCTAGCGGACTGCCCGTCGTGGTCAGTGACGTGGCGGCGCTCGCCGAGATCGTCACCGACGGCTCGACCGGCCTGTTGACCCCGCCGCTGGACGCGGCGGCCCTCGCGGAGCGGCTGCGGACCCTGCGGGCCGACCCGGCGTTGCGCGCGCGGCTGGGGTCCGCCGCGCGCGAGTGGGCGCGGCGCGAGCGGACCTGGGAACTCGACGCGGAACGGTACCGCGCGGCATACGCGCGCCTAGGCGCGCTTTAGCGGTCTCGGTGGCGAGATAGTGGAAACTACCCGTCTCCTGGCGACGGGTAGTTTCCACTATCACCGGAAGCGGCACAGCTGGGTGAGCAGTGCCGAAGGCGGCCGGTCCAGCCATGCTTGCGCAGGGCGCCAGCGACCTCGGCGGCGGTGCCGCAAGGCGACCAGCGGACACGGCGCCAGCCGTACCGCAGCGTGACCGCGCTATCGCTGACGACCGCCGCGTTGTCACGATCGACGTCGGCCTGACGCCTGTCGTCGGGATGGTCCGCCCGACCGTCCAACTCCACGATCACCCCGTAGGCTTCGTAGTACCGGTCGCGGTAACCGGTCGTCCCGCCCGGCTTCAGATAGGGCACCTGGCGGTTTGACCGCGGCAGCCCGTGCGCGCGCTCCACGTCGTGGTCGTAGCGACGCTCCAGCGGCGACTGCGTACCCTCGGCGGCCTCGGTGATCAGGTTCTCGATGTCGGCCCGGCCGCGCACCCGCGATCGACGCGCCATGGCTGCCCGCAGGGACTCCGGGCTGACATTGCCCTTGCTGAGACCGCGGGTGATCCATCCGCACAGGTCGTCCTCGTTCGCCGCGATCTGGACCAGGTCAAGCACCGTGTTGGGCGGGTCCGTGATGGGCAGCCAGCCGGGCGGGAACAGTGCGGGATCCGGCAGGTATTTCGACCGGTGCACCCGCACCCCGGGAACTGGCCGTAGCCGCTGGTCTAGCGGAATGCTGACATGGAGGATTCGCTCCGGTCTGCGCAGCATGCCATGCAACTCCGCGGCGGATTCGTGGCTGAGCACCGCGCGCTCACCGGCCCACAGCACCACGGCCCAAAGTCGCGCGAGTCGCGGCACGGATCCAGTGAACAGCGCGTACACGCCGGGGTATATCCGCTGCCAGCGACCCGACCGCGCCTTCGAGATGATCGACCCATCCGACATACCCGCGCCGAGTGCCTGGTGCCGGGACACCACCCCCTCTTGTCTGGCCGCTATGTCGCGAAGCTCCCCCGAAATGTCGCTGCTCATGCCCACTATCCTGCCGATCGCCACTGACGTTTCAGGGACAGTGGAAAATAGCCATCTTGCAGAGATGGCACGCTCAGGGGATTGTTGCAACGCCTGACCTGAAGAGGTGCTGGTGTTGAGGCCTGGACGTAAGATTCCGCCGGGTGCGGAGCGCAGGGTGCTGGATCTGCTGGCGTCGGGGATGAGCC
>JBEKHI010000556.1:0-4223 GCA_050012355.1 Streptosporangiaceae bacterium | reverse complement strand
CGCGGGGGGCGGGGCACCGCGGGGGGCGGGGCACCGCGGGGGGCGGGGCACCGCGGGGGGCGGGGCACCGCGGGGGGCGGGGCACCGCGGGGGGCGGGGCGGCGGGGGATTACGCCACTGTCGTTATGGTCGGATTAATATGTTCTATTTTGTGTTTTATGTGCCGGGGAAAATGGCTCTCTATGTTTAGAACCTGAGTTACCCATGGTAATTAGATGAACGTTAGGGTCGACAGGTGCGTGCTGCCCCGGCACCCTCACATTGCCGGGCAGCTGGCAACGCAGAGGGCGGGTTCATGTCACCAGTCCGGTTGTATGAACGCGACGCGGAGCTGCGGATGGCCGGTGACCTGCTGCGCGGCGCGGCGGAGCAGCAGGGCGGCGCGCTGTTCTTCACCGGTGACTCAGGCCTGGGCAAGACGGCGTTGCTGCGGCAGGTCAGCCGAGATGCCGCGGGAAAGTTCCGCGAAGGTTCGGCGGTCGGCGACCCGGTCGAGACGTCGGTCGCGTTCAGCTTTCTCGGGCAGGCCATCTACGAGCTTGGCTGCCCGGTCCCGTTCGCTGAGACCTGCGTGGGCGACGCGCGCTCGGCGCAGTTCCACCGGGTGCTGCGCTGGCTGCGCGAGGTCAGCGAGCCGACCGTACTCACCCTCGACGACCTGCAATGGGCAGACAGCGACTCGGTCGCGATGCTGTCATTCTTGTGCCGACGGCTCCGTGGGCTGCCGGTGGCGGTCATCGCGACGCTGCGGCCGTGGCCCCCGGCCGCCCACGACATCGCGCGCCGGTTGCGGGCGGCGGGCCACGCCCGGCTCGCCGAGCTGGCGCCACTGTCCGACGCGGCCGCGAAACGCGTGATCACCAGCCAGGCGGACGCGTCCACGATCGAGCGCGCCATCGAGATCTGCGGCGGAAACCCGATGCTGCTGGAGCAGATCTCGGTGCTGATCGACCGCGGGGATGACCTGTCCTCGCCTCGGCTGTCGCGGGAGCTGCCGGACCCGCAGCCGTTGCTGCTCAGCCGGTTCGCGGCGCTGCCCGACGAGGTGATCAAGTGCGCGCAGGCCGCCAGCGTCCTCGGCACCCGGTTCCGGCCCTGCCTGGCCGCGCGGATCGCCCGGGTCCAGGAAGAGAACATTGAACGGACTCTCGACGCGCTCGCCCGTAGCGGCCTGGTCCGCGAGGTCCCCGGCCACCTGGCCGAATTCGTGCATCCCATCTTCGGGCAGCTGCTGTACGACGACCTCAGCTCGGCCATGCGCGATCAGCTGCATCACCGCGCTTGCCGGGTGCTGCTGGACCAGGGACTGGAGCGGGAAGCCGCGCGGCACGCGATGCGCGGCGACGTCGCAGGCGATCCGGCGACGATCGGGGTACTGGAACGCGTCGGTCTGGAAGCCCTGCGCCAGGGCGCGGTCGGATCGGCCACCGAGCATCTGCGCGCGGCGGTAACGCTGGCCGGGCACCGGGCCAGCCGGACCGCACTCAAGGGGCTGAGTGAGGCGCTGCTGGCCGGCGGCCAGTTCCGCGAGGCGATCTCCTGCAGCGAGCGGCTGGTTTCCATGCCCGGCGCGCAACCAGGTGAACGCGCCGAGGCGCTGATGGCGCACGCCACCGGACTGGCGCAGTCGGGGCGGCTGGGCGAGGCCTGCGACTGCCTGGAGGAGACAGTCGCGGCGGCGCTAGACGCCGATCTCTCGCTCGCGGTGGACGCCAAGACCGAGCACGGCTACTACCGCTGGTGGCTCGACGGACCCGCCGCCGCGCTGCCGGTCCTGGCGCGGGCCCGCGAGATGGCGGGCCCGGCACCAGTACGGAGCGGGTCGCGGGCGACGGCACTGTGGGGGTTTGTCGCGCTCCAGGCAGCCGATCCGACCGGGTTCGCCCAGGTCACCGCCGCGAGCCAGGCAGTGCTGGCCGCCCCGGCGGCTCATCTGCGAGACTTCACCACCACCTGGGGAACGCTCGCGTCCTACGCGGTCTCGGCGACGCTGACCGAGCATTTCGCCGAGGCCGAACACGCTTACACGACCGCGCTCGATGCCGCCGAACAGTCCGGCGCGAGCCTGACAGCGGGCGTCCTCGGCCTGAACGTGAGCTACGCGGTGCTGCTGCTGCGGCTGGGGCGGCTGGACGAAGCGCTGCGGCTGACCTCCAGGGTGCTGCAGCTCTCCGACGTGATGCCGGCCCTCGCCATGACCGCCAGCGTCATTCATGCCGAGATCTTGCTGCAGGTCGGCCGGCTGGAGGAATCGGCGGAGTGGCTGGCCCGGGCCGAGTCGGTACCCGAGTTTCGCAGCGCCTGGGAGCCGGCGCTACGGCTGCGCGGCATCCGCGGACAGCACGAGCTGCGCGCCGGGGACTGGCAGGCCGCGAGCACGCAGTTCCTGGCGGCCGAGGAGCTGGCGGAGCGCGCGGGGGTGGCCGAGCCGTGTTTCTCGATGCAGGCGCGGCACTCGGTCATGGCGCACCTGCGGGCCGGCCGGCCGTCGGACGCGGAACGGGTGCTCAGCCGGCTCGAGGCCCGCACGGTGCCGTGCCGGTGGCCCAGGATCGCGGCGCTCAGCGCCCGGGCCGGGCTGGCGGAACTGGCCGGTGACCCGCGGGCGGCGGACGCCGCGTTCACCGAAGCGCTCGGGCTGCACGCCGGCCTGGCGCTGCCGCTGGAACGGATCGAGACACTGCTGGAATTCGGCACGTTCCTGCGGCGCACTGGCGCGTCGGCCAGAGCCAGGCCGCTGCTGGCCGAGGCCGTCCGGGCAGCCGAGGCGATGGGCGCGGGCTGGCTGGCCGGGCAGGCGCATCAGGAACTCATCGCCAGCGGCGGACGCCGCCGACGGCGCGGCGACGTGGCCGGACGGCTGACCCCGCAGGAACGCCGGGTGTTCGAACTCGCGGCGCAGGGACTGAGCAACGAGGCCATCGCGGGCCGGCTGCGGGTCTCGCCGGGCACCGTCAAGACGCACCTGGAACACATTTATGCCAAGCTGGGGGTGCATTCCCGGCGCGACCTCATCCTTCGCCGGGGCGAGATCGTGATTACGCATCCGCCGTAACTCATGTACTCGCCGTAAACTATCCGCCGCCTTCCAGATGGCCATAACGTCGCGTGGTGGCACAGTGATGATCATGCTCAACGATTCAGTGTGCGAAGTCCCCCCGCAGGCCAGTGGCCTGGATAGCGCCAGGATCCCGGTCCAGGTCTGGGCGCACGACCCGATCTCGCAAGCCGGCCTCACGTCGGCGCTCGTCTGCCGCTCCGAACTCAAGGTCGTGGAACCAGGAAGCGGCCACGCCCGGGTCGCGCTGGTAGCCGCGGAGAGCCTCGACGAGACCGTGCTGTCCCAGCTGCGGACGATCAGGGCGCAGGGCTGCACGCGCACGGTCCTGGTGATCACCGCGCTGACCGACGACGATGTGCTGGCCGTGGTCGACGCGGGGGTGTCGGCCATCGTGTGGCGCTGGGAGGCGACGGCGACCTGGCTCAGCGAGGTAGTGGTGAAGGCAGCGGCCGGTCAGCCAGCGTTGCCGGCTGACGTGCTGTCGAGGTTGCTGAAGCAGATAGGGCGGCTCAACCGGCAGGTGCTGTCGCCGCGCGGGCTCACGCTCAATGGCCTGTCAGCCCGCGAGATCGAGGTGCTCCGGCTGGCGGCGGACGGCCTGGACACCGAGGAGATCGCGCACCAGCTCGCCTACTCACCGCGAACCGTGACCAACGTGTTCCACGACATCACCTGCCGCTTTCATCTCCGCAATCGCACGCACGCCGTCGCGTACGCCATCCGCGAAGGCCTGATCTTATGTGCTCCTCCTGTTCCCCCCGCTCCCTGGCGCAGCGATGTCCCATGGGTGGGGTTATGGACACGCGCGAGTTTGCGGCGTGTCGTTGCGGCCGACCGTTTTGTGCGATATCACCCGGTTGCGCCAACCCTCGTCGCCGCCCATGCATTCGAATGATTTATGGTTGGTGCGGCACTACCCAGAAAAGAGTATGGGTAAGGTCGCACCAACCATGATCACCGGGCACGACAGCAGGGCGAGATGACACGGATGTCCGATTCGCGAACCCTCTGCGAGCCTGCCGGTGCGGGGTAAATCACCGACAGGGTCCGCAACACGCCGTAAAAGCACCCTTTTTGACATGTTTCCTATTCCGCCAGCGATGGGACATTGCTGGCACCGGTATCGGCTGCTTTACGTCTTCGTCGGGGCTTTGGTGGTGAC
>JBEKHI010000555.1:0-4229 GCA_050012355.1 Streptosporangiaceae bacterium | reverse complement strand
CAGCGGGTCACCCCGCGGGTCCGTCTCGGCTGGTGGACCGCTCCCGTGCTGGTGCTGGTCGCGGCGATCGTGGCGCTGGCGCTCGGCGTCCCGGTCGGCTCGGCGGCCTACTGGTGGGCGAGCGGCACGAACCAGCCGTTCAGCGGCACCCCGCTGCTGTCCGCCGCTGGTTATACCGCCGCCTACAGCGCGGGGGCGGCGGCGCTCGCCACCGTGCTGGCGCTGCCGGTGGCCATCCTCGCGGTCCGCCGCGGCGGCAGGCTGGCCCGGGCACTGGAGCGCGGCACCTACCTGGTGCTGGCGATGCCCGGTCTGGTCATCGCGTTGTCCCTGTCGTATTTCAGCGAGCGCTACGGCGACGGTATCGGCTACCAGACCGCGCCCATGCTGGTGATCGCCTATGCCATCATGTTCTTCCCGCTCGCGCTGGTCGGCGTCCGTGCGTCGGTGGCACAAGCACCGGCCGGGCTCGAGGACGTGGCCCGGTCGCTTGGTAAGAACCGGCTCGCCGTGTTCTGGCGCGTGACCCGGCCGCTGGTCACGCCTGGGCTGGCCGCCGCGTTCTGCCTGGTGTTCCTGTCCGCGGTCACCGAACTGACCGCGACGCTGATCCTGGTGCCGACCGGGGTGCAGACCCTGGCTACCCAGTTCTGGAACTACCAGCAGAACCTCGCCTACGGCCAGGCCGCGCCGTTCGCGCTGGTGATGATCGCCATCGCCGCCGTCCCCGGCTACGCGCTGGCCCGGTTCTTTGACCGGCTGCCCGCCCGCGCGAAACGTTCTTGAGGACGGGCCTGCTGGTTTCGAGTTCCCCATGGGCGGCCACTCAGTCGAGACAGAACTCGTTGCCCTAGAGGCGCGATCCCAGCCATCGCCGCGCGGGTCGTGTTCGCTCATGCCCGATGCTGAGCGGGACCAGCCTGGTCATGCGAATCCCGCCCTCCGGCCGGCCTGCCCGCATCCGGCCCGCTCAGGCCGGCGACGCACTCCACGCTCCCGCAGGTCCTGCCTGAGCCCAGGCGAGGCCTGCCGCACCGGCAGGTGGGCTGCAACCGGGCCAGCCAGGCGGCATACGCCAGCAACTCGGTAACGCCGTCATCGCCCGGAACCGAGACGACGGGCCGGATCCGGCCACCAGGTAGCGCAAGCCACTCCTGCGGCCTGTCTGCTGCCGGGCGGCTTGGTACGGAACCCATGCCTCTATCTTCCCCCGCTCCGGAACCTCACGGAATAGCGCTGCTACAGCATCACCATAAGTAACGTAGAAGTTACGGTCAGTATGTGGCACTGGAGGCCGTTCGCGCTCCGTGATCGGCACGCCCGCACACAAACCGCGTGCTGCACGCCACACCCACAATTCCCTTTCCGCAAGAACACGCCCTGACCAGGCAACCGGGAATCTGCCACTTACCTAAACCAGGTCAGCGAATTCCTAGTGGGTAATTGTCACCAGACAAGATAGTGGAAACGGGCCGTCGCCGGTCGACGGCTAGTTACCGTTATCTTGCCGGCCGGCCAGTCCGGGCCGCCACATAGCTGATGGTGTTAGTGGCCTGCTTGACTCAAATCACTCTAAATGGTTATATAAACACGTGCGGTCCGTCTAACCAGGAGCAACCCTGGTAATACCAGCTCCCCTGCGGCAACCAGCAGACTGGACGTTGTAAATGCCTGAGATTTCTACTGGCACACGGACGTGCAATTCCTGCGGGAAAGCTCTGAACAAGCAGCCTGCGGGAAACAAATCGTCGAGGTCGCGCTACTGCTCCAACGCCTGCAGGCAGCGGGCATACCGGGAGCGGTCGATGACAACCGTGGTCGGCCTGATGCTACCGGACGGGTTTCCCCAAGGACTGACTAGCTTCGTCGGAAGAGAAACCGACATCGTCGAGGTCAACCGGCTGATGCGCGCCGGGCAGTTGCTCACGCTCGTTGGGCCGCCCGGTGTCGGCAAGACCCGCATGGCGATGGAACTCGCGGAACAACGGATCCGGGTCGGCAAGACGGAGGTCATGCTGCTCGGGCTGGATGACGCCGATAGAGGCTCGATACCGGAAAAGCTGGAACGCGTCTTCGCGGCTGACGCGACGTCGCGGGAACGCGGCGGCCGCCTGCCGTCCGACCGGCTGGTCGTGCTGAACGACTGTGACCAGGCACTTGAGGAATGCAGCCGGATCCTGTCCCAGTACCTGCCGAGCCAGCCGAGGTTGCAGGTGCTCGTGACGAGCCGCGAAGCGCTGCGGCTTCCCGGAGAGGTTGCCTACACGCTCGCCGGCCTGTCGCTGCCGACGCCGATGGCCGACGGCAGCGCGGTCGAACACCTCCGGTCGGACGCGGTCAAGCTGTTCACCGACCGCGCGCGGGCAGCCGATTCCGCCTTCTGCCTGACCGACCAGAACGCGGACACCATCGGCCGGATATGCGCCAAGGCCGACGGGTTGCCGTTGGCGATCGAGCTAGCCGCCAGATTCGTTCGGGTGTTCTCGCTCACCGAACTCGCCGACCGCCTAGACGATCGGCTGTCCACCCTCCTAGGCGGCTGGAGAACCGCGGTGGAACGTCACCGTAGCTGGCGCGCCGCGGTTGCCTGGGGATACGAACTCCTCGACCCGCCGGAGCAGGAACTCTTCAGAAACGTGTCGATCTTCCCTGACGGGTTCGCCGTCGACGCGGCCGCGGCGGTATGCGGCCGGGTGAGGGACGATCCAGCGGTCCTGGCATCCCTCATCGCGCTCGAGGCCAAGTCGGTAATCAGTCCCACCAGGAGACCGGTCACCGCGCCTACCAGGTTCCGTATCCTCGACTCGATTCGCTGTTACGGGCAGGAGCGGCTCGCCGAGGCCGGGGACCAGCCCCTGGCTGGCGCGCGGCTGGTCGAGTGGGTCGCGGACATGGTTCTGGCGTTGCTCGAACCGGTGTTCCCGACCATGGCGCAAATACGCTGCATCGGCGAGGAACGCGACAACATCCGAATGGCCCTGCGGCTGGTCGCTGGCAGCGATGACGAGCGTCAGCTGCCAATGGTGGCCGCGCTGGTGGCCGCCGAGGCGATGCACGGGGAGTTCACGAAGGACACGCGGGACATCACTCAGCAGGTGCTGACCAGCACGGATGAGGACTCGGCCTACCGGTATCTCGGGCTGGAAGCCGCGGCCACGCTAGCCGCCCACCGGGATGAGAACGCGGCGGAGCTACGCCTTATCGAGCAGGCCGTCGAGCTGAGCCGGGCAACCCAGGACCTTGCGGGCACCGTCCGGCTCATGCTTAAGCTCAGCATGCTTCAGGACGTCCACGGCGACCAGCGTTCGTCGCTGGCCAGCCTAGAGGAATGCGGCCTGCTCAACCGGCTGCTAGGTGACGAACGGGTAGACGCGCTGTGCCGCAGTCAGCTCGCCTGGCTGCGTTTCGTTCGCGGCAACGAAGCCACCGGGCTAATCGAGCTTGCCTTGCCGCCCCTGCGGGAGCAGGGCCCGCTCACCCTCGCGTCGCACGCCATGAACACGGCCGGTGCCATCGCGCTGGAGCGCGACAACCTGTCCGAGGCCGCGGCCAGGTTCCTGGAGTCGCTGCGGAACGGGAGCAACTATCCGCGCACAACCGCCTATGCCCTCGCCGGGCTCGGGATCGTGGCGATCCGTCATTCACGATTCGAGTGGGGGCTGCGGATCATCGCGGCCGCGGAGCAACTCGACGGGTCCGGCCTCCGGACCCGTGGCTGGTGGAACACCGCCGTGCCCGCGGCGCGAGCGGCCGCCGCCCGGTTCACGTCCCGGGCCCGGTATAACTCGGCGCTGGCCGCCGGCCGGGCCATGTCGCCGCGTGAGGCCGTCAGATTCGCGCTGGCGGAGCGGTCGGGACACCGCCGGGACACCGCGGCGGGCACCCACCCGTTGAGTCAGCGTGAGTGGCAGGTGGTGACCCTGCTGACCCAGGGACTGACCAACCGGCAGATCGCCGCCCGGATGCACCTGTCGGTGCGCACCGTCGAAACGCACGTGCGCAATATCCGTGACGCCCTCGGCCTGCGGTCGCGGACCCACGTCGCGGCGTGGGCGATAGAGAACAGTATCCAGCGGCCGGGAGACGCGCTGTTCGCGTCATTAACGGAAGCGCTCAGGGCAGACGGCGCAGCCTGCGCGACAGGACCGGGCCGATCTCGCGCAGCGCCTCAGGACTCATCATGCGCAGATGCTCGAATGCGACGTGGTGGGTGTCAATGTGCCCGGTGA
>JBEKHI010000554.1:0-4233 GCA_050012355.1 Streptosporangiaceae bacterium | reverse complement strand
CAGCACGGAGAGGGGCAATGTGCCGCATTTGAATATCGAACATATTGACGAATTGCGAAATGTGGACAACACTGGATGTATCAGCGTCGTGGCAACGTGGGTAGGTAGTAGGCATGCGCAGCATCTGGGCCGGAACGATTTCCTTCGGGATGGTCGTGATCCCGGTCAAGCTTTACGCCGCGACCGAGCAGCGGGACGTCACGTTCCGCCAGGTCCACCGGGAAGACGGCGGTCGTATCCAGTTTCGCCGGGTTTGTTCCATCGATGGCCAGGAGGTTCCGTACTCCGACGTGGCCAAGGGCTATGAGCTGCCCAACGGGGACGTCGTGGTGCTGACCGACGAGGACCTGGCGGAGCTGCCACTGTCCACGGCGCACCGGATCGACGTGCTGCATTTCGCCCCCGGTGGCGAGGTGGACGAGATTCTGGTGAACAAGAGCTACTTCCTGGAGCCCGAGCCGGCCGGGACGCGAGCGTACACGTTGTTCCGCGACGCGCTCGACCGGTCTGGCCGGGTGGCCATCACCAAGGTCGCGATCAGGCAGCGGGAGTCGCTGGCCGTGGTGCGGGTACGCAACGGCGTTCTGGTGCTCGAGACGCTGCTGTGGCCCGACGAGGTGCGGGTTCCCGACTTCTCGTTCCTCGAAGAGGAGGTGGAGGTCAGGCCGCAGGAGCTGAAGATGGCGGCCTCGCTGATCGACACGATGACCGAGGACTTCGACCCGTCCGCCTACCACGACTCCTACCGGGAGGCGCTGCAGTCCCTGGTCGAGGCCAAGATCGAGGGCAACGAGGTGGTCAGCCCGGCCGGTCAGGCGGAGGCCCCGACGAAGGCGGGCGCGCCCGCCGACCTCGCCGAGACCCTGCGGGCCAGTGTGGAAGCCGCCCGTGCCAACCGCGAAGCCGCCGCCGAAGCCCCGGCTTCCAAAGAGCCGGTTTCCGAAGCCCCGGCTTCCGAGGAGGAGGAGAAGAAGCCCCCAGCCCGCCGGCCGGCGAAGAAGGCCGCCCCGAAGAAGCCACCGGCCAAGAAAGCACCGTCAACCCGCCGCGCCGCCTCATGACCCCGGCCCAGGGCGTCCAGCCATGATCATGGACAGTTCGGGCCAGATAGAGGTCGAAACTGCCCATGATCATGCTCCGCCGCTGTGGCCGGGGCGGTTTGTCACCGTGGGGGAGCACAGGATTTTCGTGCGGCAGGCCGGGCACGGGGGGCCGCCGGTGGTCTGCGTGCACGGGCTCGAGGGTTCCTCGGCGAACTGGACCGACCTGATGGCCGAGCTGGCCGGCGAGTTCTCACTCGATGCCCTGGACCTCCCGGGATTCGGCTACTCGCCGCCGGCCGCCGGATATTCCATCACCGCGCAGGCGAAGATCGTCGCCGCCACCATCGAGCGGCTGCACGACGGTCCTGTCCACCTGGTGGGTAACTCGCTGGGCGGAGCCGTCTGCGTCCGGCTCGCCGCCCGCAGGCCAGATCTGGTCCGGACGGTGACCCTGATATCGCCCGTTTTGCCGGACCGGTGGCCGCATTGGGAACTGGTCCACTTCCCGGTGCTCTGCGTGCCGGGGGTCGGCGAATGGCTGCTGCGACGAGTCGACGGAGTACCGGCCGAGCGGCGGGTGCGGGCGACAGCGGCGTTCGTGTACTACGACCCGGCGGCAATCGCGCCCGAGCGGCTGGCGGTGGCGGCGGCTGAGCTGAAGCGGCGCGACCGGCTCGGCTACGCTGCCCGGGCCACGCAGGCCTCGGTGCGGGCGCTGGTGGCCGAGGTGTTCGGCGAAGCGCTGTGGCGAGATGCGGCGCGGGTGCGCGCGCCCGCCCTGGTGATCTTCGGCAGCCACGACCGGCTGGTGGATCCCCGGCTGGCGGGGCGGGCGGCTCGTACGTTCCCCGCTGCCCGGGTCCTGGTGATGCGGCATTCCGGCCACGTGTCGCAGATGGAGCATCCGGCTAAGGTTGCTAACGAGATAAGGGAATGGACACGCCGGCTCCCGGGTTGACGGGGTCGCGCAGTGTTAGCCCGGGGGCGGCCCCGGACCCCGAAGGAGCTTAAGTGTCGTTGCCACCGTTGGTCGAACCGGCCGATTCACTCTCCGTTGACGAGGTAAAGCGCTATTCGCGCCACCTGATCATCCCCGACGTCGGGATGACCGGCCAGAAACGGCTGAAGAACGCGAAGGTCCTGGTCGTGGGCGCGGGCGGCCTCGGCTCCCCGGCGCTGCTTTACCTGGCGGCCGCGGGCGTCGGCACGCTCGGCATCGTGGACTTCGACGTGGTGGACGAGTCCAACCTGCAGCGCCAGATCATCCACGGCGTCTCCGACATAGACAAGCCGAAGGCGCAGTCGGCGCGGGACTCGATCCGCGAGGTCAACCCGTACGTCAACGTGATCCTGCACGAAACGCGGCTCGACTCCGACAACGTGATGGAGATCTTCGCCCCGTACGACCTGATCATCGACGGGACCGACAACTTCGCCACCCGCTACCTGGTCAACGATGCCTGCGTGCTGCTGCACAAGCCGTACGTGTGGGGATCGATCTACCGGTTCGACGGGCAGGCCTCCGTGTTCTGGGCCGACTACGGTCCCTGCTACCGCTGCCTGTACCCGGAGCCCCCGCCGCCCGGCATGGTTCCGTCCTGCGCCGAGGGCGGCGTCCTCGGCGTGCTGTGCGCGTCGATCGGGTCCATCCAGGTGAACGAGGCCATCAAGCTCATCACCGGGATCGGCGAGCCACTGGCCGGGCGGCTGATGATCTACGACGCGCTCGAGATGACCTACCGGACGGTGCGGGTCAACAAGGACCCCGACTGCGCGGTCTGCGGCAAGAACCCCACGGTGACCGAGCTCATCGACTACGACGCGTTCTGCGGGGCGATCTCGGAAGAGGCCGCCGACGCGGCCGCCGGGTCGACGATCTCGGCCAAGGACCTCGCGGGCATGATTGAGCGCGGCGAGAACATCTACGTCGTCGACGTCCGCGAGCCGAACGAGTACGAGATCGTGTCGATCCCCGGCGCGACCTTGATCCCCAAGGGTGAGTTCCTGTCCGGTGAGGCGCTGGCCAAGCTGCCGCAGGACAAGCGACTGGTGCTGCACTGCAAGAGCGGTGCCCGCTCGGCCGAATGCCTGGCGATCGTCAAGAATGCCGGATTCTCCGACGCGGTTCACGTCGGCGGCGGCGTCCTCGCCTGGGTCTCGCAGATCGACCCGAGCCTGCCCACTTACTGATGCATGTGGACTTTCTGCGGGTATAGCCCCAGAAAGTCCACATGATCAAGGGAGGCCCCTATGCGGGGTGACCGGGTTGAGGTTGTGATTGACATCGGCGACGGGACGCGGGCGTACGAGGTGGCCGCGACACGGGCCGGACGCCGGGTGGAGATCACCAACCGGCGCGGAGTGATCGAGGTCGCTGAGGTCACCAGGACCGGCAGCCCGGTGCGCACCGCCCGGTTCATGGCCAGCCGGGTGGTCGCCTTGGTGGAACACCCCGCGGACAGCCCGGCGCCGAGTCAGAAAACGCGCGGTAGCATGCCCTGATGGATCTGCTTCGACCGGAAATCCAGCCCTACGCCTGGGGATCGCGCACCGCGATCGCGGGGCTCCAAGGGCGGCCAGAGGCCAGCGGCCCCGAGGCGGAGCTATGGATGGGCGCGCACCCGTCCCTGCCGTCCGGCCTGGACCGCGACGGCGTGCCGACCACGCTGGACGCCGTCATCGCCAGCGACCCGGAGAAGGAACTGGGCGCGCCGATCGCGCGCCGGTTCGGCGGCAGGCTGCCGTTCCTGCTCAAGGTGCTCGCGGCCGACAAGGCGCTGTCCATCCAGGTGCATCCATCCCGCGCCCAGGCCGAGGCCGGCTACGCGGCCGACCCTCAGCACCAGAACTACGTCGACAACTGGCCCAAGCCAGAACTCCTCTACGCGCTGACCAGGTTCGAGGCGCTGGCGGGCTTCCGCGACCAGGCGGACCTAAAAGCCTTCGTCGACGCGCTCGGCGTCGAAGAACTGAAGCCCATCGCGGCACTCCCGCCCAAGGAAGCGCTCGCCGCCGTCCTCAACCAGCCGGAACTGGTCCCCGAGGTGACAACCCGGCTCGCCGAGCTCAAGGACGGCCGCTACGCACCAGCCGCCGCGGCCCTCAGCCGCGTCGCCACCCAGCACCCGGGAGACACCGGGCTGGTCGCGGCCCTGCTGCTCAACTACCGGGTGCTCGAGCCGGGCCAGGC
>JBEKHI010000553.1:0-4236 GCA_050012355.1 Streptosporangiaceae bacterium | reverse complement strand
GGTGACCCACGCGGTGCCGTTCCAGGTCGCGACCGTGTAGTCGACCGGCACACCGTCGCTGTTGGATAGCACGGTGATGCCGGGCAGGCTGACCGCTGACGGGGACGTGATCTGCAGCCACGCCGGGTAGGTATCGGGGTTCGCGTCGTTCCAGAACGTCTGGGTGTTGCCGTCGATCGCGTTGTCAGGGACGTAGGTGGTCGGCTGGCCGTTGTCGCCGTCGTTCGGGGTGTGGTACGAGGACGCGGTCGCGGAGGTGCCGGTCGGCCAGGTGGGCGGCGCGGTGGCCGTCAGGGTGGTCACACCGTGGCCGAGCAGCCCGTTCGGGTTGGTCACGTCCCCGGTCGAGGAGAGGACCGTGACCGGCTTGACGTCGCGGCTCTTGGGCGCCACCACATAGCGCTGCCATGCAGCGGTACCCGCGTGGGCAGGACCGGATTGGGCTGAAGCGGCCGGCGCCGTCACTCCCACCAGCGCCGCGAGGCCGAGCGCTAGCGCCACGGTTAGGCGGAAACGTGAGGCGCTCCAGCGCCGCCCGGATCGCAAACGGCCCATAGCCCGTCCTTTCGTCAGCGACTGCGTGAACGCGCGCAAAGCACAGCTATTCAACACAAAATGTCTCATTCCAGATCGCAAACGCCAAGGAAGTCTGGGACATGTTGTCCGGAAGTGGCCAGTGCTTGCCCTGGCCCGGCTCCATGGCCCTCGGAACGCCGGTCGGGCATAGGCGCGGATTTCCCCTGTTCAGCGCGTTTTTATCCATTGACGTTGCTAACGAGTGAAGCTGTAATGTCCTAAATACCGAATGCTGTTCGGTATTTCGAACAGTGTTCGGGCAAGAGTCGTGCCCGTCGTTATGGTCTGGAGGGATGTATGTCGTTGGTGATGCTCGGCCAGACCGGCATGGCCATCTCACGTATCGGCCTCGGTACCTGGGCGTTCGGGGGCAGTGACGACGGCTGGCGGCACGGCTGGGGCACGCAGGACGACGAGCAGTCGATTAAGACGATCCGGGCCGCCGTCGAGGCCGGCATCAACTGGATCGACACCGCGGCCGTTTACGGACGCGGCCGGGCTGAGTCGGTGATCGGGCGGGCGCTGGCGCATCCGGGGGTCAGCGCCGCGACCGTCGGCGCCAGGAGCCCCGACCAGCTCACCGAGTGGCTGGCGGCCATCGACTACGAGCTGCCAGCGGAAGAAGCAGACCAGTTGGTGACACAGTGAGCTGGACAGGAGACGGTCCGGCCGGCATCGCCGCCACCCGCGCGGCCCTCGGGCGGCTGGGGTTGCCGGCCCGCGAGCCCGCTGAGCTGCCGGATTCCGCGGCGCGCTTTCCCGACCAGGGGCAGTGGCGGATCGAGATCCCCTCGGTGGAGGGGCCGGCTGCCTTCCGCGCTGTCATCGAGGAGGCGGCGACCCGGCCCGTGCCGGTGCACCGGATCAGCCAGGGCAGCGGCATCATGATGCTGACCGGCCCCGAACTCGACGAGATGGTCGAGCTTGGCCGGTCACACGGGATAGAGGTCGCGCTGTTCGTCGGCCCCCGCGCCTCCTGGGACACCGGCGTGCAGACCACCGCCAGCTCCGGCCGGGTGGTGGCTGGCTCGCTGCGCGGCACCGATCAGCTCGTCTACGCGATCGAGGACGTCCGCCGAGCCTGCGAGCGCGGGCTGCGCTGGGTGCTCGTCGCCGACCTCGGGCTGCTCTGGGTGCTCGGCAAGCTGCGTGAGAGCGGCGACCTGCCCGCGGACCTGCGGCTCAAGGTCTCGATCTCGCTGCCGGTCGCCAACCCCGCGACGGCCAGGCACGTGGCGGACCTGGGGGCGGACTCGATCAACCTGCCGGTCGACCTGTCACTGGCCCAGATCGCCGGGATCAGGGCGGCGGTGAGCGTACCGCTTGACCTCTACGTGGAAGCGGCGGACGACTTCGGCGGGACCGTCCGGCATTACGAGGTAGCCGAGCTGGTGCGGGTGGCCGCGCCGGTACACCTGAAGTTCACCGTCCGCAACGCGCCGAGCATCTACCCGTCCGGCATCCACCTTGAGTCGCTGGTCATCTCGAGCGCCCGGGAGCGGGTGCGCCGGGCCGCGCTCGGCCTCGAGCTGCTGACCCGCTACTACCCCGATGCCGTGCCAAGCAGCATCAAGCTGGGGGAGCAAGCATGACCGAACCCGTACGCGTGGTGGTCGACTCGGCCGCGGTGCAGGGCGAGCTGACCAGGCTGTGGACCAGCATCGGCTACGACGAGATCAACTGGACCTACACGCCGACCGGCAAGGCCGTGCTGTCGACCCTCGCGGGCTTCGGGGATGCTCCTTACCTGGTGCGCAGCCACTACATGTTCTGCAGCGGCACGGGGCTGGGGCTGCCGCACTGGGGCTCGGGCAACGTGTACCACGAGCACGAAGACGGCACGCCCTGGTTCGACTTCCAGGTGCTCGACCGGGCCTACGACACCCTGGTGGAGACGGGGCACGTCCCGATCGTCGAGCTCGGCTTCACGCCGCGGGACCTGGTTCCCGACGACGCCGGATCGCGCTTCGCGTTCCAGCCGGGCAGCCCGACGCAGTACAGCGAGTACGAGGCCGGGTGGTGGTCGTTCCCGCCGAAGAGCCTGAGCCGCTGGGCCGAGCTGATCACGGCGACGGCCGAGCACTGCGCCCGTAGGTACGGCAAGGCGCGGGTCAGCGACTGGTACTGGGAAGTCTGGAACGAGCCGGACATCGGCTACTGGCGAGGCACCGTCGAGGCATTCCTGGAGCTGTACCGGACCACGGTGACCGCCATCAGGGCGGTGCTACCCGAGGCCAGGGTCGGCGGGCCCGCGACGACGGGCGACATCAAGCCGGTGGGCACGCTGCCGGGCAGCGGCCCGGAATTCCTCGGCTCATTCCTCGACTTCTGCACCGCCGGATCGGTCCCGCTCGACTTCGTTACCTTCCACACCAAGGGCGCGTACTTCCAGCCGTGGCGCAGCTACCTGCCCCCAGGCGAGGTGTCCCCACCGCAGTCGCCGTCCATGGTGAAGATGCTCCGCGAGGTGCGCCACGCGCTCCGGCAGGTCGCGGAGCGCCCCGGCCTGGCGGGCGTCGAGTGCATCGCCGACGAGTGCGACGCCTCGGTGCCCGCCCACCACGGGCGATTTGACAACTCCAACTTCGGCTACCGCAACACCGAGTACTTCCCCGTCTTCCAGTGCGCGCTGATGAAGAAGCTGCTCGACCTAGACGAGACCAGGCTGCGCGCCGCGACGGCCTGGGCCTTTTACATCGAGGGCGAGCGCTGCTTCGAGGGCACCCGGAGCCTGGTCACCTACGGCGGCATCGAGAAACCGGTGCTGAACGCCTACCGGCTGCTCGGCCGCCTCGGCGGGCAGCGGCTCCGGGCGACATCGAGCGCGGCGTGGCCGGTAACCGAGATCGACACCGCGCAGTCGGTGCCCGAAGAGGTGGACGTGCTGGCGGCGAGGTCGGGGAGCAAGATCACCGCCCTGGTCTGGCGGCACGACGACGACCAGCACCGGGCCGAGCCGGGTGAGCGCCCGGTCCGGGTCACCGTCCGGGGCTTGGACGACGAGCCGGTGCTGGTGCGCCAGTGGCGGATCGACGCCACCCACGGCAACTCGCATCACGCCTGGCAGGCGCTCGGCGCGGCCGACTACCCGGGCCAGGCCGAGATCGACCAGATGAAGGACGCTGGGCGGCTGCGGCTCTTCGAACCCGAGCGGATCGAGGCGCCGCGTGGCGGCGAGCTCACCATCGATCTGTCGCTCCGGCTGCCCGCGGTGTCACTGCTCGAGCTGACGAAGGCCCGGTCATGACGACGATCACCGCGATCCGGGCACGCAACGTCGGCTACTCGCGCGATCCGGAGACGCTGCGCGTCAACCTGGTGTCCAACGCCGCGATCTTCGAGGATTACCGGGACCGGCCCGGCGGCTGGTTCGGCGACGCCTTCTGCACGATCGTCGAGGTGCAGACTAGCGACGGAGTCGTCGGGGTCGGCACCGCCGGCGCGTTTTCCGGCGCGGCTAAGCGCATCGTCGAGGACTACCTGGCCGACCTGGTATTCGGTCTCGACGTGCGCGATCACGAGCGGCTGTGGCAGCGGATGTACCGGACCACCGTGCGGTTCGGCCGCCGAGGGGCGGCCATCGCGGCGCTCTCGGCGGTGGACATCGCCTGCTGGGACGCGCACGGGCTCACCGACGGCCGGCCGGTCACCGAGCTGCTC
>JBEKHI010000552.1:0-4239 GCA_050012355.1 Streptosporangiaceae bacterium | reverse complement strand
TGTCACATCGACCGGGTTGGGGTGACGGTCGCGGCGGCTGCTAACTCGGGGTTGCTGCCGTCGGCGGTGGAGATTTGGCGGGCGGAGCCGGGGGCCCCCGTGGAGATTGGGGTGCTGCTGGAGGGGACGGGCCTCGGGGTGGATGCTCGGGCGGAGGCGATGGCTGGGCTGCTGGGGGATGGGGTTCGGCGTTCTGAATGGAAAAAGAGCGGTAGTGGTACGGGGGTGCGGGTCTCGTTCTGGGTTTCCGCGCTGGACGCGGTGCTGGCGGCGGTGGACGCTGCGGCGGGTGACGCGGGCGTGCGGCCCGCTGTCGGCGGGTCCGCGGGCGCGGGCGTGCTCGACGTGTGGTTCGACGGGGATCCCGGCGCGTTCGTCGCCGCGCTGCGGGCGCGGCTGGCCGGGAAGCGTGGCAGCGTCACCGTGCTCACGCCGTGGGACGGTGACGTGCTCGGCGACATTCCCGGGCTGGCGCTGATGCGGGCCGTGAAGAACCAGTTCGATCCGGGTCACCGCTTGGCGCCCGGGCGGATAGCGGAGGGGATCTAAGTGTCAGAGGACCTGCGAGCGGTCGCCAGTGAGTGCGTGCACTGCGGGTTCTGCCTGCCCGCGTGCCCGACGTATCAGCTATGGGGAGAGGAGATGGATTCGCCACGCGGGCGGATTCACTTGCTCACCCAGCTGCTCGACGGAGCCCCGCTGACCGAGGCGGGCGCGTCGCACTTCGACCGGTGCCTGGGTTGCATGGCCTGCATGACCGCGTGCCCGTCCGGTGTCCAGTACGACCAGCTGCTTGAGGCCGCGCGTGAGATGACGGCGACTGGGTCGGTTCGCGAGCGCGCCATCTTCTCGGTGTTCCCGTACCCGCGGCGGCTGCGGGCGCTGAGCACACCGCTGCGCGCCCTGCAGCGCACCGGCCTTGACCAGCGGTTGCCGTTGCCTGGTTTTCTCGGGTCGGCACTGCGGCTCGCGCCGCGGGTCCCGCGGCAACTCCGGTTGCCGGAGCGGATCCCGGCCCGCGGGCCGCGCCGCGCCGTGGTGGGGATGCTGACCGGGTGCGTGCAGTCCGTGTTCTTTCCGCAGGTGAACGCGGCGACCGCGCGGGTGCTCGCCTCGGAGGGCTGTGACGTGATCATCCCGCGCGACCAGGGATGCTGCGGCGCGCTGTCGCTGCATTCCGGGCGGCGAGACGAGGCGTCGCGGATGTCGTCGCGGCTGGCCGAGGTGTTCGCGCGGGCCGGGGTGGACTCGATCGTGGTGAACTCGGCCGGGTGCGGGTCGGCGATGAAGTCCTCAATGGACGGGGTGCAGGATCTGTCGGAGTTCCTGGTGTCGCTGGGTACGGTGGCCACCCGGCACCCGCTGCCGGTGACGGCCGCCTACCACGACGCGTGCCACCTGCTGCACGCGCAGCGGATCTCGGCGGAGCCCCGCAAGCTGCTGGCCGAGATACCGTCGCTGTCGGTGGTGGAACTGGCGGACGCGGGCACGTGCTGCGGATCGGCCGGGGTGTACAACCTGCTGCAGCCTTCGACCGCCCAGGAGCTCGGTGACAAGAAGGCCGACTCGGTGCGTGCCTCGGGCGCGTCGCTGGTGATCTCGGCCAACCCGGGTTGCTCGCTGCAGATCGCCGCGTCGTTGCGCGGACAGGGCCATTCCGTGCGCGTGGCGCACACCGCCCAGGTGCTGGACGCCTCAATCCGCGGCGTCAGCCTGTAACCCTGACCGGTCAGCTGGTGGGCAGGGTCGCCAGGACGGCCTTGCCGCCCATGGTGCCGATGCCGGTCACGGTGCCGTTGGTGCCTGGGGTGAGGGCGGTGATGCGGGTGAGGCCAGCGGCTTGTTTCGGCGCGGACCAGTTGGTGCCGTCGGTGGTCGTCCAGTAGACCGCCGTCTGGCCTACCTGCCCGGCCGCGACGAACACCCCAGACGACGTGACCGTAATCGCGGTGGCCGTCGTCGCGCCGCCGCTCAGCGCGGTCTCGTTCCAGCTCGCGCCGGCATCGGCGGAGACGGCGGCGAACGGAACCGTCCCGTGCGCGGTGGTTGCCTCGCCGAGCGCGACAAGATCGTTGCCGCGGCCCGCGACCTGGGTGAGCACGGCGCTAGACGCGCCAGCCGGGATCGGCAGGTCCATCTCCATCCAGTCGTGCGCGGTGCCCGACATCCACGCCGCCGGATGGTTCGCGTGCTGCCCGACCGCCACGAACCCGCCAGGAGTCCCTACCGCCGCGATCATCTCGCTGGACGCCAGCCGGCCGTCGAGTCCGCCGTTGCCGGCCCGGGTCCAGTCATGGAGGTTCGTCGACCACCAATCCGCCGCGTAAGTCCGCCCCGCGAAGTGGATCTCTCCGACAACGAGGTAGCCAGCCGGGCCCGCTGCCTCTCCGTAGATGTGTTCACCCGGGTAGCTGAACGCCTGCTCATCATCCACCGCCTGCCAGGTGCCGCCATCGGATGAGGTCAGCACCACCGGATGGGGCGCACCCGCGGTGGACCCGCCGACCGCGACCCAGCCGCTGGAACCTTCGAACACTGAGGTCAGCGCTTGGTTGCTGGCGCCCGGCGCGGTCACCAGCGACCAGTTGCCCGCCTGGTTCCGCTGCCACACGGCCGCGTGGCCGTCGGCGGTACCCACCGCGACCTCGGTTGCGCTGTCGCTGGCGAGCCCCGTCACCGCTTCCGGCGCGCTGCCGGCCATGCTCGTGTAGCCGGGGAACATCGGCATCGTCATGCTCGCGCTGGCCGCCGCGCCGTCGCTCATCGCTGGCCGGGCGGCAGGCGTGCTCGCGGGCTTCTGGTTACCGCGTTCGGCCAGGTCGGTGGGACCCCGGCCGGTAAGCATCATGATCGCCACCGCGCCGACTCCGACGATAAGCACCGCGGGGACACCGAGCTGGACGAAGGTCATCGCGTTCCGGCGGCGCCGAGGGACGCGGCGGGCGAGAGACGACTCAGGCAGGTCGGGGTAGGGCACGCGCTGCGGCTGCCGCGGGCCGTAGTTCTGGTCGTAGCTATCCGCGGGGTAGCCGCTCCGGTCGTACCCTTCTCGCTGGTAGCGGTTCCGCGGACTGGAGTTCTGGGCCTGCTGCTCGAACGGGTTCTGCTCGTATGGGCTCTGCTCGAACTGGTTCTGCTCGAACTGGCTCTGCTCGAACTGGCTCTGCTCGTAGGGGTCGTTCGGGGCGGCAGGGGCGTACGGTTCGTTTGGTGTGTACGGTCCGCTCGGGGCGTACGCTCCGAGCGGACCGTTCGAGGTGTACGGCCCGCTCGGCGCATACGGGGCGTTCGGGGCATACGGCCCGCTCGGGACATACTGAGCGCTCGGGGTGTACGACCTGCTCCCGGGCTGCGATCCGTCCGGAGCGTATGGAGTGGCCGGGCGGTAAGGGGCAGCGGGCGCCGGCGGGGCATCGGCCATCGTCGGCGCGCCGAGCGGGCCGAACGATCCTCGCGGGCCGCGCTGCCCGGCGTCTGGCGTGGCCCGGTTCTGTGGCCTGGTGAGCGGCGCGACGGACGGCCAGTCTGCCGCCGTATGGCCACCGAACGCGGATGGCGCGCGGTAGCCGTCGGGCTGCTGACCGAAGCGACCCCGCCCTGCCACATCGGCCGACGGAGTGTCATCCGGGCGTTCCCAGCGGATACCTGAGTCCATCCAGACCTCTTGAGACTGCTCCCACGGAGACCGCTGGTCCGACAGCCCCGGAACAGCGCCGGGCGGGACCGCGAATCCGGGGCCTCCGGGACGGCCATTCAGCGCGGCGGTCGGGCCGACAACCTGCATGCCGTGACTGTCGTCGGCCTCTTCCGCGTACCAGGAGGCAGCATCATTCTCGGAGGCGACATCATTCTCACTGGCCACGAACCACCGCCCGGAAGCCGACCGCTCCGGCACGCCCTCCCCCGGCCCGTCGTATCGAGCCGGCCCATCCTCGCCCAGCCCGTGGTGCTCGCCCTGCCCGTCGCGCTCGACCGCCTCGCCGTACCCGGACGGCTCGTGGTACCTATCAGGCTCGTCGTGCTCGGCCGGCTGGTCGTACTCGGCCGGCTGATCAAATCTGGTCGGCTGGTCGTAGCCGGTCGGCTGGTCGTAGCCTCCGGGCACTTCGTACTGGGCGTCCGGCTCGGCGTACTCGCCGTCGTACTCGTCATCGAACTCGACGACGTGCGGACGGTGCGGCGAGTCCGCGACGTACTGGACACCTAGTTCGGAGTCCGCAGGGAGCGAGGGTTCCTCGG
>JBEKHI010000551.1:0-6474 GCA_050012355.1 Streptosporangiaceae bacterium | reverse complement strand
AGCCGCCCCACGGGAGTGTCGAAGGCGGTGAATCCCGATCCGCGCTCGTAATGGCTGTCTTCCGACAGCGGCTGGTGTACCTTCCGGTGGTTGCCGAGGATGCCGTCGCCATGCACGCAGACGTCGGTCACCGGTCAGCCTCCCGCCGCCGCTAGCGCGCTGCATCCAGCGCAGGCCGCGCACCCCGCGCCTTGGTCCGCCCCGGACATGCCGGCGTCGCGCAAGAGCTGCCCGACGCGTTCGGTGATGGAGCGGACGTGAGAAGCCGACGGGGGACTAGCGCCATCGTGGCGGGCGAGCGTAACCAGCATGGGACGCATGGGTACCACGAACGGGTAGACGCCGCGGCGGATCAGCGAGGCCGCACCAGCCACCAGCGAATCCGGATCCTCGCCGAGGCCGATCAGCAGGTAGGTCGACACCCGGTTCCAGCCGAATACCCGGACCGCCTCGTCCCAGGCCCGTTCGTACTCGGCCAGGGGCACCGTCGCCTTGCCCGGCATCCAGCGTCGCCGCACGGCGTCGTCCAGCGACTCGACATGAATCCCGATCGATGTCGCACCCGCCGACCGCAGCTCACTGAGCACCGAAAGGCCGGCGGGCGGCTCCACCTGCACCTGCACCGGAAGCCCCGGTACCAGAGAAAGCACGGCGCGCACGCACCGGGCCAGGTGACGCGCGCCCCGGTCGGGACCGGCGGTGGTGCCGGTGGTCAGCACCATCTGCCGCACGCCGTCCAGCCGGACGGCGGCCTCGGCGACCTCGGGGAGCTGCGCCGGCGACTTCGCGGCGATCGTCGCGCCTTCGCGCAGCGACTCCTCGATCGCGCAGAACCGGCACCGCTGGTCCTCGGCATACCTGATACACGTCTGCACGACCGTGGACGCGAGCACGTCGCGGCCGTGCAGCAGCGCGATCTGACGGTACGGCACGCCGTCCGCGGTCGCGAGATCGTAGAAGCGAGGCCGGGCGACCGGCTGCACCGACAGCCCCAGGTCCGACGGGCCGCGCAGCAGCTTCCCGTCGCGCACCGAATAGGGGCTGTCGGGGTTGATCGGGATGGCCGCGTTGACGCCGTCGAGCGTGAAGTGGCCATCGTCGCTGGGCCCGGCGCCCTGGCCGCGCCGGACCGGCGCGTCAGAGCGCACGCCGACCACCGCTAGCTGGACCCGATCGGCTAGTTCCATCACCACATGTAGGTGGAGTTGATGATGGCGCCCTTGCGGGCGTAATGGATGAGCGCGTCCTGCACATCCAGCGGGTGGGTCGGGATGACGCCCTCGATCAGGTCCTCCTCGCGCAGCCCGTGCAGCGACAGGCCGAACCGGCAGCAGTAGACCTTGCCGCCCTCCTTGATGAAGGTCTTGAGCTGCTCGTTGATGTTCTGCTCGCCGGGGAACGCCGAGTTGCCGGTGGCCGGGAAGCCGCGGGTCGCCATGCAGTTCATCGCGCCCGGTCCGTAGAAGTAGATCGCGGTCTCGAACCCCTTGCGCAGCGCGCGGGTGGCCTGGAGTATCGCGACGAAACTCACCGACGACTCATGCGCGATGCCGTGGACGAGCGTGAAGTACGCCTGCCCTGGTTCGGCCTGGTAGTCGGGGAACACCTTGGTCCCGCCGTAGATGTTGGACCCGTCGGGCAGCGACGGGTGCGGGATCTCGGTGATGGACTGCTGCTCGGTCTCGGTCAGTTCGGTCATGGCATATCTCCTATCCGTAGAGTCGGCTGAAGTTCTCGGTGAAGACGTAGTTCGCGAGTTCGCCACAGGCCGCGGCGGTCATCCGCGCGTGTTCGGCCGCGGCGTCGCCCCAAGGCTCGTCGCTGGCGAACAGCACCCGGTCGTGCCCGATGCCGCGGCGGTCGATCTCGTCGGCGAGCCAGCGCGGCGCGAACCCGATCGCCCAGGACAGGTCGGTGTAGACGCGTTTGCCCGCGCTGATCCAGTCGAAGAAGCGGGAGCCGATCAGCTTGATGTGCCCGCTCATCCCGCCGCCGAAGTGCACCAGGTGTATCCGCACGACGTCGCCGTAAGCGTCCACCAGCGCGCCGACCGAGTCGATGTCGGAGGCGGCTCCGGGGGAGGTGTGCACATGCACGGTCAGGTCGTGCCGCTGGGCCGTCGCGAAGATCTCGTCCAGCTGCGGGCCGCAGTCGGCCGGCCGTCCGCCGAGCAGGAAGCTGAGCTTGAGCGCGCGTACCCCGGGCTCTCCTGCCAGGGCGAGCGCCGCCCGGGTCCGGGGAGCGTCGCGGGCCAGCGGCGACACCCACAGCGCCGCGCGGATCCGGTCCGTCGTGGCGGCGGCCTCGACGCACAGCTCGTTGAACGAGAACGCGAGCGCCGGGTCGGGCACGCCGTAGTTCGGCATAACAAGCGCTCGCTCGGTTCCCTCGGCGTCCATGTCCTTGAGCAGTTCGGCCACGGTGCCGCGGGCCCGGACATCGGGCCGCACCGGCGGCCCGCCGTAGAACGGGTAGGCGGGCATGATCCCCAGGTGCCGGTGCGCGTCGCTAGTCATGCCACCGTCCTTGGGGCAGTCCAGTCATCGTCGCCCGGGTACGTGCTCGTGGGCGTCCCCGCCAGCCAGCGAACCTCGTGCGGCGCGCCGAACACGGAGATCTGCGTCCCCAGGTACTCCGCGTCCGCGCCGACCCCGCACAGTCGGCCCGATCCCCAGGTGTGCTGCCAGGGCAGCCCGAGGAAGTACAGGCCCGGGCAGCTTGTCACCCCGCGCCGGTGCGTCGGGTAGCCGCGGCCATCGAACACCGGGACCTCGATCCACCGGTCGTCGCGGCCGAACCCGGTAGACCAGACAACCGACGTTATGGTCGAAATATCCAATCTGTGCGGCGGGTCAGCCGGTTCCCAGACCGGCGTATACCGCTTCTCGTCGGGCGCCGCGATGCCGGCGGCGGCGATGTAGCCGTCGATCGAGTCCTTGATGCTCTCCGACACCGCGTCGGCGGAGTCCAGGTTCCGCGCCAAGTCGCCGGCGAAGCTGAACGCGCCGTCGCGACTGTGTGGCCCGGAGATGGCGGTCAGTCGCCCGTACAGCCGCATCCCGTCCAGGGCGAAGGCCCGCAGGTCGATGTCGTGCCCGCCGTCGCGGCCGGTCACGTAATGGTTGGCCCGGAACCGCACCGCGTCCGCGTCGGCGAACCCGGTGATCGGCTTGCGGTAGTAACCCATGTCGTCCAGCCAGGCCACCACGTCCCGGCCGCGGTACCGCCTGGCGACCCGCGGCGCGCTGCCCACCGCGAGGTGAACGCGGCGGCCCGCCAGGTGCAGGTCCTCGGCGACCTGACAGCCGGATTGCCCGGTCCCGACGACGAGCACGTCACCGTCGGGGAGCTGCCCCGGGCGCTTGTAGTCCGCGGAGTGCACCTGGACGATGTCATCCGGCAGCCGCTCGGCGAAACGCGGGGTGCGCGGCACCTGGTACGGCCCGGTCGCCACCACGACCTGCCGCGCGATCAGTTCGCCGTCCCCGGTGGTAACGCGGAACTTGCCGTCGCGCTCCTGGCGCAGCCGGGTCACCGCCACGTTCTCCCGCAGCGGGAACCCGTACGAGTGCACGTAATCGTCGAGGTAGGTGGCGACCTCGTCCCGCACCATGAACCCGTCCGGGTCGTCGCCGCGGTACGGGAACCCGGGGAGCTGGCATTGCCAATTTGGCGTGACGAGACAGAAGCTGTCCCAGCGGCGCTCCCGCCACTGCCCGCACGCTTTTCCTTTGTCCATAACGACGTGTTCCATCCCCCGGCGCAGCAGCTGATGGCTCATCGCGAGGCCGGCCTGGCCGCCGCCGATCACCGCCACAGCGGTCTGTCCGGGGAGCTCCATGCACAGCAGTAGACGCCCAGCCTATTGCCGGGGTATTTCATCCGGAACAGATCCGCGTTACGCGTGTCATGTCGATTCCGGCGGGTGCCGTTCGTGTAGAGAGTGACAGGAAGGGAGTCACCGAACATGAAGCAGTACCTGCTGAGCATCTACCAGCCCGACGGACCGCCGCCGCCGTCGGTGGACCTGGACCGGATAAGCCGCGAGCTGGACGTACTCAACAAGGAGCGACGGTGTTGCGGCTTTCCGGGGACGAGGTCCTGATGACCGACGGGCCTTATGCCGAGGGCAAGGAACACCTGGGCGGCATCTCGATCATCAACGCGGCCGACCTCGACGCGGCGCTCGCGGTGGGCCGCCGGCTGGCCGGGATCACCGGGCTCCCGATCGAGGTCCGGCCGTTCCAGAGCGGCGCCGCGATCCACTTATGTCAAGTATCGAGCGGATATTTCGTGAGGAATACGCTCGTGCGGTCGCCGTCCTGATCCGCTTCTTCGGCGACATCGACCTCGCCGAAGAAGCGGTGCAGGAGGCGTTCGCGCTCGCGGTGGAACGCTGGCCGTCGTCGGGACCGCCGCCGAGCCCGGCGGGCTGGATCATCACCACGGGCCGCAACAAGGCGATCGACCGGCTCCGCCGGGAAGCCTCCCGCGAGGATCGCCATGCGCAGGCAGCGTTGCTGCACGAGACCCGAGAACCGGAGCGGCACGTGGTGGACGATGACCGGCTGCGGCTGATTTTCACTTGCTGCCACCCGGCGCTCGGCGCGCCCGCCCGGGTCGCCCTCACCCTGCGGCTGATCGGCGGGCTGACCACCCCCGAGATCGCACGCGCCTTCCTGGTGCCGGAATCGACCATGGCGCAGCGGCTGGTCCGGGCCAAGGGCAAGATCCGCGACGCGGGCATCCCGTTCCGCATCCCCGGCGAAGCCGACCTGCCGGACCGGCTCCGCTCGGTCCTCGCCGTCGTCTACCTGATCTTCAACGAGGGCCACCTAGTCCGCGAGGATCTGTGCGCCGAGGCCATCCGGCTGGGCAGGCTGCTGGCCGAGCTGATGCCGGACGAGCCGGAAGTGCTGGGGCTGCTGGCCCTGATGTTGCTCACCGAGTCCCGCCGCCGGGCTCGCGGTGGCCCGGTCCTGGTGCCGCTGGCCGACCAGGACCGTTCCTTGTGGGATTCCGCGCTCATCGTCGAGGGTCAGTCCATCGTCCGGCGCTGCCTGCGCCGGGGACAGCCGGGTCCGTACCAGATCCAGGCGGCGATCAACGCGGTGCACAGCGACCCGCCGCCCACCGACTGGGGCCAGATCGTCCGGTTGTATGACCAACTGCTGGTCTTCGACCACGGCCCCGTGGTGTCCCTCAACCGAGCGGTCGCGATCGCCGAGGTGGAGGGACCGTCGGCCGCCCTGCGGCTCGTCGACGGCATCGATCTGCCGGGCTTCTACCTGTACCACGCCATCCGCGCCGACCTGCTCCGCCGCCTGGGCCGCTCCGCCGAGGCGGTCGACGCATACCGCGCGGCGCTAGCGCGCACGACCAACCAGGCCGAGCAGTCCTTCCTCCGCCAGCGCCTCGAGTCGCTCAGCGACTAGGCCGGGTCCCCCTTAAGCGTGAACCTGCTCAGCAGGTTCACCGCCAGGACCAGCGCGGCGACTGTGACGATGGCGCCCATGACGATAGATGTCGTGACGGTGAGGCTCGCGTTCAGTCCGGGGTCGTGCGCGAAGCCGTTGGCGATGCCAAGCGAGTAGTGACTGATCGACAGCAGGCGCGCGCCGCTGACGAAGTTGCTCAGCAGGGTCTCCCAGATCAGCACGTACAGCAGGCCGACCGCGATAGCCCGGGTGGTGGCCACCGACACCATGACGAACAGCGCGTTGTAGATCACCGCACCCGCCAGTGCGCCGACGAACAGCCCGATCGCGAACTTCGAGGAGTCGACCGGCACGCCCGTGACGATCAGCGGCGGGCTGCCTGGATGCAAGGTCACCTTATCCGGCATGTCGCCGCCGCCGGAGATCAGCGCGGCGATGAGCTCGGGCACGGCGGCGAACAAGATCGTCAGCACGGTCGCGACACAGTACTTCGTCACGATCACGGACAGCCGGCGCACCGGGGTGGCCAGCAGGTGGACGATGCTGCCGTCGTCGATTTCGGCGCCGAGCACGCTGGTGCCGATGATCAGCGCGGTGAGCGGCAGCAGGACGGTGAACCCGAAGGTGCCGAGCACGTCGCTCGGCCACGGCCGGGACGGCGGCCTGGACAGCTTGAGCAGGAGCGTGACGACGATCAGGATCACCGCCGGGAGCAAGAACAGCAGTGCTCGCTTGCGGCTCAGTGTGGCCCGCAGCGTGATCCACGCGACCGTCGGGTTGAAAACGCTAGACATTTCGCAAAATCCCCTCAGTCGGCGATCAGGTAGGCGAAGACGCTTTCCAGTGACTCATCGGTGGGCAGCAGTTCGCGCAACCGGATGCCGTTGTCCCGGGCGAGCAGCGCGATGTCCGCGCAGAACGCGCCGTAGTCCGACGCCTGCACCTGCAGTCCGTTCGCGGTCAGTTCCAGGCCGGTCACTGCCGGGCGCCCGATCAGGACACTGCCGAGCCGCCGGTCGTCCGAGGACCGCACCAT
>JBEKHI010000550.1:0-4264 GCA_050012355.1 Streptosporangiaceae bacterium | reverse complement strand
ACCGCCGGGACCCGGCGCCTCCCGCCCGGCCGGTACCGGTTCCGGCACGTGGCCCGGATGGAATGGGTCAAGCTGGCCAGCCTGCGCTCCACCTGGGCGACCCTGGGGATCACCATCGCCGCGGCCGCGGGAATCGCGGTACTGGCCGCGGCAGGCACCAAGACCCCCTCCGCGGACCTGGTCAACAGCATGATGACCGGCATGTTCGCCGGGGTGCTGCTGGCCGGCGTCCTCGGCGTGCTGGTCGTAACCAGCGAGTACGCCTCCGGGACGATCCGCGCCACCCTCGCCGCCGCGCCCCGGCGCCCGCTGGTGCTGGCCGCCAAGGCCGCGGTCTTCGGCGTCACGATGCTGATCACCGGGCAGGCAGCGGCATTCCTGTCCTTCTTCGCTGGCAGCGCGGCGCTCGGTCACGGCATCGCCGCCCCCGCGCTCGGCCAGCCAGGGGTGCTGCGCACGATCGTGCTAAGCGGCGCGAGCCTGGCCCTGATCGGGCTGCTAGGCCTCGGCCTGGGAGCGATCATCCGGCACACCGCCACCGCGGTCGCGGTGCTGGTCGGCGTCGTGTATGTGGGCGAGCTGTTCATCGGGCAGCTCAACCGTACGATCGACGCCTACCTGCCGGCCTACATCGTCGGCGACTCGCTGGGCGGCCACACCTGCCGCCCCGGTGCGGTCGCCTGCCCCCTGCCGGCCTGGGCGGGCATGAGCGTGCTCGCCGCCTACGCCGCCGCCGCACTGCTCATCGGCGGCTGCATCCTCGCCTTGCGCGACGCATGACCCGCGGCCGCCGTCCGCTGACCGGGCTCAGCCTTATGCTGCCTGGCGGAGCACCGGACGGCTGCTCCAGGCCCGCGTTCCGGGGGCAGGCCGAACTGGCTGGTGGGGCTGGTCGCGGTCTCCGCCATGGTCCTGATCCCGTGGGCCGCGTACCTGGCGGATACTCACCCGTCGAGCGTCAGCGCGCGGCACTGGCCGCTTGTTCCTGGACTGGTCGAAGAACACTTCATGGCACCGCGCGTTGTGACATACCTTCAGACGGCGCCAGGTTCCGATGAGCTGCGCGTTGTACATCTCGATCAGCACCCGACCGCGGAGCAGATCAGACGCGCGGCCGCCAACGCGCCGCGCCGATGCGACACCAGCGACGGGTGCACGCCCACCGGCGCCTCGTCCTGCACGAGCGCTTCGTAGCGATCACGCGGTCTATCAGGCCAGTGATGTCCTTTTGCTGCGCCCGCCGCCCGGTCGCTGGACTCGGCCTTTGTGCCGTGGCCCGACCGGCCGACGGCGAGGAGCTTCGGATGCGGCTGGTGAAGGCGTGGGATGACCCTCTCCCGTCGTCGTGGCGCTGGTGGCCTGGGGAGGTTGATCATGTAGTGATGACCTCTTCGCCCCGCCCGCCGCACGTCGGTGGCCGACCGGATCCGATAGGCGGGACTACCGCGCTCGGTGGAGAGTCCGCTCCCGCCCGCGGGTACCTGCTGGACAACGCGCGCGCCGAGGCGGGCGAGCGATTCGTTTGGCTGGCCGAGCTGTTCGACGGTGTGACGCGCGGGCACTTCGAGCGACTGGGGGTCAGGGCTGGCTCGCGCTGTTGGGAAGTGGGTGCCGGTGGCCCCAGTATCCCGGAGGCGCTCGCGGCGGCCGTCGGTCCGACCGGGCACGTACTGGCCACGGACATCGACCCGTGGGTTACCGGCCGCGCCACCCGGTTCCTCACCGAGGCCGGGTACAGCAACGTGCAGGTGGTGACCGGAGACGGCGAGCACGCCGCCGACCGGTACGGGCCGTTTGACAAGATCCTCGTGACGGCCGGGGCCTGGGACTGCCCGTGGGCGCGGTTGCTGACCGAAGGCGGACGGATGGTCGTCCCGCTTATCGTCTCGACATACACCAGGTCGGTCACGTTCGTCCGCCACGGCGACCGGTGGGACGGGGAACACCCTGTTCTGTGCGGCTTTATCTCGATGAAGGGAGCCGGCGCCGGGTACGAACAGCACGCGACGCTGCCCGGCCAGGTACACCTGGCCCTCGAAGGCGGCCCGGCGCTCAGCGACGAGGTACTCGGCCAGGCGATCGCCGGCGCCAGGACCGAGGTGTGGACCGGCGTCACTTTCGACGATGACAAGGGCTTCTTCTCGCTCAACCTCCACCTGGCAGCAGCCGAAGACCGGGCCGGGATGATCTGGAACGAACCCGGGAGCAGCCGGCTTCCGACCGCCGCACGCTGGTTCACGCCAGCGCTCGTAGAGCCGGCCAGCGTCGCCTTCCTCACCTCCCGGCCAGCCAGTGACGCCTCAGGCCCGCGGCGTTCGGAACTCGGCGTTCACGCCTACGGAGGGAGCGGACCGGAACTCGCACGCGACCTGGTCGCCCGCGTCCGGGAATGGGACACCGGGCACAGGCACCAGTCTGAGCCCCAGTACACGCTCTACCCAGCTGGCACGCCCGTGGAGGCTCCATCTGACGGCAGGCTCTTCAGCCGCCAGCACGTCCAGATCACTCTCAGCTGGCCCTAACCGGAGGATCCGTCCGTCACAACATCCCCGATGGCCGTCCCGGCGGATCTGCTCCGCTCCATGATCACAAGCTGGAGCGCCGACCAGATTGACTTGGACAGGACACTTGACGGCGCGGCGGGTCTAGGCGGATTCGGGTTCTGGTCGGTGCCCGGCAGCGATGTCCCGGATCACCTGCGCAGATGCGACTGGCGGCAGTGCGGCCGTCTGCACGTGCGGGAACAGGCTGGCGTGACGGGCAACGGCTGCCGGGTCCGCGAGGTATATGTCGCCGGCCAGGCTGCCGAGGTGCACCACGCCCAGGCCCAGGTTGCCTCCGAGTTCCAGCACCGCCGCCGGCCCTGAGCCGCTGGCGGCGTGCGCGCCGCGTGAGACCGGCAGCACCTGGACAGTGACCTGCGGAAGATCCTCCGCGAAGGCCGCGAGCTGGCCGAGCTGAGAGCCCATCACCGCCGCGCCGCCGACCTGCTGGTACAGCGCGGCTTCCCCGAGCACGGCGGTGATCTCCAGCCGTCCCTGATCTAGGACGGCCTGCTGCCGGATGATGGCAGCCTCGGCGGCCCGGTGCTGGCTCCCTGCGGCCAGGGCGGAGTCGGCGGCGGCCAGCGCGTAAGCATAGGGCTCGGTCTGTAGCAGGGCCGGGATCCGCTGCGGTTCGTAGACCAGGACCCGGACGGCGGCGGTCTCCAGGACCAGGTAGTCGCGCAGGTCGGCCGGGAGGACGTCGGCGTATTCATCCCACCAGCCGTGCCCGGCGTTCCGGCCGGCGATGACCTTCAGGATGTCCCAGTCGGCGGGTTCCGCGCCGTACTCGGTGAGCAGCTGCCGCAGCTCCGGCAGCCCGGCGGCCCGGATGCCGTTCTCGATCCTGCTGATCTTTGACCGGTCGCAGTCCAGAATGCTGGCGGCGTCCTCGAGCGGGTACCCAAGTGTCTCCCGGTAGCGGCGCAGCGCCGCTCCGATCACCCTGCGCCGCAAGGTTGCTCCGTCGGTCATCATGCCTGCCTTCCGTGTGATGGCCGTGCCGGTACCCGGCGGGCCGCCGCACTCGGTGCGGCCAGCCGGGGACCAGGACGCATCCACGCCTGCCTCAGTCCTGGATGTCAAGCCGGCGATCCCTGCCGCTCGCGACGTGTGGCCGCTCGGGGCTCTGGCGCCGCCCCGCCATCGCCTCGACCACCTGCCGTACCTAGTCGTCCTCCAGCGTGCGGGCGGGGTCAGCGCCTCGAGACCCGGCAGGCGGAAAGTACTGGCCAGGGCACCGTCTGGTCCTCAGTTGCTGTAGGTGATGCCTGAGCGGGTGGCGAGTCCTCGCAGTTCCGGGCTGGTGCGTCCGGTGATGAGCAGGCTGCGGGTCAGGTCGCGGATGGCTGGCCGGGCATGGACCTCCTGAGGGGCTTCGTGCTCGGCGGTGAGCAGCGCATGGATGCAGTCGTCGCGGCGGCCCCACTGGGCGTAGGCGCGGGCGGTGTCGGTCCAGTACCGGGCGCGCCTTTCGGTGGTCGGCAAGCTCGCGGGCGGGGTCTGGTCCGCAGCTGCGATCGCCGCGGCCGGGTCCCCGGCGTAGTTCTCGGCGGATATCCGGTGCAGGTTCACGGTGGCGGGGGTGAACCCGCCGCCCTGATCGCGCAGGAGCACCGCGCCGTTGAGGGTGGCGGCGATCGCCGCGGCCTGACTGGTGAGTTCGCGCATGCCGTCGCGGTCACCTGCTCGTGCGGCGGTGTAGGCGGCGGACTGGATCA
>JBEKHI010000549.1:0-4678 GCA_050012355.1 Streptosporangiaceae bacterium | reverse complement strand
ACGCCCGACGCCGTCGCGGTGGTGTGCGGGGATGTTGAAGTGTCGTACGCGGAGCTGGATGCGCGGTCGGGCCGGCTAGCCCGCTACCTGGCCAGGCTGGGTGCCGGTCCCGAAGACCTGGTCGCGGTGCTGATGGACCGCGGGGTGGACCTGATCGTAGCGTTGCTCGGGGTCTTGAAGTCGGGGGCGGCGTATCTGCCGATCGACCCACAGCAGCCGACCGAGCGAATCGCCTACATGCTCGATGACGCGAGGCCGGTGGCGCTGCTGGATTCTCCGGACCTGGCCGCGATACTGGGCGAACCTTCTGGCGGCTCTACGATCACGCCGCCAGACGGGTCGAACGCCGCCTACATGATCTACACCTCCGGCTCGACGGGACGCCCGAAGGGCGTGCTGGTCCCCCATAGCGGGGTCGTGAACCTGATCACCGCGCAGGCCGAATGGCTGGGAGTGGATGCCTTCAGCCGTGTCCTGCAGTTCGCTTCGGCGGGGTTCGATGCCGCGGTCTGGGAACTGGTGATGGCGGTGTGCTCGGGCGGGTCGCTGATCCTGGCTCCAGCCGAGGACCGGCTGGGGGCGCAGTTGCCCCGGCTGGTGGCGGACCGGGGGATCACGCACGCGACGTTGCCGCCGGCGGTCGTGTCGGTGCTGGACCCGCGGGACTTTGCTGGGCTCTCGACGTTGATCTGTGCTGGTGAGGCCCTCGGCGACGAGCTGGTGTCACGGTGGGCTCCGGGGCGGCGCTTGATCAATGCCTACGGGCCGACCGAGACGACAGTCTGCGCGACCATGTCGCGGCCGCTGGTCCCCGGGCAGGGCGTGACCATCGGTGCTCCCATCCGTAACGCGCGGGTTTTTGTGCTGGATGACGGGTTGCGGCCGGTGCCGGTGGGGGTGGCCGGTGAGCTGTACGTGGCGGGTGCCGGGCTAGCCCGCGGCTACCTGGGGCGGGCGGGGCTGACCGCGGGGCGGTTTGTGGCGTGCCCGTTCCCGGTGATCCGGGGCGAGCGGATGTACCGGACCGGCGATGTGGCGAGCTGGACTCGGGACGGGGTGCTGGAGTTCGTCGGCCGGGTCGATGAGCAGGTGAAGGTGCGGGGGTTCCGGATCGAGCCCGGTGAGGTCGAAGCCGCGTTGACCGCGCACCCGGAGGTGCTGTCGGCGGTGGTGGTGGCGCGTGAGGATGTGCCGGGGGATAAGCGGCTGGTCGCTTATGTCACCACGACGGGTGCTGGTGCGGACGTGGCGGTGCGGGAGTGGGTGGCGGGGCGGTTGCCGGAGTACATGGTGCCGTCGGCGGTGGTGGTGCTGGAGGAGCTGCCGGTCACCCGGAACGGGAAGCTGGACCGGGCGGCGCTGCCGGTCCCGGACTACGGCGCGGACGCCGGTGCGGGGCGGGGGCCTGCCTCGGTGCGTGAGGAAGTGCTGTGCGCGGTGTTCGCCGAGGTGCTCGGCGTGCCGCGCGTCGGGGTGGACGACGACTTCTTCGCGCTCGGCGGACACTCGCTGCTCGCGGTCCGGCTGGTTTCCCGGATCCGGGTCGTGCTCGGAGTGGAGGTGCCGATCCGGTCGGTGTTCGGCGCGCCGAGCCCTGCCCGGCTGGGCGCGGAGCTCGATGAGAAGGGCCCAGTGCGACCGGGGGTGCGGGCCCGGCGACGTCCGGAGCGGATTCCGGCGTCGTTCGCGCAGCGTCGGCTGTGGTTCCTGGACCGATTGGACGGTCCGGGCACGACATACAACATTCCGTTGGTGCGGCGCCTGTCGGAGGAGGTAAACGTCGCGGCCTTGCGACTGGCGCTGACCGACGTGATCGCGCGGCATGAGAGCTTGCGGACCCGGTTCCGGCAATACGACGGGGAGCCGTCACAGGAGATCCTGGACCCGGCCGATGCGGTGCTCGAGCTGCCGCTGGTCGAGCTCGATGATGCGAGGGGCCTGGAGCCAGCGGTGGCCAAGGCGGCCGGGCATGTGTTTGATCTCGCGGCCGAGCTGCCAGTTGACGCCACCCTGATCACCGCCCCGGGTGAGTGGGTGCTGGTCGTGGTGGTGCACCACATCGCGGGCGACGGGTGGTCGATGCGCCCATTGTGGAGGGACTTGTCGGTCGCGTACGCGGCGCGGTGCGCCGGGGAAGTGCCCCAGTGGGCGCCTTTGCCGGTGCAGTACGCGGATTACACGCTGTGGCAGCGCGAACTGCTCGGGGATCCACGGGATCCGGGCAGCGTATTCGCGGGGCAACTGGCGTACTGGCGTCAGGCTCTGGACGGGGCGCCGCCGGAGCTTGCGTTGCCGGCTGACCAGCCGCGTCCGGCGATCGTCTCGCATCGCGGCGGGGCCGTGCCGTTGCGGGTGCCGGCCGAGTTGCACGCCCGGCTGGCGGCGCTGGCGCGGGGCCAGGGCGTGACGATGTTCATGGTGTGGCAGGCCGCGCTGGCGGTGCTGCTATCCAGGCTCGGAGCGGGCCGGGACATCCCGGTCGGTAGCCCGGTGGCGGGGCGACTGGACGAAGCCCTGGACGATCTCGTCGGGTTCTTCGTCAACACCCTGGTGATCCGGACCGACGTGTCCGGCGACCCCGGTTTCCGGGAAGTCCTGGCGCGGGTCCGGCGTACGGTCCTGGACGCGTTCGAGCATCAGGATGTTCCGTTCGAGCGGCTGGTCGAAGAGCTGGCCCCGGCCCGTTCGCTGGCGCAGCATCCGCTGTTTCAGGTGATGCTCGCTGTGCAGAACCAGCCGCGTGCCGCGGTTGGGTTGCCCGGGTTGCGGGCCGAGCCGTTCGCACTGGGCCGCGTAGCGGCGAAGTTCGATCTGGACATCCAGGTCTCGGAGCACTTCGGCGCGGACGGGAAGCCGGACGGGATGAGCGGGGAGATCGTCTTCGCCGCGGACCTGTTCGGCGCGGCGAGTGTTCAGGTGCTGGCCGGGCGGTTGGTGCGAGTGCTTGAGCAGGTCACCGAAGATCCGGGCCTGCCTTTGCGGCAGGTGGAGGTGCTTGATCCTGGCGAGCGTGAGCGGGTGCTGGCCGGGTGGAATGACACGGCCCGGCCGTTGCCGGCGGTCACCGTGCCGGACCTGTTCGCCGCTCAGGTCGCGTGCGCGCCCGGCGCTGTCGCGGTGGTGGGCGGGGACGTTGAGGTGTCGTACGCGGAGCTGGATGCGCGGTCTAGCCGGCTAGCCCGGTACCTGGCCGGGCTGGGTGCCGGTCCCGAAGATCTGGTCGCGGTGCTGATGGACCGCGGGGTGGACCTAGTCGTGGCCCTGCTGGGGATCTTGAAGTCGGGGGCGGCGTATCTGCCGGTCGACCCTGACCAGCCCGCGGCCCGGGTCCGGCGCATCCTGGACAGCGCTCGCCCCCGGCTGCTGGTTGCCGACGGTGCGCACGCGGGGCCGGGCCGGGTGGTGCTCGATGATCCCGCGGTTCAGGCAGCGCTGGCCGGGCTGGATCCGTCCCCGGTGGTCACTGCCTTGCGTCCGCAGCATCCGGCGTACGTGATGTTCACCTCGGGCTCCACCGGAGAGCCCAAGGGAGTGGTGGTGCCGCATAGCGGGGCAGTGAACCTGGCTGTCGCGCAGGCCGAATGGCTGGGGGTGGATGCTTCCAGCCGTGTGCTGCAGTTCGCGTCGGCCGGGTTTGACGCGGCAGTCTCGGAGCTGCTGATGGGCGTGTGTTCAGGCGGATCGCTGGTCCTGGCATTGACCGAGGACCGGCTGGGGACGCGGCTGCCCCAGCTGATGGCACGCCACCGGGTCACGCACGCGACGTTGCCGCCGGCGGTGCTGTCCACGATTGACCCGCGGGATTGTGCCGGGGTCTCGACGGTGATCTGCGCGGGTGAGGCGCTTAGCGCCGAGCTGGCATCGCGGTGGGCTGGGGAGCGGCGACTGGTTAATGCGTACGGGCCGACCGAGACCACTGTCTGCGCGACCATGTCGCGGCCGCTGGTCCCCGGGCAGGGCGTGGATATCGGTGTTCCCATCCGTAACGCGCGGGTGTTTGTGCTGGATGACGGGTTGCGGCCGGTGCCGGTGGGGGTGGCCGGTGAGCTGTACGTGGCGGGTGCCGGGCTGGCACGAGGGTATGCGGCGCGGGCGGGGCTGACCGCGGAACGGTTCGTGGCGTGCCCGTTTCCGCTGGTCCGGGGCGAGCGAATGTACCGGACCGGGAGCGAATGTACCGGACCGGCGATGTGGCCCGCTGGACCCAGGGCGGGGTGCTGGAGTTCGTGGGCCGGGTCGATGAGCAGGTGAAGGTGCGGGGGTTCCGGATCGAGCCCGGTGAGGTCGAGGCCGCCCTGACCGCGCATCCGGAGGTCGCCCAGGCGGTGGTGGTGGCTCGTGAGGATGTGCCGGGGGATAAGCGGCTGACTGCTTATGTCACCACGACGGGTGCTGGTGCGGACGTGGCGGTGCGGGAGTGGGTGGCGGGGCGGTTGCCGGAGTACATGGTGCCGTCGGCGGTGGTGGTGCTGGAGGAACTGCCGGTCACCCGGAACGGGAAGCTGGACCGGGCGGCGCTGCCGGTCCCGGACTACGGCGCGGATGCTGGTGCGGGGCGGGGGCCGGCGTCGGTGCGTGAGGAAGTGCTGTGCGCGGTGTTCGCCGAGGTGCTCGGCGTGCCGCGCGTCGGGGTGGACGACGACTTCTTCGCGCTCGGCGGACACTCGCTGCTCGCGGT
>JBEKHI010000548.1:0-4327 GCA_050012355.1 Streptosporangiaceae bacterium | reverse complement strand
TTGGCTGCCGCTCGTGGTTGCCAGCCAGCGTCGTCGGTAGCGGATTTGCCTTCGTCAGCGTAGTCGCTGATGCCCCGCACCATGATCGTCGGCAAGGCCTCGTTCAGGTGCCCGGCCTGCGCTACGCCGGCTGCCTCCATCTCGACCGCGACCGCGTCGTTGTAGTGCTCACGCAGCCACTGACGCGGGTCAGATACTGCTGAGTAATGAACGATCTCTCCGGCTGCGACCGGCCCGAAGTAAACACTTGGCCGCGGCGGGCCACCGGGTAGCCGCCGCGCCCAGTCACCAGTGCGCTCCAGGTGCGCGGCGATCTGGTGAACGCGGTGCGAGAGCTCCCAGGTGCGCGGCCGGGCCGTGAGATCATCGTCATGGCTGGTCGCGCCGTGGTAGGCGTAGACGTGAGTCGCCACCACCACGTCACCAAGACTGAGGCGCGGCTGCAGCGCACCCGCGACGCCGACGAAAATGACAGCGGCGGGGGCGAATTCAGTTGCCGCACGCTCGGTGAGCACCGCTGCAGACTGATTGCCCTTGCCTGTGAGCGCAAGGGCGACCCGGCAGCCGTTAAGCTGCCCGATCTCGAACCGGGTACCCATGGGGTGCGTATGGGCTGTGATGTCGGACATCTGCGCTCGTACCGCTTGGTACTCCAGATTCATTGCCGTGAGGATCACGATGATGGTTTCGTTCATGGGCGTCTTTCTCCATTGGGTGCTGAATCAGCAGGGCGGATCATGGGCGGGTAGAGCACCGTGCCAGGGCCAGCGCGGAAGAGACGAGCGGGACGGCCGGCGCCTGCCCGCTTGGGCGGGTCCGCTGGGACGACGAAATCGCGGGTGCCCTGGATCTTGCGGTAGAAGTTCCGTGGGTCTAGGCGGATACCCCAGACCGCCTCGTAGACCTGTTGGAGTTCGGAGATTGTGAAGGTCGTCCCGCAGAAGGCGGTAGCTAGCGCGGAATGCTCCAGCTTGCGGCGCGCACGCTCTACCCCGTCAACGACGATGCGCTGATGATCGAACGCGAGCCCGAGGTGTGCAGTTAGCACATCATCGGCCCGTGTCCAGCGCGCGTCGGCAGCATCCGTACCGGCTATCGGGTCTGGCAGGCGTGGTGTGATCGCCAGATAGGCGACAGATACCACCCGCCCGCGGGGATCACGTCCCGGGTCTCCGTACACGTCGAGCTGTTCTAGGTGCAGCGTGTTCGCGTCCAGCCCGGTCTCTTCAGAGAGTTCACGGCGGGCCGCTGCCGGGATGGGTTCTGTCTCGTCGCGTAGGAAGCCGCCCGGCAGCGCCATCATCCCCGCATAGGGCTCGACGCCGCGCTGTATCAGCAATACATGCAGACGGGCGTCCCGAAGGGTCAAGATCACCAAGTCGACGGTCAGGAGAACGCGGGGCGGCTCCCATTCCTCGTCAGTCACCCATCGATCGTGGCTTTTTGTCAGACCGACAGTAAGTATCGCGACAGCCACTTCTCTGTGGCCTTCGGTTATGTAAGAGCTGCCGTTGCCGTAGAGCCAGGCCGCGGTGCTCGGAGTTCGTAATCAGCGTTGTCACTAGCTGGGCAGGTGACGAAGCTGCGCGAAGACAGATCAGGGACGAGATCGTCATTCCCTAACGCATCCATGGTGGCGGTGATTGCTGCGCGTCGTGGCGGCGAGGCAGCGGGGCGCACTTGAGCTCCGTCGACGTGGCAGCACCTGAGTCTCTCCGAGCTTGCTCACCCAGTCGCGCAGAGCGCACGGGCTGTTCGATCACTCAGGTCTGGTTATCGCACTCCGCCGTAGCTACTTCACGTATGAAGTTGCCCCTAGGCAGAGGGTTTCACGAGCTTTTCAGGGGCAACTTCATACGTGAGGTCAAACGACAGCCAGACAAATACGACATATCGATCATCGTCGCGCCGACGGTGCGGCCGCGGTTGGCCGCAGCCGACGCCACCAGCAGTCGGCGCCACCAGCGGAAGCGTCACCAGCGGAAGCGTCACCACTCGGCGACGCAGATGAAGTCGGTTGAGGGGCGACCGAGTCCCTGGCAGATCCGCATCGCTAGCCGCATGCCGGTGGCGTACTTGGCTCTGGGCAGGCCCGTGAGCTGACTCGGGGTGCAGCGCAGCCGCTGCGCCGCTTGCTGCCAGGTCGCGCCGCGCTCGCCCCGCATCTCGTTCAGCGCGCCATGCAGCGCCACGAGATCCCAGCGGAGCCGGTGACCCGAGTCGGCGACCGGCAGCGCCACCCCGACGGTGTCCGAATGCGGCGTCGCGATGAACTCCTCGGGAGCTCGTCCGAGCCAGCGCAGCATCACCAGCGCATGCTGACAGGTGGTGTCTCCGCGCGGGGCCATGCCGGTGAGCGTGGACGGGCTTATCGGATGGTCCTGGCGACGCTCGTTCAGTTCGGCGGACAGCCGCCACATATCCGCGGCCGCGCCAGCCCAGCTCAGCCCCTCACGACGACGTCGTTCGTCCAGCGCGACGAACAACGCCTGGACATCGAAATCGCGCGACCGCGCGCCGTACCGCACGAGACCCGACGCTACCAGAAAGCCAGCTAAGAACCAGGTCAGAACCGGTGCGTGGTGGCGCCGAACGGCTCGCCCTTGGCGTGGGCGTAGACCTTCACCGGTGCCACCCGGAAGACGATCCCGGCGCCACTGCCGGCCGGGTGATGGAACTTGCCGTCACGCGCCTCGAAGTCCCACGCGCCGTTCCACTTACCCGTCCACGCGGCCGCGAGCTGCCGCAGAACGTCGTCGGACGTCACCTGCACCGCCGAACCCTCAACCACGACGTCGAGCCCGCGATCCCAGGTGTTACACCCGGTGGTGAGCACGACGTTCGGGTTAGCGCGGAGGTTCAGGAACTTCTGCTCCTCAGCGCCCGTGCAGAAGTGCAGCGCGTCCTGCGACCACACCGCGACCACCGGGGTCACGTGCGGCCTGCCGTCGGCGCGGACAGTGGTCAGCCAGAACAGTTCGGCGCCCTCCAGCGTCGCCAAGGTCGAATCCCAGGAGGTCGCCTGCGCGCCCTCGCCGCTATACCGCTCATCGAGCTTCGTAATTGGCATACCTATATGGACGACCACGACGCCGCGAACTCATCTAGTCGTCAGGATGACGGGACCGCTGGGAGTGATCGCGACGGTGTGCTCGCTATGCGACGCGCGGCTGCCGTCGCTGGTGCGCACCGTCCAGCCATCGGTGTCGACGTAACAGCCGTCATCTCCCCCCGCCATGAACCACGGCTCGATCGCGATGACCAGCCCCGGCTCGAGCCGCATGCCGCGGCCCGCCTTGCCGCGGTTCGGGATGTGCGGGTCTTCGTGCATCGCATGGCCGACGCCGTGGCCACCGAGATCGGTGGAGATGCCGCAGCCAGCCGCACGACCGACAGCGCCGATGGCGGCGGAGATGTCCCCAAGCCGTCCGCCCGGTACCGCGGCCGCGATGCCCGCCGCCAGTGCGGTCTCGGTCGCATTTATAAGCCGTGAGTCAGGATCCGACGCGGGCCCGATCGTGAATGAGATCGCGGAGTCGCCCACCCAGCCGTCCAGAGTCGCCCCGGCGTCCACGCTCAGCAGGTCGCCCGTCGCCAGCCGGTACCCATCGGGTATGCCGTGCAGCGCCGCGTCGTTGACCGACGTGCAGATGGCGCCGGGATACGGGACCGGAGCGAACCGCGGCTTGTAGCCGAGGAACGGAGATGTCGCACCCGCCTTCGCGAGCACCTCGCGCGCCACCTCGTCGAGCTCGGCCAGCGTGACCCCTGGTCCGGCGAGCGTCCGCGCGGCGGCCAGCATGTCCGCGACCACCTGGCCGGCGGCGCGCATCGCCTCGATCTCGCCGGGCGTTTTGAATTCGACCACGATCGTCCTCTCCATGGGCGGAAAAGTGGACGGGATAACTATACCGGTATTACTATCACAGTATGGTACGTCCCCCACTGAGCGAACGTGAGCGGTCGCGCGGCGTACGGCTGGGCAGCCTGCTGCGCGAGGCCCGGGGGCGGCGCAGCATGGCCGAGATCGCCGCCTCCTCCGGCATCCCCGTGGAGACGCTGCGCAAGATCGAGACCGGGCGCATCTCCACCCCCGCGTTCTTCACGGTGGCCGCGCTGGCGGCCGCGCTTGACCTGGACCTCGCCAGCATCGCCGCCCGGTCCGAGCCGCCTGCCCACGACGGAGATCCGCTCACGGCTTGAATCCGCTAAGGACGCGTCCTTCAACCTCGCCACGATGACGGGCCCGTAAGTCTCCGTCGGGAACCTGGGCGTACCGCTGCAGGTAGAGCGGCTCACCGAGCGCGTCCACCAGAGCGATCTCGGT
>JBEKHI010000547.1:0-4408 GCA_050012355.1 Streptosporangiaceae bacterium | reverse complement strand
CGCGCGAGTCCTGACCGGCTCCACGCGGGACGACGAGGACCTGACCCTGAGGGTCCCCAGCGACGGCGGGGTGAAGTCGGTGCGGGCCCTGCTGAACCAGCTCGATGAGTATTCGATCGACGTTGCGGAGTTTTCCGTGCACACACCGGACCTCGACGACGTCTTCCTTGCCCTGACCGGACACGCGACCACGGAGGCCACCGCATCATGAGCACCACTTCAGCCGCGCTGACCGATTCGCGGGTCATGCTGCGCCGCAACCTCAAGCACATCCTTCGGAACCCGACCACGATAATCAACAGCGCCTTGATGCCGGTCGTGCTCATGCTGCTATTGGTGTACGTGTTCGGCAACGCCTTCAATGTCGGCGAACGCTACGTCGAATACGCGACGCCGGGCATGCTCCTGCTGGCCTTCACCTACGGGTTGTCGGGGACCGCGGTATCCGTGAACACCGACATGACAAAGGGCATCATCAACCGGTTCAAGGTCATGAATGTGTCTCGCGGCGCCGTCTTGAACGGTCATGTCGTGGCCACCATGCTCAGCAGTGCGGTAGCCGTCGCGGTCATCATCGGAATGGCCTTCGCGCTGGGGTTCCGGTCGTCCGCGACCCCCCTCGACTGGCTCGGCGCGATCGGTATCATCGCGGCAGCGGCTTTCGCGGCCACCTGGCTCACGATCGGGGCGGGAATGGCCGCGAAGACTCCGGAGTCCGCGGGCATCGCCGTCGTGCCGCTGCTCCTGCTGCCGTTCGTGAGCAGCGCGATCGTGCCGGCCGCCAAGATGGGGCAGGGCGTACGGCAATTCGCGCAGTATCAGCCCTTCACGCCGATTATCGAAGCATTGCGCGGATTGCTGGCCGGTCACCCGTCGGGCGGTTACGCGGCCGCCGCTCTCGCCTGGTGCGCCGGGGTCGCCCTCGTCGGGTACCTGTGGTCGCGTGCCACGTTCAGCAAGCGAGCGTAGCTTCTGCCAGCTCAGGCCAGCTCGCCTGCGTCCCCTCCTGCGTCGCCTCGGCGAACCGTACCTCGCCGAGGCGACGCCGCGCTGTTTGCTCGATCCGTGCGACATCCGGGTGGGACCGGTCCGGCAGCCCTTGCACGCCAGCGCTCGCCGCGAGCAGCCGCGCGGCCTGCTCGTACTGATCGCGGCGCAGTGCCAGGTCCGCGACTCCGACCAGCACCCTCGCGATCAGCGGCGCGTGCCCCGCCTCGGCCGCCGCTTCGCAGGCCGCCGCGCGGTGCGCCCGGGACTCGCCGAGGTCGTCGGCAAGGTAGCCGAGCAGGTCGTGTGTCGCCGCGCGGATGCTCGGCTGCTCGGCGTCGTCGCCGAGCATGGCTGTCGCGATGTCGAGCTGCCTATGGGCCTCCGCGGCGCTGCCGGCCCACCGGGCGAGCTCCGCCTTCGAGAGGGCCAGCTCAGCCAGCGCATCCGGCCAGGTGACCCGTTCCGCGTACCGTTGCGCCTCGGCTATAGCGGCCGCGCTGGAGCCCTCATCACCTAGCAGCCAGTACAGCTGCGCCTGTATCGACCGCATCCGGATGGCATCCTCGATGGCGCCGACCTCGGTGACGACCGCGATCGCCTGTTCGTAGTACTCGCACGCACTGGCGAACTCGCCGCGTACCGCGATCCGGTCCGCCAGCTCGGTCAGGGCGAACGACATCCCCCACCGTTCGCCGATCGCGGCGAACTCGGCGAGTGCCCCCTCGAGATACTCGTCCGCATCCCGCCCGCCCTGGCCGAGCACGATCCGCATCTTGCCGAGCTGCAGCCGGGCCAGTGCGCGTACCCAGGGGTCCTCGCTGTCCAGTAGTGATTCCCACGCGGGCAAGAACGCGTCCGGCGCCTCCAGCATCCGTTCCAGCGGGGCTATCAACCCCAGCAGCGGGCTGCCGTGCTGACTGCGCTGGCTGAACCGGTAGGCCTCGTGGATCCACTCGGCAACCTGGTACTGGTCGCCCCGCCCGGAGCTCAGGAACGTCACGACATAGGCGTACACCAGGGCCCGGATCTCATCGGGCACCTCCCCGGGAAGGGCGGTGGCCGCGGTGATCAGCTCGCTGCCCTCAGCCTTGTGCCCGCCGAACCACCAGTACTGGCCGGCGCTTGCCGCGAGCCGCATTGCTCCGTTCGCCTCGCCGGCCGCGAGCGCGCCGCGCATCGCAGCGCCGATGTTGTCGTGCTCGGTCTCGAGCACGGCGAGCCATTCCAGTTGCTCGGCGCGACGAAGATGCGGCTCCGCGGTCTCGGCAAGTTCGGTGAAATACGCGAGATGCGCACGGCGCGCGAAATCCGATTCTCCGGCCTCGGCGAGCCGCTGGGCCGCGTACTCCTTGATCGTGCCGAGCATCCGGTAGCGCGGCGCCCGGTCGCCGTCGGTGACCAGCAGCGACTTCTCGGCCAGCGAGGTGAGCAGCTCGAGCACCTGCTCCTGCTCGCCCCCGCTCTGCTTGACTTCCTGGGCGGCGCAGACCCGCTCGGCAGCCTCCAGACTCGCCCCGCCCGAGAACACCGAGAGCCTGCGCAGGACCATCCGTTCGGCGTCGGTGAGCAGCTCCCAGCTCCAGTCGACCACCGCGCGCAGCGTCTTGTGCCGCGGCAACGCGGTACGGCTGCCGCTGGTCAGCAGGCGGAACCGGTCGTCGAGCCGATGGGCGAGCTGATCGATGGACATCGTGCGCAGGCTGGCCGCGGCCAGCTCGATCGCCAGCGGCATCCCGTCCAGCGTCCGGCAGACCCGCGCCATGGTCATCGAGGTTCGGGCATCGACCGCGAGATCCTTGCGCACCGTACCGGCCCGGTCCCGCAGCAACTGGACAGCCGGAGAGGACTCGATCTCGCCGGGGCTGGCGTCCCCCTCCGGCAACGCCAGCGGCACGACCCGCCACAGCGCCTCACCGGTGATGCCGAGCGGCTCCCGGCTCGTCGCCAGGATCCGCAGCCGCGGGCACTCCCCGAGCACCCGGTGGGCGAACGCCGCCGCCGACTCGATCACATGCTCACAGTTGTCCAGGATCAGCAGCAGTTCCCGCTCGCGGATCGCGGCGATGAGGCGGTCCACCGGCTCCGCGCTCGGCGCCTCGCCGAGCAGCGCGTCCCGCAGGCCGAGCCCGGTCAGCGCCGACTGCGTCACGTCCCCTTCACCGTGCCCGGTGCCGATGGCCGCGAGCTCCACCAGCCAGGCCCCGTCCGGCCAGCCGCCGAGCAGCGTGCGCCCGGTTTCCGTGGCCAGCCTGGTCTTTCCCGAGCCGCCCGGCCCGATCAGGGTGGTGAGCCGATGTCCGGCGACGAGCTCGCGGACCGCTGCGACGTCAGCGTCCTTGCCGACGAAGCTGGTGAGCTCGGCCCGCAAGTTGGTCTTCCGGCCCTGTTCCCGCCGTCCCCCTAGCTCGCCCCGCAGCAGTGCCACATGTAGTGCGGACAGTTCCGGTGAGGGGTCGACACCTAGCGCGTCGGCCAGCGCTTCTCTCGTACGCTGGTACACGAGCAGCGCCTCGGTGTCGCGACCGGTCGCGACAAGGGCGCGCATCAGCGCGGCGACAAGCCGCTCCCGCACCGGATGCGCGGCCACCAAGTCGGTCAGTTCCGTAACCAGCTCGCCGCCGTGGCCGAGGCTGATCTCAGCATCGAACCGATCCTCCATGGCTGCCAGGCGTAGCCCTTCGAGCCGGGTGACCGCCGCGTCAAACGCCGCACTATCCGGCAGGCCAATGTCCTGCATGGCCGTACCACGCCACAACGCGAGGGCCTCGCGCAGCAGCCGCGGATCCTGGTCAGTGCGGGCCTGGCCGATGAGACGTTCGAAGCGCACCGCATCGACAGCGTCGGGTTCCACCCTCAGCCGGTAGCCGTCCGGCCGCCCCTCGACCAGCCCTTCCGGCAGCGCCTTCCGCAGTCGGGAAGCCAGGCGCTGCAAGGCGTTCGCCGCTTCGGAGGGCGGGCGCTCACCCCAGATCCAGTCGACGAGCGTCGCCTTCGGGACTACATGACCCGGCTCGAGCGCGAGGGCGATCAGCAGCGCGCGCAGCCGGGCGCCCGGCACGTCGGCCAAGACGCCGTCGTCCGTGCGAACCTCAAATGATCCAAGCACCCCGATCTGCACCTGTCCGATTTTGCCATGACGCGGCGCAAAGTTGCCGAGGTAATAGCCCGTGGGCCGGTGCGCTGACCCGGCTGTTGTTTACCTGGCACCGTGCGGCTCTGTGGCCCGGACTGTGACGCGACTGGCGGGGCTGCGGGTGGTGGCAGATGGGGTCCGCTGCCGCTGCCCAGGGCGCGCACTGATGCTAGCGGTGCAGGTGCTGCTTGGTGTCCCGTTGCTGGTTAATGCTGCACTGACCAGCCTCTGGCCGGAAAGTCCTCCACCTCGGCTGGGCGCGGCAGCCGGCCCGAACCCGCTGGC
>JBEKHI010000546.1:0-4432 GCA_050012355.1 Streptosporangiaceae bacterium | reverse complement strand
ACAACCGGGCCTGCCTGGTGCGCGCGGTCAGCTTGATGTCCGGCCAGTACGGTATCGATCAGTTCATCGACCTCGGCTCCGGCCTGCCGACCGCCAACAACGTGCACCAGGTCGCGCAGCGCACCCGGCCCGACACCAAAGTCGTGTACGTCGATAATGACCCGATCGTGCTAGCGCACGGCCGGGCCCTGCTGGCGGAGAACGACAACACCACCGTCATCCAGGCGGACCTGCGCCAGCCGGATGAGATCCTCGGCCAGCCCGAGGTACAGGACATGATCGATTTCGATCGCCCGATCGGGATCATCGCCAGCGCGATCCTGCACCACTTCCTCGATGAGGAGAACCCGGACCAAGCTATCCGCCAGTTCCGCGACGTGGCGTCGGCCGGCAGCTTCTTGTTCGTCTCACATTTCCGCACCCTCGGCGACGAGAAGTCCAGGGAGCTGGAGTCCGTCATGCAGGAGGCCTTCGGCCGCGGGGCCTGGCGGACCACCGAGCAGATCGCCGGGTACTTCGGCGACCTGACGCTGCTGGACCCGGGCGTGGTGGAATGCGCGCTGTGGCGACCGGACAAGCCCGCGGACGAGGCGTCGCTAAGCGACTGGCAGCGGCTGATCGCGGCCGGCCTTGGCGTAAAGCCCCCTGTATAACCTATGTAACATATGACCCGTGAGTGCCGCCCGGGATGAGCTGGTCGTCTGCGTCGTTGGCGCCGGCCCGCGTGGCACCTCGGTGACGGAGCGGCTGATCGCCAACGCCCCGCACCTCCTGGGAACCAGCCGGAAACTGCGGATCGAGGTGATCGACCCGTACCCGCCCGGCGGCGGGCGGATCTGGCAGCCGGACCAGCCGGATCACCTGCTGATGAACACCCTGGCAGCGCAGGCCACGCTGTTCACCGACGAGACCACCGGGTGCTCGGGACCCGTCGTTATGGGCCCGAGTTTGTTCGACTGGGCTACGGCGCGGGGTGGCGCTCGAACCTTGGTCGCACCCGAGCCGGGCGCTGCTCGGCGAGTACTACGCCTGGGTGTTCGCGCGGGCCCTCGAACAAGCCCCGGAGCAGGTCACGGTCACCATGCGGCCGACCAGGGCCGTCGCCATCAGGGACCTGAAGGTGCTGGTCGAGGACGGCCCGCCGGTTGACGCCGACGCGGTGATCTTGACCACCGGGCACAGCGACCTGCTGCCCGACCGGCGGCAGCGCGCTCTCCAAGACTTCGCGGAAACCGCCGGCCTGCTGTACATCCCGGCCGCGAGCCCGTGCTGGCCGTCGGATCCCGGCGCGGCGTGCCGTACCGGGCAAAGCCGGTCTACGGAGCGCTCCCGCCGGTCTGGCCGCCGCGCCACTTCACGGCCGACGTGAAGCTAGACACGCCCGCTGACTTCCGCCGCGACATCTGGCCGCTGATCGCCCGGGACGCCGCCGAGGCCCACCAAGCGGCGGGCGGCGACGGGCAGCTGGACTTCGCGGCCCTTGACCGGCCGCTCGAAAGGCGAACCTTCAAAGACGAGGCCGAGCTCAGACACTGGATGCTCGACGACCTGCGGGCCGCCCGCGACCCGCATCGCCGAGCTGCTCGCCCTAGCCGACGCCGGACTGGTCAGGTTCGCCGGGCCGGACATGACGATCGAGGCCGACGGCGACGCGTTCCGGAGCGGCGCCATCCGGGCCCGGGTCGCCATCGAAGCGCGGCTGCCGGAGACCGACGTGGGCCGGACCGCCGGCCCGCTGATCGCGGACCTGATCGGCACCGGGCAGGGGCGGGCCGACGGCGGCTCGCTCGATGTGTCGCCCAGCCCGTACCGGGTAGTGCGGGCCGACGGTCGCCCGCACGCGGCGATCTTCGCGCTCGGCATCCCGCTGGAAGGAAAGCTTTTCCTTACCGCGCTGGGGCAGGCGCCCCGCGCTGGATCGGTTTTCCTCGCCGAGAAAGACGCCGTGGCCAGGGCCGCGCTTTTGACATAAATTCGATCGATTTAGTATGTTTCGCGTAGTTAGCCGAGCGAAAGATGAGATGCGATGATTCAGATAGGCCGTCGTCAGGCTCTAGCGACCCTTGGGATAGGGGGCGTAGCAGCGGCGGTTGACGCCTGCAGCGTCAACACCGGGAGCTCAGCCACTGGCAGCAAGACAAGCTCCAACGAGTCCATCACCGTCACCGCGTACTCCGGGGCCTGGGGAACCGACTTCGAGACGGCGTTCGTCAAGCCTTTCGAGAAGGCGACCGGGATCACGGTGAACCTGGTGTACGGCGCGGACGCGGACTGGCTGACCAAGCTGAACGCCGCGAATGGCAGCAACCCGCCGTTCGACGTCAGCGCGTTCGTATCGGAGTCGGCGCTCACGGCGGCCGAGGGCAAGCTGATCTCGCCGCTGGACACCGGCAAGATCTCCAGCTGGAGCCAGCTCGACTCGGTTCTCGTGGACCAGTCGGTGATCGCCGGCAAGCCGTACGGCATCCCGCTGACGACGGGTTCGACCGGCCTGATGTACCGGACCGACAAGATCACGACGCCGCCGACGGACTGGGCGGAAACTCTTGGCAGCAGCGATGGTCGCAGATCTTCGGATAGCGGGTCTGCGAGCTGGCTACGGCGGCGGCACGGTTCTGACGGTTGAGGAACTCGTCATCGAGGATGGCGAGTTCCTGTCGGTGCTCGGGCCCAGCGGGTGCGGGAAGACGACGCTGCTGAACTGCCTGGCGGGCTTCGTCAAGCCGGTGGCGGGCACGATCACGCTCGGCGGGGATGACCTGACGAACGTGCCGCCGCACCGTCGCGGCCTTGGCCTGGTGTTCCAGAGCTACGCGCTGTTCCCGCACATGTCGGTCGCGGACAACGTCGCGTACGGGCTGAAGGCGCAGGGGGTGGCCAAGCCCGGGCGCTGGCGACCCGGCCGCGGGTGCTGCTGCTGGATGAGCCGCTGTCCAACCTGGACGCCAAGCTCCGCCGCGAGATGCGGGCCGAGCTGCGGGGGCTGCAAAAGGAGCTCGGCATCACCGCCGTGTTCGTCACCCACGACCAGGAGGAGGCGATGTCGATGTCGGATCGCGTCGCCGTCCTGTCCGGCGGGCGGATCGAGCAGCTGGGCACGCCGGAGGACGTCTACGACCGCCCGGCGACCCGGTTCGTCGCCGAGTTCGTCGGGGCCGCCAACGTGGTGACCTGGGACGGCAAGCTGGTCGCGATCCGGCCCGAGCGGGTGCGGCTGGCTAGCGACGGCCGCGAGGCGACGGTAACCGCCAGCTCGTTCACCGGCGGCGCGTGGAACGTCGACCTGGAGCTGGCGGACGGGACCACGCTGGCGGCCAAGGTCACCGAGCGGCCGCCCGGGCCCGGAGATCGCACTGGCGTGACGGTCGACCCCGCCGACATCATCGAGTTCGGCGCATGATCTACCTGGTACCGCTGCTGATCTTCCTGGTCGCGATGTTCCTCATCCCGATGGTGAAGGTCGTCGAGCTGAGCCTGCACGGGGTGAACGGCTTCGGCCACCCGCTGCCCGGCCTGTCGGGAGTCGAGTACCAGCAGGTGTTCACCGAGTCGTACTACTACGGCGCGCTGCTGCACAGCCTGCTCACCGCGGTGATCGTCACCGCGTTGTGCGTGGTGCTGGCGTTCCCGGTGGCGAGCGCGCTGGCCCGCCGCGGGCCGGGCGTGGTCCGCACGATCATCTTCGTGATCGTGGTCTCGCCGCTGCTGACCAGCGTCGTGGTGCGCAGCTACGGGTGGGTGGTGCTGCTGTCCACCAACGGGGTGGTCAACCGGGTGCTGGTGGACATCGGGGTGTTCAGCCAGCCGCAGAACCTGCTGCTCAGCTACGGCGCGGTGCTGGTGTCGGTGACCCACGTGATGCTCCCGTTCATGATCATCTCGCTCACCACGGCGCTGCGCGGCATCGACGGGTCGCTGATCCGTGCCTCGCGCAGCCTGGGCGCCGGCCCGGTCCGCACGTTCCTGCACGTCACGCTTCCGCTCAGCCTGCCGGGCATCTCCACCGGCGTGCTGATCGTGTTCCCGCTGACGATGGGCATCTACATCACGCCGCTGCTGATCGGCGGGTCCAACCAGCCGCTGGCGGGGATCAGGATCTACAACGAGATCACCAGCGTGTTCGACTTCCCGGTGGCGGCGGCGCTCAGCCTGGTGCTGCTGGTGATGTCGCTGCTGTCGGTGTCGGCGATCGGCCTGGGGTTCCGCGCCTGGGAACGGAGGCTGTACGGCAATGCGTTATCTGCCCCGTGCCGCCGCCGGGCTGGTGCTGCTGTTCCTGGTGGCGCCGCTCGCGGTGCTGGTGGTCAGCTCGTTCAACTCCACCGCGTCGCTGGCGTTCCCGCCGAGCGGATTCTCCTTCCGCTGGTACAGCGAGGTGCTCAGCTCCTCCGACTGGCTGGTGTCGTTCCAGCTCAGCGGGCTGCTGGCGCTG
>JBEKHI010000545.1:0-4434 GCA_050012355.1 Streptosporangiaceae bacterium | reverse complement strand
ACAGGCACGCCAAGACCGAGCCACCGGAGAGCATCGCCGCCATGCACGCCCACCTCGACATCGTGGCCGAGACTCTCGGCTGACCCTTCGGCCCGCCACGGCTGGAATGTCAGTGCCCAGCTCTACGATCGGCTCATGACCGCGGCTACCGCTGAGCGCATCCCGGTTGCCCGTCTTCCCCGCTCCTACCTGGTCTGGCTTGGCGGCGCGGTCGTGTCCCAACTGGGTGACGCGGCCCTGTACTTCGCGCTTGGCTGGGCGGCCTCAGCGCATGGCGGCCCAGCCGCGGGCTTGGTCTTGTCCGCGATCAACCTGCCGCGGACCGCGCTGCTGCTGGCTGGCCGCGGTTCACCCCGCCGGAGACGTCACGCCGCGGCATGCTGCGCGAGTCGGCGGACGGGATCCGGGTGGCGGTCCGGACCCCGGGCCTAGCCGCCCTGCTGCTGCTCGTGGCCGGAGCGGCAGGCTTCGTGATCCCCGTGACGTCGCTGCTGGTCCCGCTGATCACCCGGCAGCATCACTGGAGCGCCGCCACCGCCGGGCTGATCGTCGGGGCGCAGGCAGCCGGCGCGATCGTCATCGCCCTGGCCGTGGCGCGCCGGGGAACCTCAGCGCGGCCCGGGCTCGCGGCAACGGCCGACGTGCTCGGCGCCGTCGCGCATGCGGCATCCCCTGCGAGTGCGATGGTCACATGTGCTTCGGTCGTGACCGCGTGCGCGCTGTCCGCCTCGGCCGTGCCGTCAATCCGTCAGGCCAGACCGCCTCGGGGTGTGCCAGTGACATAAGAACCCGGAGGGCGCCCCCGAAAAGCGCTGGTCGGCTGCCCGGCCGTGACGCTTGCCGATCTTGAGCAGCAGGCCCCAGGGCTGCGCTCTCCCGGATCGGCACGTGCCCGTCCGGGCAACCTCCCGACGCTATCGTTCGCTAGTGGTCCGGTCTGGAATTAACGTGCCGTATTCACGACGTTGGAGTGGAGCGCGTACTCGACCATCGTGGCGGCCGCGACTCCGCTGGTTGCGCTGCTGGCCGTCACGACGACCGCGGCTACGCCACCGCTGAGCAGTGATGCGCTCAGGGCTAGGCTCAGCATCCTCTTCTTCATGGTGATCTCCTCCCGTATGTCCCTTATCGGGGACGGTAGCACCAGGGATCACCCACCGCCAGATGCCGCTTCTCGTGGTCCCGCAAGGGGCCGGCGTCGGATCGGGTAAAGCCCAGGTCAATCAATCCCGGTCGATGACTGGGACCCGGTCCAGGGCGATGCCGAAATAGTGGTGGTAAGCGGCCAGGATCTCCGCGTCGCTGGTTAGCGTGCGCTCTTCGCGATGGCCGTTCTCGGTCACGATGAGCCGGTCGCGGCTCAGCGTGACGCGGCCGGAGCCGGTGGCGATCGAGCAGGTCAGGGATTGCCGGAAATGCGATCCGGGAAAGGTCTGCTGCCACCAGCAGGTCGGCGCGAAATCGTCCAGTGCGCGGGATCGGGGATCGACCCGGTACGCGGGCTCGCCGTCGTGGAAAATGTCGAAGTCGCCATGCCCGGAGGGGCTGTCAGCCACCCGGAACGTTCCGCCAGCTTCGGGCTGATCGCCGGCGAAGGCCAGCCGCAGTGGCCGCATGGCGAACCGGCCGAATCCAACGTCGACCAGCCAGGGTTCCGCGAGGTCCACCCGCAAGGTCAGGTGGTCAAAAGGTGGTCCGTACTGCTGGCCGGTACTGAAAACCCGCGCGGACAGCAAGCTGACGCGGAACCCGAGCGCGGTGAGCAGGCCCGCGAAGGCGCCGTTGAGCTCGTAGCAGAAGCCGCCACGGTGCATCCGGACCACCTTGGCCACCAGGGCCGCCTGGTCCAAGACGATCGGCTCACCGAGATGGATGCTCAGGTTCTCGAACGGCACGGCCAGCAGATGCGCCGCCTGGAGGTCGCGCAGCGCCTGGAGATCCGGCGACGTGGGGCGTGCGACCCCGATCCGGGCCAGATAGTCATCGACCCAGCCGGTCGTCGAAGTCACCGAGGTCATGCCCTAGTTTTACCGGTCAGCCAGGCAACCGAAAATCAGCCGATGGTCCTAAGCCCGGGTACCGGATGCCGCCAGTGGTAGCGTCGGGCGCGATCATGAACAGGTTCAGCATCATGCGGCACGCGCAGAGTAAGGCGAACACGGCCGGGATCATCGTGAGCCGCATCGAGAATGACCGCCGCGGTGACTACGGGCTGACTGAGCATGGCCGCCAGCAGGCGCTCGCGGCGGCGCGGGGTTGCGGGTTGCCCGAGGACACGATCATCTGCTCATCGGACTTCGCGCGCGCGAGGCAGACGGCGGACGTCGTGCGCGCGTACCTGGGCGGCCCGGAGATCATCATCGCCGAAGCCTTGCGCGAGCGGTGCTTCGGACACTGGGAAGGGTCAGCGACCAGCAACTACGCGCGGGTCTGGGCGGCCGATGAGACCGGCCAGGCCGGCGACGATGTTGAGCCGGCGGCCGCTGTGCTGGACCGGGTGACCGCGTTCGTCGCGGAGCTGGACGGGCGGCACCGCGGTCGTGACATCTTGCTGGTATCGCACGGGGATACGTTGCAGATCCTGCAGGCCGGCTTTCTGCGCGTGGATCCCTCCCGGCACCGAAGCCTGCCCCATCTTGCGACGGCGGAGATCCGCCAATTGCACCTTGAATAGGCAGGGGATGAACGCCCAGAACGGATCGCCCGGTGTGCGAAGAAGCATCGCGGGTTGTTTAGTCCGGCCAAATGTTGAAACGTTCCCGTTCCCGGTGCCATGGTCCTGTCGCATACTGGTCCGGTGAAGCCGGCAGCTGATTCCTTCGAGGGGCAGATCCAGCCCCTCGTGGGCCGCCGCGGATGGGTACACCGCCCGCGAGTAGCGGGGCCGTCCGAGCAGGCCCTGCATTGGCTGGCGGGCTGGTACGCGATCGCCCTTCGGCTGGGCGGCGCGGTCTTGTTCACCGCGATAGCCGTGCTGGCCGTGACGAAGCAGATCTCCGGCTGGTGGCTGGGCGCGCTGATGACTTTGCTGTGCTTGTGGTCAGCCTTCTTCACCTGGCGGGTCCGGCGGTCCGGGTTGACGCCGACCGTGGTATTGGCCGACGCCGCTGTTATCTCGGCGCTGGAGCTGGCGCAGCAGCACTTGGTCCCGGCTGTGCTGATCAAGGACAGCACGACCTGGATGCTCCCGCTGGCCTGCACGTCGGTGTACATTCTGCAGATCGCGCTGCGGCCGTGGCTCGGGCTGCCCGGGGCCGCGATCGTCGTCATCGCCTACGGGCTCGGCGCCGGCGACGTGACCGATGGCTGGCTGCTGGTGGTGGAGACGGCCGTCGCCGCCGGGCTGATGGAGGTGATCCGCGGCGGCGCCCGGCAAGCGGACACGGTTGTCGCCGCCAGCCTGGAGACCGAGCGACAGATCCGGGCCGAGCAGGCCCGGCGGGCTGACGAGCAAGAGCAGCATCGCCAGCTGCACGACACCGTCCTGTCGACCCTGACCATGGTCGCGGCCGGTGCCTTTGCCGAACCGTCGTCGGCGTTGACCGCGCAGGCGGCCCGTGATCTGCGGGTGCTCCAAGGGCTCGCGGGCGCCCCGGCCGTGCCGGACGGACTGGTGCCGCTGACCGACCTGAGACCACAGCTGGAGCGAGCCGCCGCCAGCACCAATGACGTGGCCGTGCGGCTGAAGCTCGTCCCGGTCACGCTGCCGTCTCCGGTCGCGGATCAGCTCGTCGCCTGCGTCGGCGAGGCGCTGCGCAACGTCGGGCAGCACGCCGGAACCGGCGAGGCCGAGGTGACCGTGACCGGCGGTGCGGGCTGGGCGGTCGTCAAGATCACCGATCGCGGCCGCGGGTTCGACCCGGACGCCACTCCGCCATCGCGCCGGGGCATCCGCGAATCGATCACTGGCCGGATGGTGGCGGCCGGCGGCCAGGCCGCGATCGCCAGCCGTCCCGGCGCGGGCACCACCATCACCGTGAGCTGGCCGGCATGACCGCCGTGCAGCCGTCGGCGCTGATATCGGGCCGCTATCAGCGGGCCTTCACTATCGCTGTGGTCTTCCTGGTCGTGGGCTGGCATATCGCCGGAGCGGGCGGGCAACTGCTGCATAACCGGTCGGACTACAGCTCGTTCGCCTTCCAGGGCGCCATGTGGCTGGCCATGGCGCTCGGGATCGGCGCCGGATCGGTCCTGGCGCTGCGCGGATCGCTCGGCTGGCGCCCCGCCTGGACGGTGGCCGCGATCGCGCTGGCCGCCAGTACGGCGGCGGCGGTGGCCAGCCCGGCTGGTCACATGCTGGCGGACAACTGGGCGTGGGGGAGTGCCGGCTGGACGTGCGTGCTCGTGCTGCTCCGTCGCCGGTTCGCCGAGCTTGCGTGGTTCCTCGCCGCCGAGGCCCTGGCCATCCTGGGCGTGCAGGTGTGGGACGGGCTG
>JBEKHI010000544.1:0-4435 GCA_050012355.1 Streptosporangiaceae bacterium | reverse complement strand
GTCCTAGCCGGCCTGTCGATGACCAGCCCGAACGCGCCCGCCTTGCCATCGGACAGGGCGCGGGCGGCGCTGCTGGGCTTGAACCCGATCTCATCGGCGATCGCGACGATGCGCTCTCTGGTCGCGGCCGAGACGCCCGGCTGCCCGTTCAGCGCGAAGGAGACGGCGGCCTTGGTCACGCCAGCCCGCTGAGCGATATCGGCAATCGTCGGACGCTTCATCAGCACCCCCCTTAGTGGTCTGGAATTCTACCGAGTGACTTGTTATTTAGTTGACACTTAACCGGTATAGTGCTTCGATCGCCGGAGCGAATCAAACTCGGTCGCCGACCCGGCCGAGGGCCAGCGAACTCGCGAAGGAGAGCTCGGCGCATGCGCAGAAACGCCGCCAGGATCACGACGGACGGACAGCCGGTGAACTGGCTGGGGGCCAACTTCTGGTCGAGAACCGGCGGCCCGCTGATGTGGCGGTCCTACGACCCCGCCGTGATCAGCCAGGAGCTTCAGGTGCTCCGCGAGCACGGGCTCACCATGACCCGGTCGTTCTTCTTCTGGCCCGACTTCATGCCGGCTCCGGACCGGATCGACGAGGAGATGGCAGCCAGCTTCAGCGACTTCCTCGACCGGCACGCCGAGCACCAGATGAGTACCGTGCCCACCTTCATCGTCGGGCACATGTCGGGCGAGAACTGGGATCCGGCGTGGCGGGACGGCCGCGATCTTTACTCGGACGTGTGGCTGGTCGGGCGGCAGGCCTGGTTCGCCAGCGAGATGGTGCGCCGGTTCGCGGCGCACCCCGCGGTGGCGGGCTGGCTGGTGTCCAACGAGATGCCGATCTACGGTGGTGACAGCACCGCGCCGGAGACGGTGGCCGCCTGGTCTCAGATCATCAGGGACGCGGTACGCGCCGCCGGAGGCCATCAGCCGTTCTCGCTCGGCGACGGCGCGTGGGGTATCGAGGTCCGCGGCATCGAGAACGGGTTCCGGCTCGCGGATACCGCGCGGCTCTGCGACTTCATCGGCCCGCATGTGTATCCGGTCGGCGACGACCAGATCCGGCAGCATTACGTCGCCGCGTGGGCCTGCGAACTGGCCGGGACGTTCGGCAAGCCAGTGGTGCTCGAAGAATTCGGGGTCAGCTCCGACTTCGCGGCCGACGACAACGCGGCGCACTACTACCGGCAGGTGCTGTACAACAGCCTGCTGGCCGGGGCCACCGGCTGGATCGCGTGGAACAACACCGACTTCGACCTGCCCGGGCAGGACCCGTACCGGCATCACGCCTTCGAGCTTGGCTTCGGCCTTACCGATGCCAGCGGCGTGCCCAAGGCGACGCTTCAGGAGATGGCGAGATTCGGCGCCACGCTGCGAGCGATCACCGTCGGCCGCTGCCAGCGGCCGGACACCGACACCGCCCTGATCGTGCCGGCCTACCTGGACACCCCGGTCCCGTTCGCGGACCCGGACGACCGGGCGCACATCGCCGTGAGCCTGGGTCAGGCCTATGTCTCCGCCAGGCTGGCCGACCTGCCGGTGGCGGTGGCGCGGGAAAGCGAAGGGATCGGCGAGGACGCGCGGCTGTACCTCGCGCCGTCGGTGAAGCAGATCCTCGCGCCGACCGCGGCCGTCCTGGAGGGACTGGCGACCGGCGGCGCCTGCGTCTACGTGTCCTACTCGGCGGGCAGCAGTCCCTGGCACCGCGGACCCTCATACGGGCGGCTGAACGAGCTGTTCGGCGTCCGCCACCTGCTCGACGTCGGCCGCGCCGATCCCATCGAGGACGCGGTCGCGGAACTCACCCTGGGCCAGGATTTCGGGAACCTGCCTCGCGGCACGACGCTCCGCTTCGCGGTGGCGGGCAACGTGCACAGCCGGTCGTTCCTGCCGGTCGAGCCGACGACCGCCGAGGTTCTCGCGACCGACTCCCACGGCCGGCCAGCGCTCCTGCTCCGTCGCGTCGGCCAGGGTTCGATCGTGCTGTGCACCTACCCGGTCGAGCACATGGCCGCGCTCACTCCCGGGGTCAATCCCGACGACACCGTCACGCTCTATGACGCGCTCGCCGTCCACGCGGGGGTACGCCGTGCCATCACGGTAGACGATCGCCGGGTGGCGTGCGACACCCTGGTCAGGGACGACGGCGCCCGGTTCGCCGTCATCGTCAGTCACGCTGACGAGCCGCTGACCGTCAAGCCGGTGCTACCGGCCGGCGGCCGGCTCACCGCGCTGGACGGGACGGACGCCACCGATAGCGTCACCACGGAGCCGTTCGGCGTGGCGATCCTGGACATCGAGGAACCCTGACGCTCGGGTCTTGCGCGGGCGATTCCGGCAGGTCATGCTGGGTGAGCAGGACGGCGACGCCGCCGGAGGAAGTCTGGAGTTGATGCAAGAGCTGGGGGTCCAGGACACAGCCGTGCGCTACGCCGTCTGCGCCGCCGAGCCAGTTCCCGTCCCGATGGCCTTGCCAAGCCGGTGGTCGGCCCGTTCGAACGGGTGCGTCGCGGCCACGAACGCGCTCAGGTTCCGCTGCACGGCGCCAATCACGTCCGCCTTACGCGCGGGGGTCAGCTTACTGGCGTCCACTCGCTTGACGACGGCCGCCAGGATCGCGTTCTCCAGCCCGCTCACCGACTTACCGCTGGCCGTGGCGATCGCGGCGAGCGATTTCCCCGCGTGCAACTGGCTGCGCAACTGCGCCGGGGTGAGACCCAGGTAAGCGGCGGCCGTCCTGAGCACCAGTCGCGCACCATGATGGCGGCGCAGGAACCGGATCCCGCCGTTGGCACCGGTCGCGGTGCTCGCCGTCGAGGCGGTTGGAGCGGTCGCGGTTACCGCCGCGGGCTGGGCGGCGCTGGCCGTGGTGGCCAAGACGGTCCCGCCCACCGCGAGCGTACCCGCGAGCACCCCGGTTACCGCCAGTCCGGTCAGCTTCCGCCGACTCATGCGTTCCATCTGCCTGGCTCCTTCATTCTTAGTCTTGTCCGGCTTAGTCTTGTCCGGCACCAAGGAGCCTGCCTGGCCGCTGTAAGGCAATGACGGGTGCCCGCGTGAAGCTCCTGTGAAGATCATCGCGGGTCCGTGCTGAACGGCGCGCAGCCGCTTACCCTGTGTCAGGGGTGAGCGATGCGCCAAGTACTCGTTGTCGATGACGAACCGCATATCCGCACTGTCTTGCGGGGATATCTGGAAGCGGCCGGGTTCGCCGTCTCGGAGGCCGGTGACGGTGAGACGGCCGTTCAGGAGGTGCGCCGCCAGCCACCCGACCTGGTACTGCTCGACGTCATGCTGCCCGGCCTGGACGGGCTCGAGGTGCTGCACCAGCTACGGACCTTCACCGACGTGTACGTCATCCTGGTCACCGCCCGCACCGAAGAGGTCGACAAGCTGGTGGGGCTTGGCGTGGGCGCTGACGACTACATCACCAAGCCGTTCAGCCCGCGCGAGGTGGCTGCGCGCGTTAAGGCGGTACTGCGCCGGGACCGGGGAACACGCGAGGCGCCCGCGGCCGTCCTGCGGTTCGAGGGCCTGAGCATCGACAAGGACGCCAGGGAGGTGCGGGTAGACGATGCGGTGGTGAACTTGTCCGCCCTTGAGTTCGACGTGCTCACCGCGCTCGCCGAGACGCCCGGCCGCGTCTTCTCACGCCGCCAGCTCCTCGAAGGCGTGTGGGGCTACGATTTCTACGGCGACGAGCGGGTCGTGGACGTGCACATCCGCAGCCTGCGGGCCCGGCTGGGCGACGACGCGGCCAGCCCCCGGCTGATCGCGACCGTCCGGGGCGTCGGCTACAAGTTTTCCGGGCGGCCAGCATGACCATGCGCCTTCCCGGACGGCTGTTCGTCAGCTACGTCCTAGTGATCGTGGTGGGCACCGTCTTCGCCTTCGTGACCGTCCGGCTGCTGGCGCCGCGGTTCTTCGCCCATCAGATCGACGCGGTATTCAACCATTTCGTGCCGATCACCGCCTCGTCCGATCGGGCGCGGCACCTGCTGCGAGTCCGGGCGCGGTCGGCGTTCGAGTCCGCGCTGACGACCGCGCTGCTGCTCGGTACCCTCGCGAGTGTCGTCGCCGCCGTGATCGCCGCCGCGATCATGACGCGGCGACTGGTCCAGCCGCTCAGCGCGGTGCGGTCGGCGACGCGGCTGATCGCGGCGGGCCGTTACGAGGCAACCGTCCCGGTACCGCGGGATCCCGAGCTCGCCGGGATCGCGACCGACGTAAACACGCTCGCGACCAGGCTCGCGGATACCGAGATGCGCCGCAGCAGGCTGCTCGGCGAGGTCGCGCACGAGATGCGCACCCCGCTGACCGCACTTGACGGATACATGGAAGGCCTGATCGACGGCGTTTTCGCACCGGAACCGGAGATCCTCAACGCCGCCAGCGACGAGCTGCGCAGGCTACGGCGGCTCGCCGACGACCTGTCGGCCCTG
>JBEKHI010000543.1:0-6833 GCA_050012355.1 Streptosporangiaceae bacterium | reverse complement strand
GCGTGAAAGTGGCGAGGGCCGCGGGGTGGTGGCGGGCCCGGATCTGCTGCCGCGCCCGCGGCCTGAGGCATACACCGCTGATGATCGCGGTGCTAACGGTGTAGATGTTGCTGGTGTGATCTACTGGCTGGTGGCCTGTTTCTGGTGGATGCTGCATTACCCAGGTTCTTTTATTGGTAGTGCCGCACCCACCAGAAACGCTCCGCGGCGGCGCACCGGCTGGGGAGGGACTTTCCGCTCAGAGCCGGCATTAACCATAATCGCCAGGCGCGACGGCAAGGCGAAATGATACGCATGCCCCGTTTGCGAACATTGCCGAGGTTGCCGAGGTTGCTGGGCTCGCCGGGTTGCTGGGCTCGCCGGGGCACCCGGGTTGCCGGGGTTGCCGGGGGAGATACGGCCAGGGGGCATCGGCCGGGCTTCGGACTGGGGTTACGTGGTGGCGGTGTAGCCGCCGTCGATCACGATTGTCTCGCCGGTCACGAACGGGTGTGACTCCAGCAGCGAGAGGATCGAGTCCGCGACGTCATCGAGCGTCACGTTGCGCTTGAGCGGGGTCCACTGGGCCCGGCGGTCCATCAGCCGGTCGTAGTTGTCGCCGAGCGTGCGCTCCATCCACTCGCCGGCGATCCACCCGGGTGCGACGGCGTTGACCCGGACCTCGGGCGCGAGCACCCGGGACAGCGTGCGGGTCAGCGACACCACGGCCGCCTTGCTGGCCGCGTAGGCGAGCGGCTGCGGGCCCGGGCGCAGCCCGACGATCGAGGCCACGTTGACGACGTTGCCGCCGGCCGCGCGCAGCAGCGGAGCGGCGGCCCTGGTGACCTGGAACAGGCCGCGGACGTTGACGGCGAACACCTGGTCCCAGTCCGCCAGATCTACGCCGTCCAGGTCATCAGGCGGCGTCTCGCTGGTGGTCCCGGCGTTGTTGACCAGCGCGTCCAGCCGCCCGTACTTCTCGGTGACCTCGGCGATCATCGTCCGCACCACGTTGTCGTCGCTGACGTCGCCGCGCAGCGCCAGGTGGGAACCGCCGAACGTGTTCAGCTCGTCAAGGGTCTCCTTGGCCCGGCCCTCCGAGCGGCTGTAGTTGATCGCCACGTCGTAGCCGGCCCTGGCCAGCCGCAGCGCCGCCGCCTTGCCGATACCGCTCGCCGATCCGGTGACCAGCGCGACCTGTCGGTCAGCTCCGTCCGCCATGCCATCCTCCTGCGTGGTTTGTCCGCGTTGGGTCAGCCTAGAGCAGCCGGCTTGCGCGGTAATTCATCATGTGTAGAATTCACCACGTGATGAATTATCTTGAAGCGGGGGACAAGCCATGCGAGCAATGATCGTGAAGGAGTTCCGGCAGCTCCGCCGGGACCGCCGGACGCTGGCGATGATGATCCTGATGCCGGTCCTGCTGCTCGTCGTGCTCGGCTACGCGGCCAGCTTCGACGTGTCAAGCGTGGCCGCGGTGGTCGCGGGCCCCCGGGCGCACTCGGCGGCACCGCCGAAACCGTTCGCGGTGGTGGCGCGGGACGCCGCCGGAGGCCAGGACTGGGCACGCAACCAGCTCCGCGACGGGCACGCGGCGGTCGCCTTCGTCACCGGCGACGGAGCCACGCCCGAAGTGCTCATCGACGGCAGCCAGCTTTTCACCGCGCAGGCGGCCGAGCGCGCGCTGGCCGGCACCGGGGATACGGCGGCGGTGCACGCCACGGTTCTCTACAACCCGGGCCTGAAGACCTCCGACATCATGATTCCCGGTCTGACCGGGGTGATCCTCGCGTTCATCGGGACGGTGATCACCAGCCTCGGCGTGGTCCGGGAGCGGGAGAGCGGAACCTTGGAGCAACTCGCGGTGATGCCGCTCAAACCCGCCGACGTGTTCGTTGGCAAGCTGGTGCCGTACTTCGTGGTCGCCCTGGCGGACCTGGCGCTGGTGCTCATCGTCGGGATAACGCTCTTCGGGGTGCCCTTCGTAGGCTCGCCGCTGGTCTTCGGCCTCGGGGCGCTGCTGTTCGTGTTCACCACGCTCGGCATCGGCGTGCTGATCTCCAGCGTCTCGCAGAACCAGGGCCAGGCCATCCAGCTGGCGATCATGATCCTGCTGCCGCAGATCCTGCTGTCCGGGCTGATCTTCCCGCTGTCGTCGATGGTGGCCGGGGTGCGCTGGATCGCGTACATCCTGCCGATCAGCTATTTCATCGACATCGCCCGGGGCGTCATGCTGAAGGGCGAGCCGATAACCGCGCTCTGGGCGCCGTTCACCTTCCTGACGGTAATCGGAGCCGCGGTTGTGCTGCTGGCCACGTTGCGGTTCCGCGCCCTGCTCGCCCCGCACGCGGGAAGGGCGGCGTGATATGTGGGGGGCATCGAACATCGTCGTTATGGTCGGGGAAAAAGAACTACTGCGGGACGTCAGCGTCGGTGCGGACCCCGGCCGGGTGACCGCCGTAGTAGGCGGAGACGGAGCGGGCAAAACGACGCTGCTCAGGTGTGTCGCCGGAGTACTCGCTCCTTCCGCCGGGTCGGTACGCCGGCCGGAGCGGTCTCGGCTCGGCTATCTAGCTCCCGGCGGCGGGGTCTACCCGGATCTGTCCGTCGCGGAGAACCTGCGATTCCGCGCGGCGGTCTACGGGGTCAAGGGCGACTACGACGAATACCTGCGGCTGGCCGGGCTTGACAAGTTCACCGATCGGCTGGCGGGTCAGCTGTCCGGGGGAATGCTGCGCAAGCTCGCCGTGATCGCCGCGATGCTGCCCTCGCCCGAGCTGCTGGTGCTCGACGAGCCGTCCACCGGCGTCGACCCGGTGAGCCGGTCCGATCTTTGGTGGCTGATCACCCGCGCGGCGGGTGACGGGACGGCGATCCTCATGTCGACTACGTACCTGGACGAGGCCGCCCGCGCCGCGACGGTGCTGGTACTTGACGAGGGCCGGGAGCTGGCTTCCGGAACCCCGGCCGAGATCACTGGCGACGCGGGGTCGCTGCGCGACGCGGTTGTCGCGCTGCAACTGGCCAGGGAGGCGTCATGATGCTAGCTGAGTGCGAGTCGGTCACCCGCCGGTTCGGCGCGTTCACCGCCGTCAAGGGGGTGAACCTGGAGGTCGCGCCGGGCGAGGTCGTCGGGCTGCTCGGCGCGAACGGCGCGGGTAAGACCACGCTGATCCGGATGCTGCTGGGGCTGCTGCGCCCGACCTCGGGCCGGGTGACGCTATTCGGATCCGCGCCGTCCCGCGGGACGCGGCGGAAGATCGGGTACGTGCCGCAGGGACTGGCGCTATACGAGGACCTGACCGTCGCGGAGAACCTGGCGTTCGCGGCGTCGGTTTTCGGCGGATCGCGCGGTGTCCCCGAGCCGTTGCGAGCGTACGCCGACGTGCGGGCGGGCGAACTGCCGCTCGGCGTGGCCCGCCGGGTCGCGTTCGCGCAGGCGCTCGCGCACCGGCCATCGCTGCTGGTCCTTGACGAGCCGACCTCCGGGGTCGACCCGCTGGCGCGGTCCCGGCTCTGGCAGACGATCGGGTCGGCGGCCGAGGCGGGCACCGGCGTTGTCGTGACGACGCACTATCTCGAGGAGGCGGCCGAATGCCGTCGGCTGCTCGTGATGGCGGCCGGGAAAGTCGTCGCGCAGGGGAGTGAGCGGGAGATCATCGCGGGGTCGCGTACGGTAGTTGCGCAAGCCCAGGACTGGACGGCCGCGTACCGCGCGCTCGAGACGGCCGGACTGCGGGCCATGTTGTCCGGCACCTCGTTGCGGGTACCGGGAGCCACGGTCAGCGCCGTCGAGCGGGCACTCGGCGACGTGCCGGCCCGGGTGCGAACCGATGCCGCGACACTGGAGGAACGTTTCGTTGAGCTCAGCGGGGCCGGCTAGGCGGCGCACAGGACGACGCTCCGGAGACAGCGGGACCCGCGAGGCGATCATCGCCGCCGCGCGGCGGCGGTTCGGTGAACAGGGCTACGACGCGGCATCTATCAGGGCCATCGCCGCCGACGCGGGCGTGGATCCGGCTCTCGTCCACCACTTTTACGGCACCAAGGAGGAGCTGTTCGCGGTGGCCATGGAACTGCCGGCGGTGCCTTCGGAGCGTATCGGGGCGATGCTGGCGGCGGAGCGAGCGAAATGGGGTCCCAAGTTCGCCGATCACCTCGGCGAGACCCTGGTGCGGACGGTGCTCACCGTCTGGGGCGCGGTAGACGTCGGTTCGGTCTTCCTCAGCCTGCTGAGGTCCGCGCCGACGAACGAGCACGCGACGGCGGCGCTGGTCGCCAGTCAGATCGTCGGCCTGGGATTCACCCGGTACGTGCTGCGGCTTGAGCCGCTGGCCACCGCGAGCACGGAAGATCTGGTCGCGGCGATCGGCCCGACCGTGCAGCGGTACCTTACCGGCGAGATTTAACGCGGCCGCCCGGAAGGCGGCGAGCAGCAGCGCGCTGGCGGGCGGGTCGGGCGGCTCTCCGTACCGCACCGCGAATACCTGGCGGCGGGTGCCACGGATCTTGACCGAGCGGATCCCGGGGTTACGCGCGGCCCGCAGCGCCATCTCCGGGAGCGTCGACATGCCGAGGCCAGCGGTGACCAGGGCCTGAACGGCCACGAAGTCATCGGTGGTGAACATGATCCGCGGGTTGAATCCGGCCATCGCGCACTGCCGGAGCAGGTGATCGCGGCAGCGGTCGCAGCCGGCGATCCACCGTCGTTCGGCGAACTGGGCGAGGTCAGCGGTGGGCAGTTCGGTGATCGCGGGGGCAAGATGGGTGTCGCTGGCCGATGTTACGAGGTACACCGGCTCGTCGAGGACGAGATCCTCGCGCAGATCGGACACGTCCTGATCTTGCGTTTCCGTGCTATCGGTGTGCCGGAAGATGAGCGCCACGTCGACGTAACCGGCCCGCAGCATTCGCAGCGCCTCGGGCGGCTCGGCCTCGGTGAGCCGCAGGTCGATGTCGGGGTGACTGGTACGAAGCGCCGCCGCGGCGGCCGGGACCAGGGTGCCGAGCGCCGACGGGAACGCCGCCAGCCGCAGCCGTCCGGCCCGCAGCCCGGCGTAGGCGGCGAGCTCGCTCTCGGCCGCGTCCAGCCGGCCGATGACCTCGGCGGCCCGCTCCGCGAGCAGCCGGCCGGCGTCGGTAAGCCGGATCCCGCGCCCGGCCCGCTGAATGAGCTTGGTGCCGGTCTCGGCTTCCAGCCGGGAAAGATGATGGCTGACCGATGGCTGGGCGTAGTTGAGCTCCTGCGCGGCGCGGGTCACCGAGCCGTGTCGGGCGACCGCGACGAGCACCCTCAGCCTGGTGACGTCCAGCATCCTCCGACTATAGATCCTATTTATTTGACCGCCCAGCGGCATCCATGCCACCTATCGGTCATACCGGGTCTTCCGGCTGGGCACTGGAATACAAGCGGGGTGAAGTCCGCTTATGATTCCAGTGCCGGCGGCGGAGCCGGCTTCTGACCGGAGGTGTGACATGCCCCTGACTGGCGAGTACGAACCAAGCGCGATGTCCTTTGCCCGCGACCAGGTAGAGCTCTACGAGCGCTCCGGCGGCACGGAAGGCACCGAGCAGGGCGGCAAGCCGGTGATCATCCTTAGCTCGGTGGGGGCGAAGAGCGGGAAGGTGCGCAAGACCCCGCTGATGCGCGTCGAGAATGACGGGGAGTACGCCGTCGTGGCGTCGCTGGGCGGCGCGCCCAAACACCCCGTCTGGTACTACAACCTGATCGCGGACCCGCACGTGGAACTCCAGGACGGCCCGGTCAAGAAGGACTACCTGGCCAGGGAGGTTCACGGCGCCGAACGCGAGACCTGGTGGGAGCGGGCCGTCGCCGCGTGGCCGGATTACGCGGAATACGCGAAGAAGACCACCCGGACGATGCCGGTCTTCGTTCTCACCCCTGCCATCAGGTGACTACTCCCGAGACGGACGTTTTCGTTTTCGTGGACAGTTTCGGCCTGTATGAGGTCCGAACTGTCCACGATCATGGCTACGCAGGTCGTGGCGGACTGAGCCAGGACGGCATCCACCAGTTCGCGTTGCCTAGCAGTTCCATCACCGCGGGCACCAGCACGAGCCGTACGATCGTCGCGTCGACGAGTACCGCCACCGCGAGCCCGAGACCGATCTGCTTAACCGACACTTCGGGGGTGGCGTCGAACCCGAGGAACACCACGACCATGATCGCCGCCGCGGCCGAGATCACCCGAGCGGTGACCGACAGGCCGCGGGCGACCGCCTCCGAGTTGGATGAACCACCCAGCCACGACTCCCGGATCCGTGATAGCAGGAACACCTCGTAGTCCATCGAGAGCCCGAACAGGATCACGAACAAGAAGACGGGAACCCACGTCGTTATGGGCATCTTCTCGGGGAACCCGAAGATCCTCCCGCCCCAGCCCCACTGGGCCACGGCGGTCAGCACCCCGAACGAGGCCGTGATAGACAGCAGGTTCATGACGGCGGCCTTCACCGCGATCACCACGGACCGGAACAGCACGAGGATCAGCAGCATGGACAGCGCCACCACCACGGCGATCACCCACGGGAGCCGCCGCCCCATGAAGTTCGCGAAGGTGACGTCCGCCGCGTTCGGCCCGGTCACGTAGGCCCGCATCCCGGTTCCGGCCGTCGCCCGGGGCAGCGTCACCGAGTTCAGGGTATTGACCAGCGCGTTCGTCGCCGGGGCCTGTTGCTGCGTCGTCGGATAGGCGATGATCATCAGGGCCTTGCCGTCGGCCGAGATGACCGGGGGCGTGACCTCGGCTATTCCTGGTACGGCCCGCAGCGCGTCCACGATGCGTGAGTCGGCGGCCGGTGACGGCAGCGTCGCCGCCACGATCAGCGGTGCG
>JBEKHI010000542.1:0-4488 GCA_050012355.1 Streptosporangiaceae bacterium | reverse complement strand
GATTCCCCGGTCATCATGCTGCGATCGACGGCTGTCTGGCCGAACAGTACGTCCCCGTCCGCCGCGATGGTCTCGCCGGGCCGGACGACGAACATGTCGCCGGGGCGCAGGTCATCAGCCGGGACCAGCCGCTCGGTCCCGTCCGGGGTGAGCAGGCACACGTCCCTGGCGCCCGCGGCTGCCAGGTCACGCATGGCCTCGCCGGAGATGCGCCTGGCCCGAGCCTCATACAGCCGCCCGGCCAGCAAGAAGGTGGTGACCGTGGCGGCGGTCTCCAGGTAGATGCCGCCGCCGGAGGCGTGAATCAGCAGCCGCCAGAAGGTCTCTGTCCTTTGTCCGCGGTCGAGGACGAACATCGCGTAGATGGACCAGCCGCAGGATGCGAGGATGCCCAGCGAGACGAGGGTGTCCATGGAGAACGTGCCGTGCCTGGCGTTCTTGAGCGCGGCCCGGTGGAACGGCCAGGCGCACCACAATGCCACTGGCGCCGCGCAGCCGATCAGCAGCCACTGCCAGCCTTCGAATCGCAGCGACGGGAGCAGTGACAGCATGAGCGACAGGTCGGTCAGCGGAACGAAGAGGATCAGCGCGACGATCAGCCGGCGCCGCAGGTACGCGGCGTATGCCGCCGCGTCCTGCCCGTCTGGGACTCGCTCGGGCTCGGTAGCCGAATATCCTGCTTTCTCGACCTCGGCGATGACATCCGCGACCGGCATGGCGATCGGGGCGGTGACCCGGGCGGTCGCGGCCGCGTAGTTCACCGTGGCGGTCACGTCGGGCAGCTTGCTGAGCTTCTTCTCGACGCGTGCCGCGCACGCCGCGCAGGTCATGCCCTCGATCGACAGCTCGATCTCCCGGACTGCGGCGTTGGCTACCGGCGCGTCCGCGGGACTGGCCAGCGTCACGCGGCTGTCTCCTTAGCGGCGCCGCGCGGCGACGGGCTGTGCGAAGCATGCGTACCGGCGTCCTCGTAGCACTCCATGCCCTAGTAGTGGGCGCACCAAGCCAGGAAAGTTCCCGGCACCTGGAAGGTTTGCCGGCGGATACCCCGTCTGGGTTTATCGGGGTTTCATGAAATACCTGGAGGGGGTTTTATTGTGTGATCGCGCTTACAGAGATGCCTTTTTCCGCGATAACTATTGCGCTGTCTGTAATGGCCCTTCTATCGTTCTAGATGGCATTTCAGGGAGGGGGGACGGGGATGAGTGATATCACCGTCGCGGGAGATCAGCTCGCGTGGCGGCGCCGTCCAGGCTCGGCGGCGGTTACCGGAGCGCGTTCCCCAGACGCGCGGCGGGTTCTCCAGCTTGTCCTGGCCGGGGTATGGCTGCTCGACGGGGTGCTGCAATACCAGCCATTCATGTTCAGTAAGGCGTTCGGCCAGTCGCTCGCGGTGACGGCGCCCGGCAACCCCGGTGTCATCGCCCGCCCGATCACCTGGGACGCCACCCTTGTCGAACACCATGCTGTGCTGCTGAACGCGGTCTTCGCCACGATTCAGCTTCTGCTGGGGCTTGGCATCGCGTTCCGGCCGACCGTGAAGGTCGCTCTTGGCGCGTCGATCGCATGGTCACTCGCGGTGTGGTGGCTCGGCGAAGGACTTGGCGGAGTCCTGAACGGGACCGCGGACCCGGTCAACGGCGCTCCCGGCGCGGTCATCCTCTATGCGCTCCTCGCGGTGTTGCTGTGGCCGGCGGACCGCCCCGGACCGGCGCCGTTCGTCGCCGCGCGGGCGGTGGGCGCGCGGACAGCGCGGGCGCTGTGGCTGGTGCTGTGGCTGAGCCTGGCCTGGTTTGCCCTGCTGCCCGCGAACCGCGCACCGCAGGCGCTGCACGACATGATCGCGGGCAACGAAAGCGGCGAGCCCGGCTGGGTGGTCGCCATCGAGCGAAACGCGGCGGCTCTCGTCGCCCACCAGGGACTCGCCGCGTCCATCGCGCTCGCGGTGGCGCTCGTGGTCATCGCGGCCGGGACATACCTGCCGCGTCCGGCGGCCAGGGCTGCCCTGGCGCTCGGTCTGGTGGTGACCGCGCTGATCTGGGTGGTCGGAGAGGCGCTCGGGATGATACTCGCCTCGGGTGCGACCGACCCCAACACCGGACCGCTACTCGTCCTTCTGACGCTGGCCTTCTGGCCGGCCGGAACCATGGGCACCGGTGAAGAAGGGCTCGCGGCCCGATGACGCCAGCATGGATCCTGGACATATTCGCGGCTGTGATGCTCGTCGTGGCGGGGGTCAGCGGGACACGGGTGCTCACGGCATGGCTGTGGCGTCGCGAGGCTCATCCTGCTGTCGACGTCGCGCACGTGCTGATGGGCATCTCGATGGCGGGGATGCTCGCTCCCCGGCTGCGGACCCTGCCGGATGCCGCCTGGGAGGTCATTTTCGGCCTGTTGACAGCCTGGTTCGGCTGGCAGGTGGTGCGCGATGCCCGGGCCGCGGGCGTCCGCGCCCTCGCGGGCGGACACTACGCGCCGCACCTGGTGCACAGCGCGGCGATGCTGTACATGTACCTGGCGCTCGTGACCTCGTCTGGCACCGGATCAGGGATGGGCGCCATGGGCGGGACAGTGACACAGTCGCTGAGCTATCCCACGCTCGCCTTCGTCTTCGGGCTCATCCTGGCCGGTTATTGCGTGTGGGACCTGGATCAGCTTTCCGATCGGCGTTACAGCCTCGCGAATGCCGCCAGCGCACTGGCCAGTCCGGCCCTGGCCGGCGTACCGGCGGGGTCGGTGGCCGCTGTCCTTCCCGGTGCGGCTGCCTCTTCGCGGGACCGGACCGACGTCGCGCCGTCCCGGACGCGGCCGGGCAACCGAGACGTTGCCCGCGGGTTGCTGCTGTCTCCGGGGACGGCGGTAAGCTGCCGGATCGCGATGGGCGTCACCATGGCACTGATACTTTTCGTCATGATCTGACCCCGACCCACGGATAAAGAGGTAATAGTCAATAATTCCAACCGGAATTATTGACTATCGCCACTGAGCTGACCTGCTGATTGTCGAAGGAGTTGCGGCGTGTAAGGCCGGCCGTTCAGGCTCCCTGGGCAGCCTGGCTGATCACGGCGGCCACGACAGCCGGACGCGAGACGAACACGGCGTGGCTGCCGGGGGTCTCGGTGACGGTCGCCTTGGCTCGCTCGGACATGGCGCGCTGGGCGGCAGGCGGGATCATGTGGTCGTCGGTGGCGACCAGGTACCAGGACGGCTTGCTACGCCAGCCAGGCTCGGTGACCGCCCCGTTCAGCGCGTCCACGCCCGCCGGGACCTGGGAGTCGGCCATGAACCCGGCCAGTTTCTCTGGCACATCGGCGGCGAAGGCGGCGGCGAACTTGTCCCGGTCCAGGAACAGGAGCCCATTGACCGGCGGCAGGATCGGCGGTACCGGCGCGCCGGGCGGCGGGTCGGCGATCATTGAGCTGACCGACTCTCCCGTGTCGGGCGCGAACGCCGTGATGTAGACGAGCGCGGCGACATTGGGGTGGTTGCCGGCCTCGGTGATGACGACTCCGCCGTAGGAATGGCCGACCAGCACGGCTGGGCCGTCGAGGCTGTCGAGAACCTGGTGGGTGGCGGCGACGTCGCCCTCGAGGGAGAGGGTGGGGTTCTGCACGACGGCTACCCGGTAACCGTCGGCGGTGAGGTGATCGTAGACGCTCTGCCAGCCTGATCCGTCCACGAAGTTGCCGTGTACGAGCACGACGTTCGTGATTGTCATGGTCGCTCCTGATCCTTGGTGGGACAGGCCCTGACGCCGGTCCCGGTGCACGCAAGTCAACTAGCGGGGAGTCGGCGGCACCATGCAGAACAGCACGCAGAAGTACCTGTGCGGGGGGACGCTTCTGACGGGGTTAGGGTGCCGGGGGCGTCGCGTCGTGACAGCGGCTGCTCGCCTCGGCCGCGTACCTCAGCATGGCCTGCGGGTCGCTCGGCGGGATTGAGTGAAGCCACCCGAGATAGTTGAGCTGGGCCGCCTGCCGCGGCAAATCATCAAGAGCGGCGGCGGCCGCCGCGCCGAGTGTGAAGACCAAGCGCCAGTGCGCGGCGTGCGCCCAGCGGCCGGAGAACCGGTGCATTGACTCCGCGCAGTCCACGACGGCAGAGTGCTGGCCACGATCTGCCGCGGACCGCAACGCACCCAGCCAGTTGTCCACGTTCGCGCGCAGCCAGTTCTCGGCCTCTTCCGCGCTGGACAAGACGACGAGGTCCGGGTCAGGCAAACCGGGACGACCATAGCCGGGTTCGAACCACCGCCCGGCCATCGTGGCCATTCGCAGCAGCCATGACGTCACCCTCGCCGTCAGTGCCTCACGTTCGGCAAGGGATTCCTCCTCCTCGAGCCGCGTGCGAGCGAACAGGCGGACCAGGTCGTGGAACCGGTATCGTCCCGCGGCGCTGTCGTGCAGCAGGCCAAGGTCGACGAGTTCGTCCAGAGCGTCCCAGGCGACCTCCACCGGCACCTCGCCAGCGACCGTGGCGAGGGCCGCG
>JBEKHI010000541.1:0-4490 GCA_050012355.1 Streptosporangiaceae bacterium | reverse complement strand
GCCGGGCTAGCGGTAAGCTTGCGAACGATCCGGAGGTTCACTCCGTTTACTATACGGAGGGTCCCTCCGTTTGGCAACCTGAATATTGAGCGAGCTGAAGGACGATGACTGAGATCGCCGCGGACGAGCGGTCCGCGCAACCTATGCGCGCCGACGCGCAGCGCAGCCGCGCCAAGCTATTGGCGGCGGCGACCACCGCGTTCATGGAGAAGGGCGCCAACGCGCCGCTTGAGGACATCGCCCGGCAGGCCGGGGTTGGTATCGGCACGCTCTACCGGCACTTCCCGACCCGGCTGGATCTCCAGGAAGCAGTGTTCCGCGGTCAGGTTCAGGCCGTCTGCCTGGAGGGCGAAGGTCTCATCGACTGGCCATCCCCCGGGGAGGCCTTCGCGAACTGGACCCGCGCCCTCGCCAACTACATGGTGACCAAGCGAGGTCTCGCGAGCGCGCTCGTCGCCGCTGATGGCACCAAGGCCGAGGTGATCAGCAACTGCAGCCAGCAGATCAGGACCACCGCTGAGCACTTGCTGGTCAGGGCCAAGGAAGCGGGCGAGATCCGGCAAGACCTGGACCCCGCCGAGGTGCTCATGCTGCTGCACGGTGTCATCGTCGCGACCGAACGCACCCCCGAGCAGGCCGACCGGCTGATGTCCCTGCTGCTGGACGGCATGCGGCCGCGCGACTTACAGCACTTACAACGCCGGAGGACGATTCTCATACGGGGTGGAGAGCACGACGGTGGTCCGGGTCGAGACACCGCCTAGGGTGCGGATCTGCTGCAGCAAGTCCTCCAGCGCTGTCGGCGAGGCGACACGAACTTTGAGAATGTAGTTCTCATCCCCTGCCACGCTATGGCACGCCTCGATCTCGCGCAGCGACTCCAGCCGGGCGGGCACGTCGTCGGGCGCCGATGGGTCGAACGGCTTGACCGACACGAAGGCGGTCATCGGCAGGCCGACCTCCTCAGGGTTCCAGATCGCGGCGTAGCCGGTGATGACCCCGTCGGTCTCCAGCCGCCGTACTCGCTGGTGCACCGCGGAAACCGACAGCCCTGCCAGCTTGGCCAGGTCGGTAAAGCTCATTCGCCCGTTGCGGCTCAGCAGTGACACGATTTTACGGTCGATTTCCTCCATCCCAGAAACGGTATCTCCCGCGTTCAACACCGATGACAACCGGAACATAACGGAACGGTAACGACGTTTACGCTATCGTAACACTCGGCCGCCGGCTCTTCTTTCGCGGCAGACACGCTGGTTACTCTCTCCAGGACAAAGGCGACAACGAGGAGCACCCGCAATGGCACAGATCGTCCTCGACCACGTGGACAAGGTATACACCGGTGGGGTCAAGGCCATCGATGACCTGTCCCTAGAGGTCAAAGATGGGGAGTTCATGGTCCTGGTCGGGCCTTCCGGCTGCGGCAAGTCGACCGCGCTGCGGTCCATCGCGGGACTGGAAGAGATCACCGGCGGCACGATCTCCATCGGAGACCGGGTGGTCAACGATCTCCCGCCGAAGGACCGGGACATCGCCATGGTGTTCCAGAACTACGCGCTCTACCCGCACATGACCGTCGAAGACAACCTGGCGTTCGGCCTCAAGCTCCGCAAGACTCCCAAGGACGAGATCAAGCGGCGGGTCACCGACGCGGCCAAGATGCTCGGCCTGGAGCAGTACCTGGCCCGCAAGCCCGCCCAGCTCTCCGGCGGTCAGCGCCAGCGGGTCGCCATGGGCCGCGCGATCGTCCGCGAGCCGCAGGCCTTCCTGATGGACGAGCCGCTGTCCAACCTGGACGCCAAGCTCCGCGTGTCCATGCGCGCGAGCCTCAACCAGCTTCATGACCGGCTCGGCGTCACCACCGTCTACGTGACCCACGACCAGGTTGAGGCCATGACGCTGGGCCACCGGGTCTGCGTGCTGCGCGATGGGCGGCTGCAGCAGGTGGACACGCCGCAGACCCTGTTCGAGTCCCCGGTGAACCTGTTCGTGGCCGGCTTCATCGGCTCCCCCGCGATGAACTTCGTCACCGCCGAGCTGGTCCGCGACGACGGTCCCGCGGTGACCTTCGCCGGGTACAAGCTCGCCGTGCCGGCCAGCGTCCTCGACGCCAAGACCGGACTATCGGATTACTTCGGCCGCAAGGTCATCCTCGGCATCCGGCCGTCGGACTTCGAGGACGCCAGCCTGGCGGAGAGCGACTGGTCCAAGATGGCGATCACCGTCGGCGTCACCGAGGAGCTCGGCAGCGAGATCCACGTGATCTTCACGATCGACGCTCCTCCGGTGGAGCACTCCAGCATCAGCGACGCCTCTCGCACCGACAGCGGCGACGACGACGAGACCGTCGCTGCCCTGATCGGCGGCAAGTCGCTGTGGACCGCCCGGGTCTCGGCGCGCTCCACGGTTCGCCCCGGGCAGCCGCTCGAGCTCGCCGTCGACACCAGGAACCTCCAGTTCTTCGACCCCGACAGCGGGCTGTCCATCGGCCACCCGCAGGCCGTGCCCGAGGTCGCCGCCGAAGCGCAGAGCTAAACACTTGTTGCTCGCGGGCCGCTGACGGAGAAGCCGAGCGGCCCGCGGCAATAAACTATGAACATGCGTCAACCAGAGGAACTCTACGAGCTGGAACCGGCCCTGACCGATACGGACGGCGCCCCGCTCCTCGTCCACTTGGACGGGTTTATCGACGCGGGAGCGGCTGGTCGGCTGTTCACCGAGAACCTGCTGGAAAATCTGGACCACGAGGTCGTGGCCAGGTTCGACGTCGACAGGCTCCTCGACTACCGGTCCCGCAGGCCACTGATGACCTTCGAGTCCGACCACTGGGCGGACTACGAGACACCGCAGCTCAACGTCCACCTGCTCGGTGACCGGAAAACCGCGCCGTTTCTGCTGCTCACCGGCCCGGAGCCGGATCACGAGTGGGAGCTGTTCACGTCGGCCGTCCGCTCGCTGGCTACCCGGCTGCGGCTCGGCCAAGCGGTCACCTACCTCGGTATCCCCACCGGGACCCCGCACACCCGCCCGCTCGGCGTGCTGGGCCACGGCACCCGCCCTGGGCTGGTCAGCAGCGACCAGCAACTGCCCAGCCAGCTTCAGGTGCCGGGCAGCGCGGCGTCGTTGCTCGAGCTCCGGATGGGCGAGGCCGGACAGGACGCGATCGGGTTCGCGGTCCAGGTCCCGCACTACCTGGCGCAAGCGGTCTACCCGCGGGCCGCGCTGGCGCTGCAGGAATCGGTCATCGACGCCACCGGCCTCGACCTGCCGGACGAGAATCTGCACGAGGCCGCCGACCGCACCGACGTCCTGATCGGACGCCAGATGGAGGAGTCCGCGGAGATCGCCGAGCTGGTCCGTTCCCTGGAGGAGCAATACGACGCGGCCAAGGCGGACCAGGCCGAGAGCCTGCTCGCCGAGGGTGAGCCGATGCCCACCGCTGACGAGATCGCCGAGCAGTTCGAGCAGTTCCTAGCCGACCGCCAGCGCCGGACGGACGGGCCGGACCTCTAGACGATCACCAGGTCACGGGGGGCGTTGTTCAGCCGCTCGAAACCGTCGGTGGTGCACACCACGATGTCCTCGATGCGCGCTCCGTGCGGGCCGGGGTAAATCCCCGGCTCGATGGAGAACGCCATGCCTGGCTCGAGCGCGGTCGCGTTGCCCTCGACGATGTAAGGATCCTCGTGGGTCTCCAGCCCGATCCCGTGCCCGGTCCGGTGGATGAACCACTCCCCGTACCCGGCCTCGGCGATCACCGAACGCGCCGCCTGATCCACCGACTCCGCGCTCACCCCCGGCCGGACAGACTGGCATCCGGCCTCCTGCGCTTCGCGCAGCACCCGGAAGTAGGAGGCGAACTCGGCGGGCGGCTCGCCGAGCGCGTACATCCTGGTGCAGTCCGAGCAGTACCCGGACGGCATCGTCCCGCCGATGTCCACCACCACCACGTCGCCGGCCGCCAAGACCCGGTCCGATAGTTCGTGATGGGGACTCGCGCCGTTCGGCCCGGAGCCGACGATCACGAAGTCCACGGTGGCGTGCCCCTCGGCGAGAATCGCCTCGGCTATCTGGGCTCCCGCCTCGCGTTCGGTCACGCCGGGGCGCAGCCATCCGGGGACGCGGGCGTGCACCCGGTCAATGGCCGCCCCCGCCTCGCGGAGCGCGCCGACCTCGGCCGCGCTCTTGCGGATCCGCAGCGACCGCAGCGCCTCGCTGGCCAGCGTCAGCCGCGCCGACGGCAACGCGTCGCGGAATCGGAACACGTTCAGGGCCCACATCCGGTCGGACAGTCCGATGTTTCCGGCCGCGCCGATACGGGCCGCGATGACCGCGAACGGATCGTCAGTTTCGTCCCAGGCAACGAATTCGATCCCCAGGTCCCCGGCCGGCGAGGCCTGAGCGGCGGGCAGTTCCAGCCGCGGGACGACGAGGAAAGAAGCCCCCGTGGCTGAGACCACGAGACAAGTCAGCCGCTCAAGCTGGATCGCGTC
>JBEKHI010000540.1:0-4500 GCA_050012355.1 Streptosporangiaceae bacterium | reverse complement strand
TCCCGTTTCTCAAGCGCGGCCGGGCCCGGGCCGCGGCTCAGCGGGACAATGGCTCGAACACCGTCTCTTCGACCGACACCCCGGGAAGGTCTACCAAGTCGTAACCAAACTCGTCGATGACAGGCACCGCGTTTTGCGCGGCCGCCTCCGGAGCGATGCCCTCCGAGTGCGCGCCGCAGCCGTGATCGGCGGCCACGACCCGGCCGTCGTCCGGTGCGAACGCGTTCCCGCAGGCGCCGAACAGCCGCCCGAGCGCCCCGCTCAGCGGCACGAAGAACCCGCAGCTCAAGCAGCGCGCGGGCGCGGCGTGCGCGACCGGAGCGTGCGGACCGTGGTCCCCCTCGTACCAGCGTTCTGCGGTCTCGTCGCGCCCATAGGCGGACAACACGCGGGACCGGCCGGGCGACGGCAGTTCCGAGGGCTCGGCGGGCCCGGCCTCGGCGTCGGTCTCCGCGTCATCGGCGGGCGGGCCGAACCAGTCGGTGACGGCGTCGGGTCCTTCCAGCACCACCAGGGGCACCAGCCGTTCGTCGTCCGCGGTGGCCGGCAGCAGGTCGCCCACACCGACGTCGCCGGGGCGGAGCCGATCCTGCCACGGCACCCAGGCCGGTGCCAGCAACGCGTCTGGACCAGGAACGAGCACCGACTCGTCGACAGTCACCATCTTGGAGCGTGGCGCCCGGGCGACGGCAACCGCCCAGCGCCAACCCTCGTAAGCCGGGTCGGCACAAGCGAACAGGTGGGTGACCAGCCTGTCCGCGGTCGCCTCGACGCCCAGATGCTCCCCGACCGCCGCCGCGCCGGTAATGCTGACCACCGCCTGGCGCGCGGCGTCGACCGCCTGCGCGCAGACTTGATCGGGTTCCCTCGTCTTCATGGTTACCATGATGCATCCCTCCGCCGGCCGGCCAGCGGTCGCGATACCGGCGTCCGACAACAATACTGGGTCTTATGCCGATGTCCGAGCCGCCATCCCAGGGCTGGTTCGCCGCTGGATGGCGCCGGACCAGGACAGTCGCGCGGTCCGCGGGCAAAGCCGCGGGCTCAGGAGCGAAAGCCGGTGTCCGCTCGGGACGGTCCGCCAACCGGTTCTGGCACAAGGTTACCGGTGCCTCTGGTGCCAGCCGGACGGGACTCGCCGCCCTCATCGAGCTGACGGCCACCGGAGGCGCCGGCGATGCGTTCGTGGCCGTTGCCCTGGCCGGGACGATCTTCTTCAGCACGTCGGTAACGGAAGCACGCGGTCGCGTCGTTTTGTTCCTTTTGGTGACTATGGCGCCGTTCGCGGTGCTGGCACCATTCATCGGCCCGGTACTGGACCGCATGCAGCAGGGGCGGCGGTACCTGCTGGCCGGGACCCTGCTGGCGCGCGGACTGCTGTGCTGGGGCATGTCCGCCGCGGTCAGCGAGCCGTGGACGCTGCTGCCGATGGCGTTTGGCGTGCTGGTGCTGCAGAAGGCCTACGGGGTGGCCCGCGCGTCGGTTACCCCCCGGCTGCTCCCGGCCGAGATCCCGCTGGTGACGGCCAACGCCCGCTCCCAGCTGATCTCGCTGGTGACGGCCATGCTGGCGGCTCCGGTGGCCGCGCTGATCGAGCTCTGGGGCGGGGCCGCCTGGGTGCTGCGGGTCGGAACGCTTGTTTACTTCGGTGCGGTACTGATCGCCGTCCGGCTTCCCGAGCATGTCGACTCCCCCGCGCCGGTACCGGATGCCGCGACCACCAGCCCACCGGATGAGCAGACGAAGCCGCTTCCCGAGGAAAACTCTCAGCACCATAACGCCGGTCGGTGGCGGACCCTGAGCAACGTCGGCCCGGTGGTGGCCGAGGCCATGGAGGGCAACGCTGTCTTGCGCTTCTTCTCCGGCTACGTGCTCTTCTTCCTGGCCTTCCTGCTGCGGACCGGCCATTTCGGCGTCTCGCATAACGTCGCGCTCGGCGCCATGGTGGCGGGCATATCGGTCGGCAGCCTGACCGCCATGGCGGTCGGCTCGGTGCTGCGCGCCCGCGCGCCCTATCTGATCCTGTTCTCCATGCTCACGATCGCGCCGATCGCCGCCGCGGCGTGCGCCTATTTCTTCGGGCTCACCGCGGCGGTGCTGGTCGCCTTCGCGGCCACCTGCTGTGCGGGCCTGGCCAAGCTCGCGCAGGACTCGATCGTGCAGCGTGAGATCGGCGAGGAGATCAGGTCCTCAGCGTTCGCCGTCTCCGAGACGCTGAACCAGGTCTCCAACGTGGCAGGCGGCCTCGCCGGAGTCCTGGTCTCGATGCTCGATAACGGCCAGCTGGGCCTGGCCATCCCGGCGGCGTTCATGACCGCGATGCTGGTCCTGCTCGTCGTCCGCAGAAGGCGGCGCGTCCACCAGCCAGCGGAGGCCGCGCCGACCGCGTTATGGCTCGATATCGTCGGCCACCGCGCGGAGCACAGTCGCGATCTTCTTCGCGTCGCGAGCGTCGGGGTGCTTGCCACGGCGGTAGGTATTGGAGATCTCGTCCAGCAATTTGATGAGGTCCTCGACGATGACGACCATCTCGTCTGGGCTCTTGCGCGCGTGCTTGGCGACCGCCTTCTGCGCCGCCGAGACGGTGGGCGGCGCTTCGAGCACCCGCAGTTGCAGAGCCTGTGCGCCCTTGCGTCCCTCGACGATGCCGAACTCCACGCGCTGGCCCGCCTTCAGCGAAGTCGTCCCGGCGGGCAGCGCGGAGGAATGCACGAAGACCTCGCCGCCGTCATCGCGGGCGAGGAAACCGAACCCCTTTTCGGAGTCGTACCATTTGACCTTGCCGGTAGGCACGTACAGACCTCACGTCTATAGGAACTGGCAACCAGCGAACTGACCTGGATGCTATGGACCGCTTTCTAGGCTATCGGTCCCTGCGAGTTATTGGCAGCATGGTTATTTCCAGGCCCGATGTCCGCATTGTCGGCCAACCCGTCTCACCCTCACCTCAAGGCCGCCGCAAGCCTTCCGGTTCTCTGGGCTGCCCGCTGGCCGCACGCTGACGGGCAGCCCAGAGGATGTCGGTCACGGCCTCACACGTTCGGATGGTGCTGGGACGGGATCGCGTGCGAGGCCGTGAGTCCGGGTGCGCTGATCCAGTTCCGAAGCGCAATGGCGCTATACCCGCAGTCACCATTCGAAAACGCAGCACCTTCTGTCGCCCACGTCACACTGGTCCCGCGGCCGTTTCTGGTTGGCGTGACACTGACCAGCAAAGACTGTGGCTAGTGCAGCACCACCCAGGAAAAGCGAGCTCCGCTGAACGCGATCCGGCCCGGGGGAAAAGCGCCCCCGGGCCGGATCGCGTTCGAGACGAAGCAGGACTTAGAAGTCCATGTCGCCGCCGCCGGGGGCAGCGGGAGCAGCCGGGGTCTTCTCCGGCTTCTCGGCGATGACCGCCTCGGTGGTGAGGAACAGGGCCGCGATGGACGCCGCGTTCTGCAGCGCCGACCGGGTGACCTTGGCCGGGTCGATGATGCCGGCCTTGAACATGTCGGTGTACTCACCGGTCGCGGCGTTGAGGCCCTCGCCCGCGGGCAGGGACTTCACCTTCTCCACCACGACGCCGCCCTCAAGGCCGGCGTTCACGGCGATCTGCTTCAGCGGCTCCTCGACCGCGCGACGCACGATCAAGGCGCCGGTCGACTCGTCGCCCGGCAGGTCCAGCTTGTCGAACGCGGTGCGCGCGGCCTGCAGCAGCGCCACGCCACCACCGGGCACAACACCCTCTTCCACCGCGGCGCGCGCGTTGCGAACGGCGTCCTCGATGCGGTGCTTGCGCTCCTTGAGCTCGACCTCGGTAGCCGCGCCCGCCTTGATGACGGCGACGCCGCCGGCCAGCTTGGCCAGCCGCTCCTGCAGCTTCTCGCGGTCGTAGTCGGAGTCGGTGTTGTCGATCTCGGTACGGATCTGGTTGACCCGGCCAGCGATCTGGTCCGCGTCACCGGCGCCGTCGACGATCGTGGTCTCGTCCTTGGTCACGACGACCGAGCGAGCCCGGCCGAGCACGTCCAGGTCGACGTTGTCCAGCTTGAGGCCGACTTCCTCGCTGATGACCTGGCCACCGGTCAGGATGGCGATGTCACCCAGCATGGCCTTGCGGCGGTCGCCGAAGCCCGGCGCCTTGACCGCGACGGACTTGAACAGGCCGCGCATCTTGTTGACCACCAGGGTCGCCAGGGCCTCGCCCTCGACGTCCTCAGCGATGATGACCAGCGGCTTGCCAGACTGCACAACCTTGTCCAGCAGCGGCAGCAGGTCCTTGTTGGCGGAGATCTTGGAGTTCACCACGAGGATGTAGGGGTCCTCGAGGACCGCCTCAAGACGCTCCGGGTCGGTGACGAAGTAAGGCGCGATGTAACCCTTGTCGAAGCGCATTCCCTCGGTGAGCTCAAGCTCGAGGCCGAAGGTGTTGGACTCCTCGACGGTGATGACGCCTTCCTTGCCGACCTTGTCCATGGCCTCGGCGATCATCTCGCCGATCGCCGGGTCGCCGGCCGA
>JBEKHI010000539.1:0-4523 GCA_050012355.1 Streptosporangiaceae bacterium | reverse complement strand
GTTCTGCCGACCGCGCCGCCGCCATCACCTACGCCCGCCACCACAACCTGAGCTAGGCGGTCAGAGGCCTTTGCTGGTCGGTGCCGCACTGCCCACCTTCTTTTAGGTGCAGCGCCGCACCACCCAGCAATGCCCGCCGCGCCCGGTACGCCAGCGAGCCGCCGCCCAAGCCGCCCTTCGAGTGGCAAACACGCATATACGCCGATATTTCGTCGGGCTAAGGGCCTTCTGTGGCGCTATCGATGGCCCATCGCGGGGGTCATAGCGCCAGCGATGGACCATCCATGGGACCATAACGACGCGTCTCGAGCCCCGTGCGCGGCGCGAACTCGAGCCGAGATCATCTCGGTCAGGGTCTTGGTCTCCGCCGCGGCCGCCATGGCCTTCGTCGGCGTTGTCCGTCCCGTGCACACCGACCAGGCGCTGAGGATTAGCGGACGAGCCCGGGCGACCGCCCCGAGGCGGTCGAGTTCCTCCGGCTCCAGCGTGACGTGCTCGCGGTAGCCAAGCAGCATCGCGCCCGCCCGGCGCGGCTCCTTCGTGGCCTCCGCGTAGAGCAGGAAGGCCAGCGGCCACAGGCGCGGCCCGCGGCCGGCGGCTGCCCAGTCGACGAGGATCATCCCGTCCGGCGTCGCGACAACGTTCGCCAGCACGAAGGAACGGCTGGGCTCAAAGCGGTATCTCCTGGGGCTCCCTGACTCGGCGGCTGCGGGCTTTTGCTCGTCGGTGCGGCGCTGCCCGCACTCTTATAGGGGCAGCGTCGCACCGACCAGCAAAGGCAGCCGTCAGTGGCGGAACGACTCGCGCTTGTGCTGGATCTCCGGCGGCGGCTGAATCTGCGGCCGGGCCTCGAGGACCCTGATGTGCAGCCGGAAGTCGTCGAGCAGCAGGCCCGCCAGGTCCATGGAGAACCCGTTGCGCACCACGATCCGCATCACCTCCATGTCCTGGAGATCTTCGGGGAAGGTGTAGGCGGGCACCTGCCAGCCGCGCATCCGCAGCCGCTCCGATAGGTCGAACACCGAGTACCCGGTGATGTCGTCGTGCAGCTTGAACGCGAAAACGGGCAAGTCGCTGCCGTCGGTGAGCAGCTCGAACGGCCCTATCTTCGCGATCTCCGACGACAGGTACTTGGCGATGTCCTGAGAGGTCTGCTGCACGTGCCGGAAGCCTTCGAACCCCAGCCGCAGGAAGTTGTAGTACTGCGCCGCGACCTGGGCACCTGGCCGGGAGAAGTTCAGTGCGAACGTCGGCATCTCGCCGCCGAGGTAGTTCACCTTGAACACGAGCTCATCGGGCAGCAGTGACCCGTCGCGCCACAGCACCCAGCCGACTCCGGGGTAGACCAGCCCGTACTTGTGGCCTGAGGTGTTGATCGAGGACACCCGCGGCACCCGGAAGTCCCACTCAAGGTCTGGCTGCAGGAACGGGGCGATGAAGCCTCCCGAGGCGGCATCGACGTGGATCGGGACGTCGGGCCCGCCGTCGCTCTGCAGCTTGTCGAGATCGGCGGCGATCTCGGCGACCGGCTCGTAGCTGCCATCCATGGTGGAGCCCAGGATCGCGACGACGCCGATGGTGTTCTCGTCGCAGGCGGCGGCCGCCTGCGCGCCTCGCAGGTGCAGCCGGCCTTTCTCCATGGGCACGTACTTCGGCTCCACGTCCCAGTACCGGCAGAATTTCTCCCAGCACACCTGGACGTTCGACCCCATCACCATGTTCGGTCGTGTGGTGTCGAGTCCCTTGGCGCGCCGGGCGGCGCGCCAGCGCCACAGCAGCGCCATCCCGCCGAGCATGGCCGCCTCGCTGGACCCGGTGGTGGAGCATCCGGTCGCGTTACCGGGCGGGGCGTGCCAGAGCGAACCGATGATGTTGGTGCATCGCTTCTCGAGCTCGGCGGTTTGCGGGTATTCATCCTTGTCGATCATGTTCTTCGACGAGCACTCGGCGAAGAGTATCTCGGCCTCGGGCTCCATCCAGGTGGTGACGAACGTCGCCAGGTTGAGCCGCGCGTTGCCGTCTAGGATCAGCTCGTCCCGCACCACCTGCAGCGCGGTCCGGGGGAGTACCCCATGCTCAGGAAGCTGGTAGCGAGGGATCTCGCAGCTCTTCTCCCGGAAATAGACCGGGTTGATATCTAGCTCGGCGTTAGATTCGTCTTCATCGACCTGCTTGTGCACTGGCATGGGGCCAGGCTAGCCGGGGTCGGCGGGACTCGGCACGTGGGCCAGCCATTATTCATCAGGTCACCAGCGCGGTGACGAGCTGGCGCAGCGCCGCGGCCACTCGCTGCGACTCGCCGTCGCGGAGCAGCTGGACAAACGGCTGCTCGTGCAGCGTGCCCAGAATGACATGTGTCTGCAGCTCGGCGTCGAGGTCCGGTCGCGCCGCTGCGAGCAGCGACGCCACGTGGCTGTACCAGAACACGTGGACCGGGTTCTCTCGCCGGGGCCCGCTGCTGGCCAGCGCCGCCTGCTCGGCCGCGCTGAGCAGCCCGACGGTGCCGGATGCCAGCTCGACGAGGGCGTCGACGAACGCGAGCAGCCGGTCCACGGCGGGCGCGCCTGGACCCAGCGGCGGCGGCCCTTCGAGCACCGCCGCCCGCAGTGCCTGCGCGCGCTCGTACATCAGCGTCTGCATCAGCTCGACCCGGCTGCCGAACCGGTGGAAGACGGTCGCCTTGCCCACCCCGGCCGCCACGGCGATTCGCTCGATGGACACCTCGGCGGGCTCGTACCGCGACAGCAGGTCCTCGGTCGCCGCCATGATCGCGCGCCGGTTGCGCGCGGCGTCGGCCCGCTCGGCCATGTTCAACCGCTCCTGGAAAGGTCTTGACTAACTGAACCGATGGTCCATATAACTGGACTGTCGGTTCAATTATGCCAGATAGGAGCATCAGGAGATGCGTGCGATAGTGCTGCGGGCAGTGGGAGGCCCAGAAAATCTGAGCCTGGCGGAACTGCCGGTGCCAGCGCCGGGATCCGGCCAGATCCTCGTCAAGACCGAGGCCATCGGGGTGAGTTACGCCGAGGCGGCGGTGCGTTCCGGTGCCATCCCGGTACCGCTTGAGCTGCCAGCGACGCTGGGCTTCGAGGCGGCGGGAACGGTCACGGAGCTGGGCGACGGTGTGGATGCAGACCTGCTGGGCCGCCGGGTCGTGGTGCTGAACCCGGGGCTCGGCTGCTACGCCGAGTACGTGGCCGGGCCGGCCGCCAACGCCACGGTCATACCGGACGGTCTGTCATCGGCCGACGCCGTCGTGGTCGCCGGTCACGGGGCGGTCGCCCTCTGCCTGCTGAGGGCGGCGAACCTGACCGGGAAGGAAACCGTCCTTGTCGAGGTCGCGGCCGGGGGAGTCGGCGGGTACCTGACGCAACTGGCTCACCGCGAAGGGGCCGCGCGGGTGATCGGCACCGCGGGCACCCAGGCCAAGCGGGATCATGCGAAGAAGCTCGGCGCGGACGAGGTTCTCGACCATTCGGCACCCGAGTGGGAAAAAGGCCTGACCGGTGTCGACGTGGTTTTCGAGTCGCTTGGCGGCGACACGCCGAGCTCGCTGCTCGACGCGCTGACTCCGTGTACCGGCCGCATCCTGCTCTATGGGCTGCTGCGCGGAGCGCCGGAGGTCTCGCCGGTGGACCTGCTGTTCCGCGGCCTCACGCTGGTTGGCTGCGGAGGCGGCGGCGCTTGGATGGACCAGGTGCTGCGGGCACGGACCGAGACCATGCGGATGGCGGTCGACGGCGTGCTCAAGCCGCAGATCGACAGCGTGCTGCCGCTGGAAGACGCCGCCGTCGCCCACGAGCGCTTCGACCAGCGCCTCACCATCGGCAAGATCGTCCTCACCCCCTGAATCAACCGATCGGCTGACCCCGTTCGAGGCCACGGTGAAGACTCACCTGCTGCATCTCTACGCGAAGCTGGGCGTCAGCAATCGCGCGGCCGCGGTCGGCTACGACCGCGGACTGCTGCCGCGGGCCTAGCCGCCGCGGTATCGGTCAATCGGCGCAAACCCGGACTCAATTCACGATTAAGTCCATTTCGGCACGCTGGGGTGAATATCCCCTGATCTCACGGAGTGGAGATGATCGTATGGCGCGACTGCCATCACTGTTCCGCCCGCTGGTGCTCGTGCTGGTCGTATTGTGCGCCGTCGTCGCCCTGAGCGTGGCCGGGTCCTCGGCCGAGGCGGGCACGATCCCGCAGGCACAAGCCACCGTCAGCATCATCGCCCCCACGGTCGCCAGCCCGGCCGAGGAAGCGGCGGAGGCTGACTCGCTGACGTGCAGCGACAGTTATGCCCTCAAGGACGTCTACACCTACAACCGGACCCAGGCGTGCATCCCCTTCGTCTACGCGATCGTCTGGAAAGTCAAGGGTGTGGAGGTCGGCAAGACGACTATGTACTGGTTGTCGGCCTACCAGCTGAATTACAAGGGCCGGGACTTCACCGTGCCGGTCAAGATAGTCAAGGTCACCGTGACCGGCTTCTACCGGCCGCTCTCGGAGGAATTCAGCTCTTC
>JBEKHI010000538.1:0-4561 GCA_050012355.1 Streptosporangiaceae bacterium | reverse complement strand
GAGCTGGCCCACGTCCACCGGCATGTGCGGGGTGGCGTGCACGCCGTCGACGTAGACGAGCGCGCCGGCCTCGTGCGCGAGCCCGGCGATGACCGGAACCTCGGGCCGGGTACCGATCGCGTTGCTGGCGGCGGTGACCGCGACCAGCCTGGTGCGGTCGCTGATCAGCGACCGGTACTGGTCCGTGGGCAGTTCACCTGTCAACTTGTCGACTTCGGCCCACCGGACGGTGACACCAGCCTGCTGCGCGGTCTGCACCCAGGGACGGACGTTCGCGTCGTGGTCCAGCTGGGACACAACGATCTCGTCATGATGCGACCACTGCTTGGCGAGGGTCCCGGCCAGCCGGTAGGTGAGGGTCGTCATGTTCGGGCCGAGCACGACACCGGCCGGATCCCCGCCGGTCAGCGCGGCCAGCGCCGCCCGGCAGGCCGCGACGATCTCCCCCGAGCGGACGCTCGCGGGGAATGCTCCCCCGACGTTACCGATCCCCTCCCGGTACGCGGACGTGATCGCGTCGATGACGGTAGTCGGCACCTGAGTCCCGGCCGCGCCGTCGAGGTAGGCGTACCCGTCGCTCAGTGCTGGGTACGCGGACCGCACCTGTTCGATGTCATATGCCACGATGCAACACGCTACACGTTGACACCCCAATCTGCGCACAGATAGTCTGTGCACAGATCATCTTTGGAAGGAGTCCTCATGTGGACTTACGAACACACAGCCCAGACTGACGCGGCGCCCGAACGCTTGTGGCGTCGGTGGGCAAACATCGCGGGCTGGCCCGAGTGGAACGCCGGCATCGGGCGCATCCGCGCCAGCGGCCCGCTAGCGGTGGGCACGACGATCAGCTTCGGCGCACCGGACGAGGACGACGACGTAACAGTCACGATCACCGAGTTGACGGACGGCCAGTCGTTCACCGACCAGGCCGTGCTCGGGGACGCGGTCATCCGGACGATCCACCGGGTGGAACCGCTCGACGACGGTGGCGCTCGGGTGCTGTACCGCACCGAGATCGACGGACCGGCGGAGCTAGCGGAGCAGATAGGCCCCGCCATCACCGGGGACTTCCCCGACGTGGTCGCGGCGCTGATCTCCCAGTGCTGATACGACCGTGCTGACCCCGGACACTAGCCCGGGGTTCCTGCTCTGGCGTCTCACGTTGCGCTGGCAACGTGAGATCGCCGCCGCGCTGGATCCGCTCGGTCTCACCCACGTGCAGTTCGTGCTGCTGGCCACCACCTGGTGGCTGAATTCGGCTGAGCAGGCACCTAATCAGCTCGCGGTGGCCACGGCCGCCGGAACCGACGTGAAGATGACGTCCCAGGTGCTGCGCAAGCTAGAAGACAAGGGCCTGCTCACCCGGGAGACCGATCCGGCCGACACCCGGGCCAAGCTGCTGCGGGTAACTCCGGCCGGCGCGGAACTCGCGACACGAGCCATCGCGGTCGTCGAGGCGACGGACACGGAGTTCTTCCGTCGCGTGCCGGATCAGCCGTCGCTGCTGGCTGCGCTACGGTCGCTGGCCGATTGATCCGGTTCGAACAATGACAGCGACAGCGCGGACACGTCGAGGGCGGTGAAGCCGGTGTTGGTGCCGGATGTGTGAACCTCACCGGCCTCCCAGCGGACGCCGTCGCCAGCGGAAACCGGCACCCGGCTACCGTCAGGCCCGGCGACCCAGCCGGAACCTGAGACGACAAGGAAAACCTGCGCGGACGCCGCGGGGTGCGTCCCGATCGTCCCGCCAGGCTCGACGGTGAGATAGGTGACGGTGAGCCGGCCGTCACCCGAAGCGACCCGCGTCGCGATAAAACCGACGCTGCCATGCGCACTGATCGCCCGCTCCCTGCGATCAAACCGGAAGGCTTTCACCGGCCCTAGGGTAAACGGCCGAGGCCGGCGGCGATCCCCCGCGCGTCGAACGTGACGCGGATCCGGTCGATCTTCCCGTCGGAGAACCGCATCCAGTTGGCGCACGGCACCGTCGGCGCCACGCTGGTGGACAGGTCGAACCAGGTAAGGACGTCGTCCCCGTCCACGAAAACCTTGCGGATCTCGATGCCGGTGAGGATCTGCGCCATGCCTTTCAGGCCGGCCAGACACTCATCGGCGCCGCGGGCGGTACCAAGCGGCCCGAGGAAATCGACGTCGTCGGCCAGCACGGTGCGGAGCAGGTCGAAGTCACGTGCCTGCCATGCCTTGAAATATGTCGCCCCTGCGTTCTCGATTGTCATGCCTCCAGCCTCACAAACATCGAACTAGAAGTCCAATAGATAGTTGTTCTAACGACTAGAATCCATAGTTATGGAACTGCGACAGCTCGAGTACTTCGCCACCGTCGCCGAGGAGCAGAACTTCACCCGGGCGGCGGCCCGGCTGCACGTCGCCCAGCCCGGGGTGAGCGCGCAGATCCGCCAGCTCGAACGCGAGCTTGGCCAGCCGCTGCTCGACCGGTCCTCGCGGGTCACCCAGCTGACCGAGGCGGGCAAGGCGGTGCTGCCGTACGCGCGCGCCGCCCTCGACGCCGTTACCCAGATCCAGCAGACCGTCGACGAGCTCGCCGGATTGCTGCGCGGGCAGGTCGCGATCGGGATGGTGGTCCAGTGCGCGTCACTGGACCTGCCGGAGATACTCGCGGGCTTCCGCAGCCGGTACCCGGGCATCGACGTGACACTGGCCGAGGACAACACCGACCGGCTCGTCGAGGGTGTCCGCGACGGGCGGTACGACCTGGTGTTCCTCGGGCTCGGCCCGGACGATCCCGAGGGACTTGAGCTGCGGATCGTGGCCGACGAGCCCATCGTCGCCGTGGTCGGCCCAGACGATCCGCTGGCTGGTGAACCGAGCGTGCCGCTGTCCGCGATCGCGGATCGCGCGGTAATCGCGCTCCCGTCGGGCACCGGCATGCGAGCCTGCGTCGACGCGGGCTACGCCGCGTTGAACCTGCGTCCCCGGGTGGCGCTGGAGGCCACCAACCCCGCCATGCTCGCTCGGCTGGCGGCTCGCGGACTTGGCCTCGCCTTCGTGACCACCTCAACGGCCCGCGCCCACGGCACTGGCCTGCACCGGGTTGAGATCACCGACCCGGCGATGCGCGCCCGGCTCGCCATCGCCTGGCGGAAGAACGGCCCGCTCTCCCCCGCCGCCCGCGCCATGATCGATCACGCCCGCGGCACCACGGAAACGGGGCCGGTGCGGGCTTAAGAACTTAAGTGCCCGCACCGGCCTCGTCCCGTATGGCGTCCCCCGCGGCGACTGGCCTGCCCCCGAGATCGAGGCCCGCCGTCCCACAGCTGGTTAAGAGTGCCCGTCGCGGCCGCAGATACATGACTCCGGAAATTTCTAACCGGCACCGAAGCAGACGAAAGGGCTGAGGAACTCGGCTTGTGACGCCAGCGCCAGCGCCTCGGCCGGGAGCATGCCTGCCCGCAGCGCGCGATGGTAGGAGGTCATCACGCCGACGGCCGCGTCATCGGCCACCCGGGCAACGGACGAGATGACCGTCGGCGTTCCGATATGCAGCAGCGCCGCGGTGAACCCGAGGATCTCCTCCCCCGGCCTGACCATTGTGCGCCCCACGTCGCAGGCGGAGAGGACCACGTGCCGCGGGGCCACCGACAGCCGCTGGATGTCGTAGGCCATCAGCGGACCGTCAACGAGATCGAGGCGGGAGAACAGCACGTTGTCGCGGTCGTGGTGGCCGTGCGCGGCCAGATGGGCGAGTTTCACGCCGTCGAGCGCGCGAAGCGTGCTGTCCACCGTCGCCCGCTCCCCCACCAACGGTCGGCTGCCCGGGTAGATCCGGGCGATTCCGGCGACTTCGGGGGCCGAGTGCAGCAGGTGCGGACCAGCAACGAGCAACGGCGGGCCGGGTGCATCGGGACGCGGGATCGCGCCCCAGGCGCCGAGCCATGACGAGGCGGACGGTGCGATCGTAACGGGGCGGCCTCTCATGCCGGGAAGCATGGACCACGGAACGCCGGCCAGCACCCCGGTCGGCACGATAACGACACCGTTGTCGCCCAGCGCTGGAAACAGCGGCTCGACGACCGCAGCGTGCAGCACGTTCGTCTGATGCCGGATCGACTCCTTGATCACGATCTCCAGGCGGGATGGCAACGCGCCGCCAGCCAGCGCGTCCAGGTCGGCAGTCAGCCGCCGGGCGGCCTCGGCGGCAGCGCCCACGTCGCCCAGTTCGAGCAGGCGGAAACGGTGATCCCTGATCGTGATCGCCAGCATGCGCCCGTCGCGGACGAGGATGCCGATGTAGACCTGGCCGCTCTGCTGAAGAGCCGAGGCCACGTCACCTGCCGTGGCCTCGGCGATCGTCTGGCCGAGGCCGGAGACCTGCCAGCTGCGCTGCCGGACCAGGCGCCGCAGCTCGGCCCGCCGGGCGAAGCTGGCTGGGTCGGGACTGCCATTGAGCTCGGCCGTCCGGATGAGGTTGCTGAGCTGGCGCAGCTCGGCGAACACGGCCGCCTCCTCCGGGTCGGCGGGCGGTCGCACCGGCTTGACGCGGAACGCCTGGGCGCGCGATCGCTCCAGCCACGCGAAG
>JBEKHI010000537.1:0-4562 GCA_050012355.1 Streptosporangiaceae bacterium | reverse complement strand
GCCACACTGCCCAGGAAAGGTCCGGGCCGCCGAGCGGGCGGATAACGGGCGGCAGGCGGACCAGATGGCGTCGAAGCCGGGCAGCTTGACTCGCTCGCCGCGGCCGAGCGACTGGGCGAGGTCGATCTCGGCCTGCTCGATGCGCAGCCACTCTTCGTACGACACGGGCGCCACGCCGCGCGCGGCGAGCACCTCGGCCAGCGGGGAGGCGGTGCCGGGCACCTCGTCGGATTCCGGCAGCTTCAGCAGCCCGGCGCGTGGCAGCGGCGGGTCGTCCGGGCCGGGGCCGCCGGCCAGGTCCTGCAGCAGCGACCGGACGGTCTCGGCGGCATCGGACTTGTTGGTGCCAATGACGCCGGTCGGGCCGCGCTTGAGCCAGCCCGCGACGTACTCCCCTGGCAGCACCGCGCCCGAGGAATCCACCACCCGGCCCAACACGTTCGGCACTGTGCAGGAGCGCTCGTCGAACGGCACTCCGGGCAGCGAAACGCTCTGGTATCCGACCGAGCGAAGCACCATCTGCGCGTCGAGCGTCTCCAGCTCACCGGTGCCCTCGAACGTGCCGGACTCGGTCAGCCGGGTGCGTTCCAGGGTGATGGAGCGCGCCCGTTCTGATCCCAGGATTTCCACTGGGCGCAACCAGAAACGGAGGGTCAGCTTACGTCCGGCGCCTGGTGACGACATCCATGGGCGCATCGCGACCAGGTTGCCGCGCACCCGGCGGTCCGTCTCGGCCAGCGACGCGCTCTGGCCGGAGGAGTCGAACGCGCGAAGGTCCAGTTCGTCCGGCTCCACGACGAGCTGGACGCCCGGCAGATCGCCAAGCTCGCGCAGTTCCTTGGTGGTGAACTTGGCGAACGCGGGACCGCGCCGGCCGATGACGTGTACCTCGCGCACCTTCGACGCGTGCAGCGCGTCGAGCACCGGGTGCGGTATGTCGGTGTCCCGCAGCTCGGCTGGGTCCCGGGCCAGGATGCGGGCCACGTCCACCGCGACGTTGCCGACGCCGATAACGGCGACGGACTCGGCGTCGAGCGTGAACGTGTCCGGCGCTACATCGGGGTGACCGCAGTACCAGTTCACGAAGTCGGTGGCCGCGTACGAGCCCGGCAGGTCCTCGCCGGGGATGCCGAGCCGCCGGTCCCGCATCGCGCCGGTCGCGTACACCACGGCGTCGTAGGCGCCGAGCAGGTCCTCCCTGGACACGTCCTCGCCCAGGTGCACGCCGCCCAGGAAGGAGACCCCGGGTGACTCAAGGACCCTGCGCAGGTAGGTCGCGATCGACTTGATGGACTTGTGGTCGGGCGCGACGCCGTACCTGACCAGGCCGTACGGCGTCGGCAGCCGGTCCACCACGTCCACCCGGATGTCGACCGGTCCCGCAGGCAACGCGACAGCCTGCTTGACCAGCGCTTCGGCGGTGTACAGCCCGGCCGGGCCGGACCCTACCACGGCAACTCGCAGCATCGTCTTCCTCACGGTTGTCCTGTCCGTGAGAAACGCTACTCGCTGACCCGGTGTTCCGTGGCGGCTTCGGCGGCGGCTGGCATGCGGCGGGCGACCGCCTCGGTGATGGCCCGGGCGAGGTGCTGGGCGGTCAGCCCGACCTCATCGAGGACCTCCTTGCGGGTGCCGGGTGACAGGAATTCCTGCGGCAGCCCGAAGGTCTTGACCGGCACGTCCACGTCGTGGTCACGCAGCAGCCGTGCGACCGCGTCCCCGAAGCCGCCGACACGGCCGTTGTCCTCCACCGTCGCGATCAGCCGGTAGCCGACGGCGGCGTCCAGCACCGCCGGGTCGACCGGCTTGGTCCAGCGCGGGTCGACCACGGTCACCCCGATGCCCTGGACCGCCAGCCGCTCCGCCACGTCAAGACAGGTCAGCGCCATCGGCCCGGCACCGAGGAGCAGCACGTCGGGCTCATCTGCCTCGCGCAGCACGTCCATCGCGCCGAGCTTGGCGACCGCCTCGACCTCGCCGCCCGTCTGGCCCTTGGGGAACCGGAGGACGGTGGGGCCGTCGGAGACATCGATCGCTTCGTTCAGCAGCTCGGCGACCCGCAGCCCGTCCCTGGGGGCCGCGATCCGAAGACCGGGCACCACCTGAAGGATGGAGCCGTCCCACATCCCGTTGTGGCTGGCGCCGTCCGGGCCCGTCACCCCGGCCCGGTCGAGCACCACCGTCACCGGTAGCTGGTGCAGCGCCACGTCCATCAGCATCTGGTCGAAGGCACGGTTCAGGAACGTCGAGTAGATCGCGACCACTGGGTGCATGCCGCCCATGGCGAGCCCGGCCGCCGAGGTCATCGCGTGCTGCTCGGCGATCCCCACGTCGTAGGTCCGGTCGGGGAACGCCTCGCCGAACTGGGCCAGGCCGGTCGGGTGCAGCATCGCCGCGGTGATGGCCACCACGTCGGAGCGCCGGGCGCCGATCGCGACCATCTCGTCACCGAAGACCCGCGACCAGGACCCCGGGTCGGCGCCCGCCGCGGGATACTGGTGCAGGCAGTCGATGGCGTTGGTCTCGGCGGGCGGATAGCCGAAGCCCTTCTTGGTGATCACGTGCACCAGCACCGGGCCGCCGAACTCCTTGGCGCGGCGCAGCGCGCCCTCGAGCAGCCGCTCATCGTGCCCGTCGATCGGACCGAGGTACTTAAGGCCGAGGTCCTCGAACATGACCTGCGGCTGCAAGAAGTCCTTGAGGCCCTTCTTGGCGCCGTGCAGCGCGCCGAACAGCGGCTGCCCGACGACCGGGGTGCGGGTCACCGTGGTCTTGATGTACTCGAGCACGTGCTCGTAGCGCTGGCTGACCCGGATGCTCGCCAGGTGGTCGGCTAGGCCGCCGATCGTCGGCTGGTAGGACCAGCCGTTGTCGTTGACGATCATCACCAGACGGCTGTCCTTGGCCGACGCGATATTGTTCAGCGCCTCCCAGGCCATCCCGCCGGTCAGGGCACCGTCGCCGATGACCGCCACCACGGTCCTGTCGTACTCGCCCCGCACCTTGTACGCCTTGGCCAGGCCGTCGGCGTAGGACAGGCTGGTCGAGGCGTGCGAGTTCTCCACTAGGTCGTGCTCGGACTCCGCCCGGCTCGGGTACCCGGTCAGCCCGCCGCGCTGCCGCAGGGTGTGGAACTGCGGGTAACGTCCGGTGAGCAGCTTGTGCACATATGACTGGTGCCCGGTGTCGAAGATCATCCGGTCCCGCGGCGAGTCGAAGACCCGGTGCATGGCTATGGTGAGCTCAACCACACCGAGGTTCGGCCCTAGATGACCGGTATTATTCCTGGTGCATGTGTCAACGATGACGTCCCGGATCTCGCTGGCCAGGGCGGAAAGCTGGTCCTGGCTGAGATCTTTCAGGTCCTCCGGGCCATCGATATGCTCCAGCATTGTCACGGTGGTCTGCTCCTCGTGTGCTGTGCGGGCCTCGGGTGCTCCACTGATTCCTAAGAGTCTATTCCCGATTAACCGAGAGCTGCCGGACCGGGTCCGACACGCGTGTCAGGCGAGCCCGGCGCATGAATTCCTGTATTGCCTGATAGGAGCGTGTTAGGACCGGCGTCCGGTCGGAAATCGCGACGCACGATCGTGACATGACTAACTCAGCGTACGTGGCCGCCAAAATCGGCGGCCTGCCCCGCGGGCTGTGGCCGCACGCGGCCGACGAGGACACCGACGGCTACATCACCCTGGGCGGGATCCGGCTCACCGACCTGGCCGACCGCTACGGGACCCCCAGCTACATCCTCGACGAGGCCGACGTCCGGTCCCGCTGCCGCGACTACGCGGAGGCGCTGCCCGGCGCCGAGATCGCCTACGCGGGAAAGGCCTTCCTGTGCCGGGCGATGGCCAGCTGGGTCCGCGACGAGGGACTGTCCCTCGATGTCTGCTCGGCGGGCGAGCTGGCGGTGGCGCGGTCGGTCAGCTTTCCCGCCGGCCGCATCCTGCTGCACGGTAACGCGAAGTCACCGAGCGATCTGGAGGCGGCGGCCAGTTACGGAGTCGGCCGGATCGTGATCGACTCGATCGCGGAGATCCCGTGGATCGCGGCGCACGCCACGGCCACCCGCCGGCAGCGGGTGCTGCTGCGGGTCACCCCGGGGGTGGACGCCCACGCCGCCCATCCCTCGGTCACCACCGGGACGGCGGACCAGAAGTTCGGCTTGTCGCTGAGCACCGGGGCCGCCGCGGACGCGATCCGCCGGGTGCTCGCCCAGCCGGAGCTGGAACTGGCCGGGCTGCACTGTCACCTGGGGTCGCAGATCTTCGAGATCGCGCCCTACGAGCGGGCCGCCCGGCGGCTGATGGCGCTGATGGCGGCCGTCCAGGCCGAACACGACGTGTCACTCCCCGAGCTGAACCTGGGCGGCGGGCACGGCGTCCCGTACGCGGAACCGGACCAGGAGTTCGACCTGACGGGTTTCGGCCGTCGCATCCGGCGGGTCATCACCGAGGAAGCGGAAGAGCACCGGCTCACGCCGCCCCGGCTGACCGTCGAACCCGGCCGGGCGATCGTCGCCAGGTCGGCGGTCACCCTGTACCACGTGCTCGCCGTCAAGC
>JBEKHI010000536.1:0-4627 GCA_050012355.1 Streptosporangiaceae bacterium | reverse complement strand
GACGAGCCGGGGCGGTAGCCGGTCGACCCACGCTCCGACGGGAATGCCGATGATGACCCAGGGCAGCCAGACCATCGCGGTCAGCAGCGTGACGATGAACGTGGTGGTGTGCAGGGTGTCGATGGCGACCAGCGGAATGACGACGATGGTGACGGAATTGCCGACCTCGCTGATGCTCTCCCCGGTCCAGAACAAACGGAAATTCCGCTGCCGCAACAGCCCGCCCCGTCGGCCGGTCATCGCCAGGGGCTGACGCCGGTCAGTCACTTGCTGGCACAGAAGCGCCGGGCTTATCGGCAGGGAGACCTGCGCCGCTGGACTCATCGTGCAGGCTGCGGCTGTGGCCGGGGGTCCCTGCTGTGTCAGCTTCGTCGTAGTCAAGGCGCGCGCGCTCTATCTCGGGGATGTGCAGCTGTGCCCAGGTGCGCACCATGGCGAGCGGATCCAGCAATGAGCGACCCAGCGTGGTGAGCCGGTATTCGACCTGTGGCGCAGCACCTGGATGTACCCGGCGGGCGATGAGACCGTCGCGCTCAAGGCTGCGCAAGGTCTGCGTGAGCACCTTCTCACTGATACCGGCCGTGGAGTCGCGCAGCTGACCGAACCGCTTCGCGCCCGTCTCCAGGTGCTCGAGCAGTACCACGCTCCAGCGGTCGGCTAGCCGGTCGAGCGTTTGCCGGGTCGGGCAGGTGAGCGTGCACGGCTCAAGGACGGGTGCGGCCTGAGCCGGACGCCGGCTACCAGGGCGGGGACGCGAGCCGGTCTGCGGGGACATGCGACGACGGTAACGCGTACTTGCAGGTAGCGCGTACTTGCAAGTGCGTACTTGATCGAAGATCCCGGCTCGTCGAGGGTAGTCAGTGACCGGACGCACGACCCTTGGGGGACACCATGCCTGAAGCCGCATCCCGGCACCAGGTCCAGATCGGAGCAGCCACACCAGTCTGCTGATCACCGATCCGGCGTCTGAGACACGAGTGCTGCTCCTAGGCGACGCCTTCCACACCACGGCCCAGCTCACTGCGCCGCACTGGCAATTCCGTTCCGACGCCGATCCAGCGCTCGCAGCCGGCCACCGCCTTCACCTTCTGGACCGCGGCCGGGCCGGCCGGACGATTATCGCGGGCGGCCACTTCGCCGACCATGTATTCGGCAGCCTCGACGCCGACGGCAGGTGGACAGTCGAGCACTAGCGGCGCATCGCGCCATCGAACAGTGGTACTCCGCGGTTATCTCGATGGTGCCGACGATGCTGGCGTTCAGGGCGGGGAGATCGTCGGCGGGGTGGATCTTGTGTCCGGTCTTCCGCTGCCGGGCACGACAGGCGTGAAATTACTGTGTGGATGAGGAACTGCGGCGAGCATTCCTGGATGCCCTGCGCGTCGCGGTCGGCCAAGGGGAGGCGTCCCCCGCGCACCTGGCCTACCTGGAGGATCGGGTCCGGGTTAATGCCGGGCAGCCTCAGCTGTACGGCACCCAGTTCAGCGTCACCGGCGGAGAAATCGGGCCGTGCCCGATTGAGGACCCGCAACGGCTGGATGAACGCCGCGCGGAAGCCGGACTTGAACCGTTCGCCGACTACGAAGCCCGAATGCGAACCCAGTCATAGCCAGAACTGATACCGCTCGCGAGAATGCTCATGTAACCCTTTCTGATCGCACTCACATGCGATGAGGGCATCGCATGGCGGCGATCCGAACGCGGCGATGCCCTGCCATCGGCGTCGACTTGGATTAGGGTTGCTGAACCTGCGGTAGCCGCAGTGCGCCTCGCCAGAGTGGCCTGAACGAACCGGAGTCTGATATGCGTGGCTTACCGCAGAGTCTCCGTTGGCTGGGGGTAATCTGCCTGGCAGTGGCTGTCAGCGTGTCGGTCATTGCGTTGCTGCTTGGACGTTACGTCGACGCGTCAGTCCCTGTGGGCGTAGCTGTGTCAACCCTGGTGCTGTCATGGGGCATATTCCGCGCCGACAGGGCCGAGCATGCGAAGGCGATGTCCCTTGCCAGCGTCGCTGATCAACTGGCCGTGGCCGTCCGGATGCAGTGGCAGGTGGAGTCCCGCGTCCATGGGCTCGATGATCCGTACCCGTTGCCGGTACCCTGGAAAGCAGCCACGGAATTTGCTGAAAACTCGCAGTTTATTACCGGCGCTGCGGGCAGGTGGCCAGGTGCTCTCCCGGTCACATGGGCAACTGGACCAGAATCACTCACAGCCGATGATGGCAACCTAGCCCGCGTATTTGCCATTGTGCCGACCGGCGGGCTGGTCGTACTGGGCGACCCCGGCTCGGGCAAGACGATGCTGCTGGTAAATATGGTGCTTACGTTGCTGGCCCCCGACCGACGAGTCTCGGGCACCCGCGTCCCGGTTCTCCTGTCCGTGGCTTCCTGGAATCCCGCTGCCCAGGAGCTGCACACCTGGATAGCTGATCAGCTGGTTTTGAGTTATCCCGGACTCGGCGAACCCGTACAATCTGTCGCCGGGGAGATTAACCGGGCACAAGCGCTACTCGCCGAGCAATTGCTGCTGCCGATTCTCGACGGCCTAGATGAGATTCCGGCGGCTGCCCGCAGGAGTGCCATTGGTCAGATCAACGCAGCACTACGCCTCGGCGAGCGGCTTATAGTCTCTAGCCGCATCGATGGCTACCCGGCAGCATCCGGTCCGGCTGGTGACCGCACAGGGGTCATCCGCGGAGCCTCCGTCATCGTGCTCCGCCCGCTTAGCGCCGAGGCAGCGGCGGATTATCTCGTTCGTGACGCCGGAGACCCCCAGTCCGTCAGCCGCTGGGAACCGGTGCTGGCAGCCCTGACCACGTCGGCGACGAATGCTGAGAAGCCTCCCATCGCGCAGGCCCTGAGCACACCGCTCGCCCTCAGCCTTGCACGCGTCATTTACAACCCGCGCCAAGATAAGCGAGCCACCTCCCTGCCTGATCCGGCTGAACTGTGCGATACGGGCCGCTTTCCCTCCCGCGAGGACATAGAAGAACACCTCTTTGAATCCGCTGTCCCCGCCGCGTACAGATCCGGACCCGATCACCCCTGCAGGTGGACAGCCGACCAGGCCGAACGCTACCTGTCCTTCATCGCCCGGCGCCTCCAGGAACGGCAGGCGGGGATCCCCGATATCGCATGGTGGGCACTGATCGGTAACGGAACGAGGCCAACGCGAGGCCTGCGCTGGTCATTCACTTGTCCCGGTTACAAGCAAACGTTGGTGGCGGCAAGCGTGATCCTCGCTCTTGGCGTGCTGTTCGGCTTCACGATCTCACCCGAGGTCGGCGTGAGCGGGGCTGCGGGCATCAGCCTGGTCCTCGTGCTGTCAAGGAGTCTGAACCCTGCGCTGACGGACCTTACCGCGGCCAGCAGCCCAGGCGAGGTCCTAGCCAGAGACCGGGGAACGTTCCTGATCCTGTGGCTTGCTGCAGGGCCCTTGATCGGAGTCGCCGTCGATACGATCGTCGGCCTCACTGTCGGACCATCTCATACCGGGGTCGGGCCGGGGATCGGCTTCAGGACCGGGCTAGTGGTAGGCCCGGCCGCGTTCCTGGTGTTCAGCGTACTGACGGGCCCGGCATATGGCTTCCTATCTGGAGTGGTTATCGGCATCACGGACTGGCTGGTGAGCTGGCTGCTGGGCCAATTCATAGGCGGCCTCACCGCCCAGTTCGTAAGCGGAGCGCTGATCGGGGCGGTGGCGGGAATGCTCCTCGCATTCCGTAGTTCCCCGTGGGGGTCGTTTACCGCTGTGCGATGCTGGCTAGCAATCCGCGGCCAGCTTCCCTGGAGCCTGATGGACTTCCTTTCCGATGCCCATCAGCGGGCCGTGCTACGCCAAATCGCAGCGGTGTACCAGTTTCGTCATGTCAGACTGCAGCGATGCCTCGCTGCCCGTGATGAGCGACGGACCTGAATGACACTCCGGTTGTGCACCATCCCGAGTGCCTCATTACCTGGAGGCCTAGCCGCGACCAGATTGCCCGGTCGGCTGCGGCTAGGTCCCCGTCTTGTAGGGGAACAGGAGCAGGCCGGCCAGGATGAGCGCCGGTCCATGTCCGAAGGGTTCAGCTCGTTTGGAGTGAGCTGGCCGGTCAGGCGCAACGGTGATTATCTGGTTGCGCCTGTGCCTTAAGGCGCGCGATGATCCGTCCGGTGTCCGCTAGAAATGCCGGGCCGCCGGATATCGACCTGCTCATCGTCGTGGATGACAGCTCTCTCGACGAGCACGCGGCACCAGGGCACCTGGCCGGTGTTCCCGGAACGCTGGCGCTGGCCTCTGACACCCGCCACAACGCTCCCCGCGGCGGCCGGCCTTCAGCGAGCAGTACATCCTTAGGACACCGGATGAGCTGCGCGGGCTGCGGGCTGCGCTCATCCCGGTCGCGGGAAAGTACATCGCTCGCCGCTCACCGGATACGGCCCGGCTGATCGCGCTGGCCGGCGGCCCCAAGGTGGGGGATGAAAGCTGGGAAGACCAACTCACGGCGTTGCGTGAGCTGCTCGACAGGCACGCCAAGACCGAGCCACCGGAGAGCATCGCCGCCATGCACGCCCACCTCGACATCGTGGCCGAGACTCTCGGCTGACCCTTCGGCCCGCCACGGCTGGAATGTCAGTGCCCAGCT
>JBEKHI010000535.1:0-4637 GCA_050012355.1 Streptosporangiaceae bacterium | reverse complement strand
GAACAGGACGGAGTCGTCGGATCGCAGGCGACTGCGCCAGGCGGCGAGGGAGCGCAGCGCCCCCTCGGTTCCCTCGCTGTAGGAGGCGGCGATGTTCACGGCCGTGACTCCGGAGCGGACCAGCTCGGCGAAGAAGATGTCGTCGGCGAAGCCGGCGGGCGTGCAGTCGAGCGCGTTGATCACGACGCTCTGCCCGTACAGAGCCCTTGCTTCCGCCTCCGTGACTGTCGCGGTCATGACGCTTGGCCTCCAAGATCGGGTTGCGGGGTGTTCTCTGGCCGGCTGGGCTTCCAGGCGTGCGTTCCGGCCCGTTCGACGGCGGCGATGAAGACAATCGACAGGATCAGCAGCAAGGTGGACAGCGCCGCGATCTGCGGGTCGTCGTTGCCCTGGATGTAGGAGAGGATCTGCAGCGGCAGGGTCTGTTCGGTGCCGTCGGCGACGAACAGCGACACCACCGCGTCGTCGAACGAAACGATGAAGGCCAGCAGCGCGCCGGCTACGACCGCGCCGCGGATGAGCGGCAGGGTGACGCGCCGGAACGCCGTCCAGGGGCCGGCCCCGAGCGTCCGGGCGGCGTCCTCGCAGCTGCGGTCGGTCGTCGAGAGGCTGGTCCACACCATGCGGATGACGTAGGGGACGGTGATGGCCAAGTGGGCGATGACCAGTCCGAGGTACTGGCCGGCCAGGTGCAGCGGCGCCAGGATGAACAGCAGGGCCAGCCCGAGCACGACCTGCGGCACCAGGAGCGGGCCGATGTACAGGTTCGCGAACCGGGCCGCGCGCGGCGACCGGGACAGCCCGACGGCGGCGGCCACGCCGACCACCGTCGCCACCGCGGCCGCGGCCGCTCCCACCTCCAGGCTGATCTCGAACCCGCTGATGAACCCCTGGTTGTGGAGCACGCCCTGATACCACTCCAGGGAGAACCCGTGGGGCGGGAATGACAGGTAGTCCTGCGACCCGAAGGACGTGATGATGACGACGATCACCGGTGCCAGCAGAAACAGGTAGATGAGACCGATGCCGACGCGGGAGACGGTGGTGAGAGCCCTGGTCATGCGCGACTCAGCAACTTCGAGGCGCGCTGGTAGATCACGCCGATGACGGCGAACAAGACCAGGATGAAGACCGACAGCACGGCCGCCCGGGGCCAGTCCAAGGTGACGGTGGCGTCGTTGTAGATCTCCGTCGCCAGCAGGAACACCCTCCCCCCGCCAAGGATGTCAGGGGTGACGAAGGCGCTGATCGCCAGGACGAACACCAGCAGCCCGGCGGTCAGCACCCCGGGGAGGCTCAGTGGCAGCGTGACCCGGCGCATGACCTGGAGCCGGCCAGCGCCGAGAGTGGCCGCGGCCCGCTCGAGTTCCGCGTCGAGCCGCCCGAACCCGCTGAGCATGGCCAGGATGGCGTACGGCATCAGCACCTCCACCAGCCCGATCGCGGTTCCGGTGAAGTTGTTGTCTAGCGCCGGCGGCGTTCCGTGGTAGCCGAGAGCACGCAGGAAGTTGTCGACTAGGCCCTGATTGTTGAGGATCATCAGCCACCCGTAGCTGCGCACGACCGTCGAGGTGAGCATGGGGGCGATGGCGAGCGCTACCAGGACTCCCCGCCAGCGGGAGCGGGTGCGCAGCAGGAAGAGGGCCAGCGGGTAGGTCAGGGCCACGGTGGCGACGGTGACGATCGCCCCGAGTTCGACGGTGGTGAGCACCACCTTCCAGTAGAAGCCGCTGGACAGGACGCTGCCGTACACGCTGGTCGTCGTTTTATTGGTGACAACCCCGTCGGCTAGCTGCACGCTGAATGACGTATGCACCAGCCACACCAGCGGGTACCCGACGGTGAATGCCAGGCTCAGCGTGGCCGGCACCAGCAGGGCCAGCGGCACCCAGGAACGGCGGGTGCGGGTCACAGCCCCGGCCTCGGTTTCCGGCGTGGTCGTGGCGACTGCCATTACCCCTCCTCCCGCGCCGCGACAACCCACGCGTCTTCAGCGGCCCACGTCGCCCGGACAGTCTCGCCGGGACCGATGGGGGACGTGCCGCCAGTCGGGATCTCCACGCTGAAGTCCCGGTCCCCGGCCTCGACGCGGTACCTGAGACGGTCCCCGGTGTAAGTGCACTCGGTGACCACTCCGGTCAGGCTGCCGCCACTCCGGTCGGCCTCGCCGTCCAGTGGCCCGCCTCGGTCTAGCCGCAGCTGATGTGGCCTGACCAGGACGTTCACCGCCTGGCCGGTCAGGCCCGGGACGGAACGGGCCCGGACGGTCTCTCCCGTGTCGGTCCGGAGCACGGCCACGCCCGCGTCCTCCTGCTCGACGACGGCCGGCACGAGGTTGGCGGCGCCGAGAAAGCCGGCGACGAATGGGTTGGCGGGGCGCTCGTACAGGTCGGCCGGGGTCCCGACCTGCTGCACCCGGCCGTCGGCGAGAACCGCGACCTGATCGGCCAGCGACAGGGCCTCGTCCCGGTCGTGGGTGACGAAGACCGTGGTGGTCCCGGTCCGCCGCTGCAAGCTCCGGATCTCGTCCCGCATGGCGACGCGCAGCACGGCGTCGAGGTTGGAGAGCGGCTCATCGAGCAGCAGCAGCTCGGGAGCGATCACGAGCGCCCGGGCCAGGGCCACTCGCTGCTGCTGCCCTCCCGATAGCTGACTGACCCGGCGGCCGTCCAGCCCCTCCAGATGCACCAAGGACAGCGCATCCCGTACCCGCTGCTCGCGCTCGGCCCGGCTCGTCCGCTGCACCTCGAGTCCGAATGCCACGTTGCGCCGGACGTCAAGGTGCGGGAACAGGGCATACGACTGGAAGACCATGCCGATCTGCCGGTGCTGGGGCGCGACGCGAGTGATGTCCCGCTCGCCGAGCCGGATCTTTCCCGAGGTCGGCTCGATCAGCCCCGCGATCATTCGCAGGATGGTCGTCTTGCCGCATCCCGAAGGGCCGAGCAGCGCCAGCAGCTGCCCGGCCTGAACCTCGAGGTCGACCTGCTCGACGGCAGCCTGGCCGGCTCCGGGATAGCGCTTGGCGAGTGACTCCAGGCGAAGGTGCAGCGGGGAGTCAGGCCCGGCGTCGCCGGACCCGATCCCTGCTGCACGCTTGCGTGTCGCCACGTTGCTCACCCGATTACCTGCTGCTGGAGTTCCTGTTCCCAGGTGTCCTCGTGGGTCGCCATCCATGCCTCGTCCAGCGGGATGATGTTCGACGAGTTGGCCTTGGCGGTCGCCACCCGGCTGCTGGCGTTGGCGGACAGGACGGTGTGGACGTTCGTGGGCGAGTAGTAGGCGACGTCGTCGAAGGCGGCCTGTGCTTGCGGGCTGAGGGCGTAGTTGATGAACGTCTCCGCCGCCAGCTTGTTCTGGCTGTGAGCGGAGAGGTTGATGGTGTTGATCTGGTAGACCGTGCCCTGCGCGGGCAGGACCGGCTTCAGCTTGCCGCCGCTCTGGTTGTAGTAGATCTGGCCGCGGGCGTTCCAGCCAATGCCGATGACCCCCTGGCCATTCACGATCGGGGTGTAGACATCAGGCTCCGGATCCCACGTCTCCACTGACGGGGCCAGCGCCTTGAGGCGGCTGAGGGCGGGAGCGATGGTGGTCTTGTAGTTTGTTCCGTCCATGTGATCGAGCACCACGAGAAGGTCCAGCAGGCGGGTGTCCGCCGGCGTCATGACCACCTTCCCCTTGTAGGCGCTGTCCCAGAGGTCATCCCAGCTAGTCGGTGCGGTCTTCACCAGGGTCGGGTTGTAGAGCAGGGCCAGGCTGTCGAAGGTGAGAGCCGGGCCGAAATCGTCGGCCGTCTGTCCGGCTGACTCGATGGACGAGAGGTTCGTGACGATGCTCGGGTTCAGCTTCCCGAACAGGCCCTCGGCGTTAGCCGAGATGGCCACCGACTTGTCCATGAGCGCCACGTCGACGTCCGGGTTGGAGGCCTGGGTTTTCATGGCCGCCAGCACCTGGCCAGAGTTCTCGATCGGCAGGTACTTGACCTTCACGTTCGGATACTTGGCCTCGAAGGGATCGATGACCTTCTCGGTGAAGAGGGTCTGGAACACGCCGTCGAAACCCATGAACGAGATCGTGCCCGACGGGCCTGATGACGACGAGCTTGAGGCCGTGCTACTCGATCCGCTGCTGCAGGCGGCAACGGCTAGGCAGGCGACGGCGGACAGGACGGCAACGCGAAGATATCGGTGCAGGTGCACGGGGGTCCTCTCGGAACTCCAGCCTCGACCCCCGTTGGCCGAATCAGGAGATCTCAGTATTGTCAATCATTTCAGTAGGTTTAGAAGGATATGCAGCTAGCTAACGTATGTCAACACTGGATTGATGTCTTCAACAGCACATTGAAGTAAGTATCAGATGAGCGGGCATGCGGCAACCGCATCTGGGTTACTTTTCGTGTTCTCAGTTACTTTTCGCAGCCATTTCGTCTGCGAGATTTCGCTGAGACTGTGTCGGCATGGCCCAGGAAAACCTGGTACGGGGCTGTCCCGAAGAGCCGGCACGATAGGCTTTCCACGTGGACCAGTCGCCCGTCCGCCGCGTCCCTCGCGGCCTGGACACCTCCGTTCCGAACGTCGCGCGAATGTACGATTACTACCTCGGCGGCAAGGACAACTTCGCGGCCGACCGGATGGCTG
>JBEKHI010000534.1:0-4658 GCA_050012355.1 Streptosporangiaceae bacterium | reverse complement strand
GATGGCGTTGTAGCGGATCACGGCGTCGCCAGCGGTGTCGACCATAGCGGCCGACGCGTCAAGCACGGCGCGACGATGGGTACCGTGGCCTGTGGGGTGCAAGGGCGGCGTCTGGGCGACGGTAGAAGGGAACACGCCGACGGACTGGATCGCAGGCACCTGCGCCGCGCAGCCGGCATTGATCTGGTCGAGACGGGCGGGTTCGCTGACGAAGGCCCGAAGGACGCTCACAGCGCACCCGGTGCTCTCTCCCTCGGCGACGACGTGAGTCGAGTTGGCCATGATCACGACCCGGCTGTGGCCGCCGATCTCGCGCTGAACTTGCGCTATGCCTGAGGGTGGCGTCCAGGTGTCGAATTCGCCGCCGAGAATCAATACGGGAAGATGCGACGGCAGCCGGGGCCCTTGGGCGGCGACGGGCGGCTCGGCAATCTTCGGGGACGGCCAGTCGAGGCACGCGGTGTATGCCTCGGTGTTCTGGTCCTGCGCCAGCCACTCGCCGATCGTGAACGGGGCGAAGGCATTGCGCGAGTAGGAGCGCTCGCTGGCAGCCAGTTCGGCACGGCGCTGGGCGGGACTGGAGTCCATGTTGAAAAGCTGCGGGTAGTCGAGGCACGACACCGCCAGATACAGGCCAGCCGAATAGTCCTGGGCGGGAATGCCGAAATAGTCTTCGTCGTAGTTGAGGCGCTGGGCGTAGAGGCGGAGCAGCGGAGCGGCGTCACCCTGGACGAGCAGAGCGCTGGCGGCAGCGTCGAGTTCGGCGTATATGGAGGTGTCCTCGGTCGCGTCGTTCACAAGGTCGACAAGGCCGACCACTCCCATCTGCTCGTGCACATCGGTGCCGTACGGTCCTGGCACGGTGCCGGTGACCGGCGAGGACCTGAGCCGGGCCGCGAGCTCGGAGATCCGCTGCCAGGCCGGCATGTGCTCGGCCGCGGCGCAAGCCGGGCTGCGGGTGCACGCCTCGTCGAAGTCGCGTGGCATCGCCTGGATGGTCGATACGTACCAAGGGTCGAGCCCATCGACGGCATAGGTGGAATCGAGGGTCAGGCTGCGCACCCGGCTGGGATAACGGGAGGCGAATACCTGGGCGAACCATGAGCCGTAGGAGTCACCGTAGAGGTCGACCTGGCCCAGCTCGAGAGCTGCGAGGACGCCCGCGAGATCGCGTGCCGCGACGGCGGAGGTAAACAGGTCGGAGGCGTGGATAAAGGCTCCGTGCGGGCTGCGCCAGCGCCGGTTCAGCGACGCCGCGCAGGCGGCCACCACACGCTCGAAGCCACTCGTGGCGGTCGATCCCGAAGCGCTCCCGTCGAAGTTCTGCAGAGAAGGGCAGCCGATCACGGTCGACCCGCCAGTGCCCCGCAAGTCGACGGCCAGCATATTGCGATGTGCGAGCAGCGGCCCGTACATAGCGGCGTAACCGTCGGGGGCTACCGATCCGATCGACGGGTACCCAGGGCCGCCTTCCACGGGAACCACGGTCCCGAGGACCGGAGCCGATTGGTCCTCCGCCGGGTACCACGAGAAGAGGATGGAAATGGTGGGCCCGTCAGGGATCGCGTAGTCGAGTGGTACGCGCAGCTGACCGCACCAGGCCCCACCACAGCGATGCAGGATCTCATGCCCGACGCGCAGCGTCGCCGATCGCGTGGTTACCGATCGCGCCGTTGCCGCCGCCCCCACGGAGACAGCGATCGAGCCGGCGAGGGCCAGCGCCGCGACCAACGCGCCGACCCGCAGGCGGGTGCCCGTTACCATACGCTCAGGTCCGTGATCATGCGATGAATCTCCCTTAGGCAGATAGCGCGGAGGCGAGCAGGCAAGCTACGGCATGGCCGTCGGCCGCGTGTCCGTCCGGCGGCCCGAGCCGCGGGTCGGTGGTCGCGCAGCGGTCCTCGGCGATCGGGCACCGCTGGCGGAACCGGCAGCCGGATGGGATGTCGACCGGGTTCGGTGTCTCGCCCTTGAGAATCTGCCGCGTCGACCGGATCCGCGGATCCCGGTTCGGCACCACCGACAGCAGCGCCCTGGTGTAGGGGTGCTGGGGATTGCGGACCACGTCCCTGGCCGAGCCGTACTCGACCACCCGGCCGAGATACATCACCGCGATGCGGTCGGCGAAGCGGCTGGCCGTGGACAGGTCGTGCGTGATCATCAAAACGCCGAGGCTCCCGTCTCGCCGCAGGCCGTCGACCAGCGACAGCACTCCGGCCCGGACCGAGACATCGAGCATGGACACCGGCTCGTCGGCGAGCAGCAGGTCCGGGCCGAGCACCAGCGCCGCCGCGATCGCGACCCGCTGGCGTTGTCCGCCAGACAGCTCGTGCGGGTACCGGTCGATGAACAGCTCGGCCGGAGACAGCCCGGCCCGCTCCAGAGCACGCAGGGTGAACTCGCGCCGCTCGTGCCGGGACCTGCCGATGCCATGCACGAGCATCGGCTCCGCCATCGTGTCCCGGACCCGGAAACGCGGGTCGAGCGACTCGTAGGGATCCTGGTAGACCATCTGGATCGCACGCCGCAGTGGCCTTAGCTGCCGCTGCGACTGGCCGGTGATGTCCCTGCCGTCGAACCGGATCGTGCCGCTCGTCGGGTCGACCATCCGCAGGATGGTCTGCGCCGTGGTCGTCTTGCCGCAGCCGGACTCGCCGACGAGGGCCAGCATCTCGCCCCGGCCGACGGTGAAGGACACCCCGTCAACAGCCCGGACCCAGCGGCGGGGACGGCGGGCGAGGCGCTCTGTCAGGACACGGCGGACGGGATAACGTGTGCTGAGGTTCTCCACCTCCAGCAGGGGCGCGCCTGCGGCGTCCTGCACCAGCTGCCCGTCGGCCTGCGGTTGCGTGCTCACTGGCCACCTTCCTGGGCCGCCGCGGTGGCGGGCGTGTCGTTGTGGTGGCACGCGGCGGCGTGCCCCGTCGCCACTTGCAGCAGCGGCGGCCGACGTGCGCCGCACGGCTCGAAGGCACGGTCACAGCGTGGCTGGAACGGGCACCCGTCGACCGGCCGGTCAAGCCGTGGCGGGGCACCGGGAATGGAGGTGATGACCTCATCCCCGTAGAGATCGGGCGTGGCCGCGAACAGCAGCCTGGTGTAGGGGTGCCTCGTTTCGTGATACAGGGAGTCCGTCGAACCGGTCTCGACGATCTCGCCGGCGTACATCACCGCGGCCCGCGGACAGACCTGGGCCACCAGTGGCAGGTCGTGCGTGACCAGCACGAGAGCCAGGCCCAGCTCCTCTGACAGATGCTCGAGCAGGTCGAGGATCTGCGCCTGCACCATCACGTCCAGCGCCGTGGTCGGCTCGTCGGCCAGCAGGATCCTCGGCTCGCAGGCCAGCGCCATGGCGATCGCCGCCCGCTGGCGCATGCCGCCAGAGAATTCATGCGGGTAGCGCTCACCAGCCGCGGCGGGGATACCCACCAGCTCAAGCAGCTCAGCGGCCCGCGTGCGCGCGGCAGCCGCCGATCCCAGGCCGTGCAGCTGGATCGGCTCGGCGATCTGGGCCGCAACCCGCCGCACCGGGTTCAGTGCGTTCATCGCACCCTGGAAGATCATGGCCAGGTCGGTCCATCGGTGCGGGCGGACCGAGCCTTCGCCCGCGGCCAGGATGTTCGTGCCGTCGACCAGTACCTCACCCGCCACCCAGGCGCTGGGCGGCAGCAGGCCCATCAGCGCGAGGATGGCCGTGGTCTTGCCCGAGCCCGATTCACCGACGAGGCCAAGCCGCTCGCCGCGATCCAGGCAGAAGCTGACGCCTTGCACTGCATGGAGCTCGCCGCCGTCGGGCAGCTGGAACCATACGTGCAGTCCGCGGACCTCAAGCATGCTCACTGGCGGAACCTCATATCGCGTCAGGGCCCCTTCCCGCAAGCGGGCGCAGGCGCCATCGCCGAGTCGACAGGTGGGCAACCCGCAGCCGGGGGTTCAGTGCGTCCTCGATGGCCTGGCCAAGGAGGAAGCAGCCCATGATCAGCAATGTGATGGCCAGGCCGTCAGGGATGATCGCCCACCACGCACCCGCGCTCACCGCGGCGCGATCAAATGCGTACTCCAGGATCGTTCCCCAGGTCGTCGTCGTCGGGTCCTCGAGTCCGAGGAAGGCCAGCGCGGTCTCCAGGTAAATCGCGACCGCTATGGTGAGCACCGTGTTCGCCATCAGCAGCGGACCGACCTGCGGCAGGATGTGCCGGGAGATGATCCTCCAGTGGCCAGCTCCGATGGACCTGGCGCGCTTGATGTAGACGCGCTCCTTGACGCTCATGACCTGAGCCCGGATGACCCGCGCCGTCGACGCCCACTCCAGGATGCCGATGACCAGGATGACGTGGAGCAGGCTCGGTCCCCATACGTCCGCTATGACCATGGCAAAAGCCAGATCCGGGATCACCAGCAGGTAGTCCGTCACCCGCATCAGGGCGATGTCGGCCCACCGGCCGAAGTAGCCGGCCAGGATGCCGATGCCGCCGCCGATCACCATCGAGATCACCGTGGCGGCGAATCCGATGATCAGCGAGACACGGCCACCCCAGATGATCTCGCTGAGCATGTCGATCCCGCCGTCATCACAGCCCAGCCAGTGCCTGGCCGACGGCGGAGCGAACACGGCGCAGCTCTGGGCTGTGTCCGAGTACGGGGCGATCAGCGGCGCG
>JBEKHI010000533.1:0-4668 GCA_050012355.1 Streptosporangiaceae bacterium | reverse complement strand
GACGGCGCGGCGGGCGTCGCCGTTCTTGGTGTAGTCCTCCTTGATCCGGGATACCACGAAGACTTCGTAGTCGCTGGACAGCCCGAAGATGATGGCCAGCATGATGATCGGCAGGAAGCTGATCGTCTGCGCCGGGGTGATGCCGAACAGGTGCTGGCCCCAGCCCCACTGGAACAATGCGACCTGCGCGCCGAGCGCCGCGCTCATCGACAGCAGGAATCCCAGGATCGACTTGATCGGCACCAGGATGGTGCGGAACGCGAACGTCAGCAGGATGAACGCCAGGCCGACCACGGTGATCAGGAAGATCGGCAGCGCGGCGGACAGCTTGTCGGAGACGTCGATGTTGGACGCCGTGGTGCCGCCGACCAGGATGTGCGCACCGGTGTTGCCCTCGATCGCGGCCCGGTCGTTGCGGATCGTGGTGACCAGCGTGGCGGTGGCGGTGTCGGTCGGGCCGGAGTCTGGGATCACCTTGATCAGCGATATCCCGTTCTGCACGGCCACCGGCGTCACTTCCGCGACGTCAGGGAGCTTGGCGAGGTTGGCAGTGAGTTGCTTCGCGGTCGCGTCGGTTCCGCCGTTCTCGGCGACGATGAGCAGCGCGCCGTTGAATCCGGCGCCGAACGCCTCGGTGGTCAGGTCATAGGCGGTGCGCGCGGTGTTGCCGACCGGCTCCGAGGCACTGCTGGGCAGGCCTAGCTGAATCGACAGGGCCGGGATCGCCAGCGCACCGAGAACGGCGATGCCGGCGACGAGCACCGGGATCCGGCGGCGCACCACGAAGCGGGCCCAACGCGCGCCGGTCGTGGTGCTCGGGTCGGCGGCGGACCGGCGGGCGACCCGCTCGGCGCGAGCCCCGAGCCCCGGCAGCCGGGCGAACTTCACCACCTTCATCCCGGCGAAGCCGAGGATCGCGGGTAGCAGCGTGAGGGCGATCAGCAGTGCGACGACGATCGCCGCGGCCGCGGCCAGGCCCATCACGGTGAGGAACGGGATGCCGACGACGGACAGGCCGCACAGCGCGATGATCACGGTCAGGCCGGCGAAGATGACCGAGCTGCCGGCCGTGCCAGCCGCCAGCGGCACCGATTCCTCCGGCGTCATGCCGTTGAGCAGGTTCGTACGGTGCCGGAACAGGATGAACACGCCGTAGTCGATACCGCACGACAGCCCCAGCATCGTGGCAACCGTAGTGCTCGTGGAGGCGATGTTGACCAGCGATGCGACGGCGGTGATGCCCATCATGGTGGTGAGCACGCCGAGGATCGCGCCCAGGATCGGCATGCCCGCCGCCGCGAACGCGCCGAAGGTGATCATCAGGATGATGAACGCGATGATCAGGCCGATCAGCTCGGGCAACTCGGAGATCTTCGGGTTCCAGCCCGGGTAGACGCTGCCGTTGTAGGCGACCTCCACCCCGGCGGACTGCACCGGCGCCAGGTCGTTTTGCATGGTGGTGAGGTTGGCGTTCGTCACGTTGGCCGCCACCGCCGACCACTGAACCGTCCCGAGGCCGACCGTGCCGCTCTTCGAGATCTGCTTGGTCGCCTGCGGGGTCGAGACGACGGCGACCTGGCTGATCTTCTTGAGCTTGCCCACCGCGGTGTCGATCGCGGACTCGACCGCCGGGTCGGTGACCTTCGCGCCGCCGTGGGTGGCGAAGACGATCGTGGTCTGCCCGCCGCTGAACACCGGCAGCTTCTGTTGCAGTACGGTCTCCGCGTTCTGCGACTCGGTGCCCGGGATCGTGAAGACGTCGTTCGTCTTGCCCCCGCTGAGCTGCCCGATCGCGATCGCCGCGATGGCCGCGACCAGCCAGATCGCCAGAACGAGCCGTCGGCGCCGGAACGCGAAGCGCGCGATGCGGTACAGATACGTCGACATGTCAGCATTCCCCCGGTAATCGGCAACAGACTCGGCTGCTCGCCAAGCTACGACACTTACCTGCCGCCCGTCAAGTGAATCACTAGCCATACGGCCAGCGAAACATCCACCATCCGGATGTATACTTACCCCGATCTCGGCAAAGGAGCCCAGCTATGACGACGCCAGCCAGGGCGGTGTCCTCTCGCACGCTGCAGGCCGAGCAGACCCGCCAGCAGATCCTGGCGACAGCGCAGCGCCTGTTCGCCGAGCGGGGCTACGACGCCACCTCGCTGCAGCTGATCGCCGACGAGATGGGCCTGACCAAAGCCGCCGTTTATTACTACTTCCGTGCCAAGGACGATATTTTGCGCGCCGTCCTGCAACCCGGCCTCGAGCGGCTCAAGACGCTGGTGGAGGGGACGGCCGCGATCCGCGGACGGCGGGCCCGGGCCGAGTACCTGGTCTCGGGTTTTGTCGATTTTCTCGTCGAGAACCGCGCCACCCCGATAATGACGGTGATCGACCCGGCCGCGAAGCGCTCCAACCTCGACGAGCGCAGGTCCATGCGCGAAAGCACCATTACCCTGCTCTTCGGCGACAATCCCACCGCCGCGGAGCGGCTCTCGTTCGAGATAGTGTTCTACATCCCGGAGACGCTGCCCAGCCTCACGGACCTGTCCGACGACGAACTGCGCGACGCTCTGAGCAGCACCATGCTCCGCATCCTGCGCGCCTAGTAGACGAGGTCGATGCGGTGGCTGGTGACGGGATAGCCAGCCCTCCTGAAGGTGGCGGCCATCGGAGTGTTGGGGACGTCGGTGCCGGCGACGATCCGGTCCGCGCCCTCGGCGACCAGGAGGCTGGTGGCCTCGGCGAGAAGGTCATAGGAGTATCCGTGGCCGCGGTGTTCGGGTAGCACGGCGACGTAGCCGATGACCGGGTTCTGGTGGTTGCGGGTGGGTGCGATGAAGCCGGCCAGCTCCCCGTCGGCGGTGTAAGCCACCCGCCACCAATCCCGCGGGCCAGGCATCCGGTGCAGGATGTCGAGATCCGTCCGAGCGGCGATGTCCAACCCGGATTCGGCGATGGCACGGCGGGCATGGGCATCGAGGCTGTCGCGGTGGACCCGGCGGAAAATATCGAACACGACGTCGTCGTCGGGTTCCGGCTGGAACTCCAGGCGACCTGGCCGAGTCGGCAGGCCGCACTCGGTCGTCCACCGGTACCCGTAACGCTCCACCAGGAAGCTCATCCCAGCCGCCTGCGCCACGGCCATCCGGGCGTGCGCGGCCTGCGAGATCGCCGGGCTGTCACGCCAGTCAGGCGGAAGCCTGAACGAGTATTCGGTGCGTACCGGCGCGGTGCGCAGCAGTTGCTCGGCCGCGCCGGCATCGGTGAAGTCGAACCAGTCCATAACGACGGGAGCGTCGTCCCCAGGTCCCGCCCACCAAGCGGCGCGCGCGACCACCGCTGCGTCGCGCAGCGCCACCCAGGTCCACTCGGGACGGTATTCGCCGCTCGCGGCCCCGTCGCGGTAGGTGGCGCCGAAGGCTCCGGGGCCTACCAGGCACGGATCGGCCAGGGATTCAAATAGTTGCTCCTCGCCCTCGGCCAGCGGGCGGATGATCAGGTCAGACATGTGGACTCTCCTCGCGGGAAGCGGTGCGCTCCCCGGTCAGATCGTCGGCACCCTCAAGTGGAGGGGGGAGCGCGCGGGTATCGATATGGCCACTGCTCCCACCTCCTTCGTCGTATCAAGGGTGCCCAGTAAGTCTAGGCCCCGGCGCCGACGCCGCGGTGCTTTACGGCCGCGGGGTCCAGCTGGATGCGGGTAACGCCTAGCGGCGCGAGCATCTCGCGGAGCGCGTCCTCAGCCATCTCGGCAAACGCCTGACTGGGCCGGCACGCTGCCGCCAGCGCACCGGCCGAGCTGAACGCGATCCCGGCCAGTTCCCCATCGGGGGTGTGCGCGATCGCGATCGTGTCCATCCCGTCGGCGGTGTGTCGCACCGGCACGTACAGGAAGTGATGATGATGTACGTCCATAACTTTGTGAATCCCTTCACAAGCGAGCCTGAGACGAGACTACGCCGGGTTTTCGCGACCGCCGCGTTCCCTAACGGCACGCTGACACGCGCTAGCCAACCCCTAACGAGCGCCCCCGCCGCGCACCCCGCCGACGCCCGAGCGCCCGACGCCCCCGCCGACGCCCCGCCGACCCCGGTCGATGTGACATCGACCGGCATAGAACGCGGTCGATGTCACATCGACCGGGCGAGAAGCGGCCCGAAATGCGCCGCACGTCCGGGAATTAGTTGAGGAACTCAACTGTTTAGCTGGTCATGAGACGTGAGAAGGCTGCTGACCCCGCAACGGAGCGGGAGCTGGTGGACGCGCTGGGCATATTGATGCACAGCGCCGGCGCGATCGTTGGTGAGATGGCGCCGAGCTTTGGCGTCAACCCGAGTGACCTGCTCGCCCTCTTCAAGCTAGACGACGGGCTGTCAATGAAGGAACTCGCGGCTCAGCTCGGCTGCGACGCCTCTTTCGTTACCGTCGTGACCGACGCGCTAGAGAAACGGGGACTCGTTCGCCGCGAGCCGAGCCAGCGGGACCGGCGGGTAAAAAACCTGCGGCTCACCCCAGAAGGCACTGCCGCCAAGGAGCGCCTGATCCATGAGATCGGCACCCGGATGCCGTGGAACACCAGGCTCGACACCTCGGAGCGCTGCTGTTTCCTCAAGCTGCTCAAAAAGATGACGAACGACACTGTCACAACCGCGGAGTCAGCTTCGTCTT
>JBEKHI010000532.1:0-4698 GCA_050012355.1 Streptosporangiaceae bacterium | reverse complement strand
AGCGGGCGCGCTCACGGTACTCGCCGCTCGCACCCTCCGCCGCCGCCCCCGCATCGTTATCACCGTCCATAACGACGCGCCCGCATCCCTTCGTGCCCGCCTGGGCTACCGGGTGCTCGAGGTTCTTGTCGCGCGCGGGGCCGACGTGGTGCTGGTCGTTTCCGCGGACCTGGCGGTCCGGATGCGGTCCCTCGGCGCCCGCCGGGTCTCGCTCGCGGTGGTGGCCGCGCCGGTCTTGCCGGTTGCTCCGGTGGTTGGTGAGCCTTCCTTCGTGCTCGCCATCGGCCGGCTGGCGCCGCAGAAGGACTTCGGCACCCTGCTGGCGGCGGCTCCCGCCTGGCGTGGTCTCGCGCGGCTGGTCATCGTGGGTTCGGGTCCGCTGGAGTCCGATCTGCGGTCGCAAGCGGCGGGGCTCGATGTCTCGTTTGCCGGGCACCGGGATGATGTGGCGGAGCTGCTGGCGTCGGCCGCCGTGTTCGTGCTGCCCAGCCGTTGGGAAGGCCAGCCGCTGGTCCTGCAGGAGGCGCTGCGCGCCGGTGTCCCGGTGGTGGCCACCCGGGTCGGCGGCATCCCCGCGCTGACGGGTGAGGACGCGGCGCTGCTGGTGCCGCCGGGAGACGCGGCGGCTCTCGGAGTGGCCGTCCGGGACGTCCTCACCGATCCGGCGCTCGCTTCGCGGCTGCGTTCGGCGGCCCGGGCGCGGGCGGCTTCGCTGCCCAGCGAGGCCGACGCGGTGGCGGCGGCTCTTGCGGTGTACGACTCGCTCGTCCGCTCGGGACAACCCGAAGAATAAGTGCGGCCCCAGCCGCACCGATCCTTCTGCTTGTTGCCGGAACGCAACCATCTTGGCCGGCGGCGCCGTCTACTCATGGGGGAGCTCACTGACATCGCTGCGCGCTTCGCGCTGGATTGGAGAACTGGGTGGACGTCCCTCACGCAGCACACCGCAAGCCCGGCAAACGCGGATACCGGCGGGTGGTGGACTATCCGCGCTGGGGCCGGCGCGGCTGGCGGGCCTTCGTGCCTTCGTTGCGGCTGGTCGCCGGACTGTCGGCGGCGTGCTTTATCGCCCTGCTGGGTCTGGTCGTGGTGGTGTACTCCCTAGTCAAGACCCCGGACCTGAGTGATCTGTCGTTGCCCACGGCGACGGTGTACGAGTACTCCAACGGGGTGCCGTTCTACACCGCCGGACTGCAGGACCGGGTGCCCGTCCCGGCGAGCCAGATTCCGTCCGTCATGGCGCACGCTGTCGTGGCCATCGAGAACCCGACGTTCTATACCGACGAGGGAATCTCTCCGCGCGGCATTCTCCGGGCCCTGGTGAACGACGTGCGGGGGAACCCGCTGCAAGGCGGGTCGACCATCACCCAGCAGTTCGTCAAGAACGCCTACCTGACCGACGCGCAGACCATGAGCCGCAAGCTGTCAGAGATCTTCATCGCGGTGAAGATCACCAACACCTACTCCAAGGTCCGGATCCTCGACGACTACTTCAACACCGTGTACTTCGGCCGGGGGAGTTACGGCATCCAGGCCGCGGCCGAGACCTACTTCGGTGTCTCTGCCCGCCAGATCACCTCACCGGCGCGGGCCGCCTACCTGGCCGCGCTGGTCAACGCGCCCACTGTGCTCTCCCAGACCGACTCAGCCGACCAGTCTTTGCTGAGGCAGCGGTGGAACCTCGTGCTGAACGACATGGTCAAGGCCGGGTACCTGACATCCGCCCAGCGGGCCGCCGTTCGCTGGCCGGCCGCGCTGCCGCCAAGCGGCTCGATCGTCCAGGACGCGAACGGGGTCAACGATTCGGCGATGGCCCAGGTGGCCGACGACTACCTCGACCAGTTGCACGCCACCGACCCGCGGGTTCCCGACTCGGCCACCGCCGAGGCCGGGGGCGACGTGGTCGTCACGACCTTCACCCAGGCCGACATGACCGCCGCCGTCCGCGCCGTCCGCGATCAGCTCTATGACCGGCTCACGACCCGGTCCGCGGTGAACCGTGGCGTGCAGGTCGGCCTGGCCACGGTGGACGCCGACACCGGGGAACTGCTCGGCTTCTACCCGGGCACCTCGGACTTCGATAACGCGACTCAGGCCCAGATCGAGCCGGGGTCCCAGATGGGGTTGTTCGCGAAGTTCGTGATGTTCGACCGGGCCGAGGGGAGCAGCGACCCGATGTGGTCGCTGATGTCGCAGATCGGGCTGACCCGCAACCTGATCGCCGACCCGGCCGAGCTCCCCGAGCCGCTGTCGAAGCTCAAGACCGACCCCGACCTGGCGCTGGGTATCGCACCCGAGTCCCCGGCGCGGATCGCGGACGCGTTCACGATCTTCGCCAACGGCGGCGTGTACCACGACCTGGCCATGATCCGCTCGGTCGCGGTCGAGGGCCGCACGGTGTGGACCTACGTGCTTCCGGTCGGCACCAGGGTGCTGCCCGACGCGTTCGCGGATTTTCTCGGGCCGCAGTCCCCGGGAGTCCCGGGCGTCATCGGCGGAGACGAGAGCGTCTGGTTCACCGGCATCTCCGGTGCCATCGTTACCGCTGTCGGCCTGTGGGACCAGACCGTGAACGCCAAGCATCAGGTCGTGCAGCTTTCACTGGCTGGCCTGGGCGGGGTCCCGGCCGGATCGTCCTCCAGCTGGCCCGCCGCCATCTCGAAGGCTGACATGGGCGCGGTGACCCCGCTGGCGGGGATGGGGACGGGCAGGACATTTGCTCACGCCGAACCGGTGAGTGGCTGAGTGGCTGGCGCGGGGACCGACGCGGCGGGCCGGTCGACATGGAAGGCCGGCATGGGTGCGAGGATGGCTACCGTGCCCGCCTGTCTTCCTGGGTCGCTGCGTCCCACGTACCCCGTTCGCGGTGAGCGACTGCTGCTGCGGCCGCTGACCAGCCGTGACACTGACGCGCTGCTCGCCTACCGGAGCCGGGCGGACGTCTGCCGGTATGTCCCGTTCGAGCCGATGACCAAGGAGGACATCGCGGAACGCCTGGCCGGGCAGTGGGCACGCACCGAGCTGACCGGCGAGGGGCAATCGCTGACGTTGGGGGCGGAGGTCAGGCAAACCGGTGAGCTGGCCGGGGACTGCATCCTGTTCTGGCACAGCCGGGAGCACGCTGGCGGAGAAGTCGGCTATGCGTTCAATCCCAGTCTGGGTGGGCGCGGCTACGCCACGGAGGCGGTGACCATGATGCTCCGGCTGGGCTTCGAAGAACTCGGCCTGCATCGCATCATCGCCCGGCTCGATGAGCGCAACGAGCCGTCGGCGAGGCTGGCCCGCCGGGTGGGCATGCGGCAGGAGGCCCGCCTGATCGAGAACGAGGTCTTCAAGGGCGAGTGGAGCACCGAGCTGGACTTCGCCATGCTCGCCACCGAGTGGCATCGTAACGGTGGGAATCGCTGATAGGCCGGCGCACCGGGTTACGCATGCTGTATGGCAGTGCTTAGCAGGAGAGGGAGCCCGGTATGAACCCCTTTGACGACCCGGATGGCGAATTCCTCGTACTGGTCAACGACGAGGGGCAGCACTCGCTCTGGCCTGCCTTCTGTGATGTGCCCGACGGTTGGCACGTGGTTCACGACAAGGACACCCGCGACGCTTGCCTGGCCTACATCGAAGAAAACTGGACGGACATGCGGCCGAAGAGCCTGATCGAGGCGATGGGCGGCTGAGGCCGAAGCGTTCGCGAGGTAAGCATCCATGACTTCCTCCGAAGAGCCGATCCCGCATTCGCAGACCGCGGCCACGGTGCCGGAACTGTTCGCTGTCCAGGTGGCCCGTGATCCCGGCGCGACCGCGCTCCTCGAGGGGGACACCGAGCTGACGTACGCGCAGCTGGACGCGTCCTCCGGCCGGCTCGCCCGCCACCTAGCCGAGCTGGGGGTAGGCCCGGAGGCGCTGGTCGGCGTGATGATGGACCGCAGCGCTGACCTCGTTGCGGCCCTGCTCGGGATCCTTAAGGCCGGCGCGGCCTACCTGCCCGTCGACCCCGGCCAGCCCACCGCCCGCACCGTGGACATGACCGGGTCGGCCGACGTCAGGGTGGTGGTCGCCGACAGTGGCTACTACGGCCTGGTGCGGCGGTGCGTGCCGGACGCGGTGATCGTATCGGCGCACGCCGGGGGGAGCGGCGCCACCGCCTCCCTCGCCCCGCCGCTGCCTGATCACCCCGCGTATGTCATGTTCACGTCTGGCTCGACTGGGCAGCCGAAGGGGATCGTGACCACGCACCAGAACGTGGTTGATCTGGTGCGTGACCGGTGCTGGCAGTCCGCGGTGCCGGTACGCGGATTGATGCATCTGCCACATACCTTCGACGGGTCGACCTGCGAGCTGTGGGTGCCGCTACTGACCGGTGGATGCGTGGTCCTGGCACCGCTGGTACGCATGGAAGCGGGGCTGCTGCGCACCCTGATCGCCGGTTACGGACTCACGCACGTACATCCGGCCGCGGGACTGTTCCGGGTGATCGCCGAGGAGGATCCGGCCGCGTTCAGCGCCCTGACGGAGGTCAGCACCGGTGGGGACGTGGTGCCCGCTGGTGCGGTGCGGCGGGTGATGGAGGCGGTGCCGGGCATCCGGCTGCGTCCCATGTACGGGCCGACCGAGACGACATTCTGCGTCACGCAGATTCCGTTCGAGGACCCGGAGCAGGTTGGTGAGGTGCTGCCGATCGGCCGTCCGCTGGATAAG
>JBEKHI010000531.1:0-4729 GCA_050012355.1 Streptosporangiaceae bacterium | reverse complement strand
GTATCGATCGGCTACACCCTGACCGGCTTGCGCTACTCCAACGGATCGGCTGAGTTCAGTACCCAAGTGTCCGGCGCGCTTCCGATCTCGTTCGCCGTCGGTGACGATGGAGACGGCTGGGCGATCGGCGCGGTGCGCGGAACCGTAGACGACGGTGAGTACGTCGCTGAAACCGGGCAGGTGACGTTCGCCGACCCGGCGACGGGAAAGGTCGTCTGGTCGCGGACGCAAGCGCAGACCGACGGCTACGTGCCGGTACCCGGCGGCGTGGTCGTGACCGGGGGAGAGGTGGTCGCCGGCTCGTGGATCACGGCGGTCGCGCCGACTGCTAGCGAACCGGTGGCTGAGCTTAACAGCGTCACCGCCTACGGCTACCGGTCCGGCGATGTGGTCTGGAGCCACACCGGTGACCCCGGCGATCCGATGTCGCTGACCGCGGTGACCCGCGGTCCCGGGCTGGTCCGCGCGGTCAACAGCGATCAGGACGTCGAGACCTACTCGGCCGGCGGCGCCACGTCGGCGGGCACCGGCGCCGGACCCGGCAGCTTCATCAGCGGGGTCGCGGTGGGCGACGACCTGGTAGCGGGCAACCAAGACGGCGATGTGTACGCGTTCAGCGGCCGGTCGCTGTCGGCAGTGCTGTGGCGAACCCAGCTGCCGGGGCCGGTACATCAGATCGTCCGCGCCACGCTGGACGGCCGGGAAGTACTCATCGCCGCCGCCACCAGCGCCGTAGCCGTACTTGACGCCCGTACCGGCCATGTCCTCACCATTATCAAAACGGCGGGGGCCTACGCCTACACGGTCACCGAGATCTCAGCCGGGAGTGTCCCGGCCGTGGTGGTCCCTGGTTCGAGCCTGACCGCGTACGCGCTGGCGAACGGCAAGGAACTCTGGAGCTACGCGGCACCGTCCGGCGCTGCATTCTCGGACGCCGCGTATTCCGACGGCGTGGTCGCCGCCGAGTACACCAGCGCGGCGTCGGCGGGCGAGTCCGCGACCGAGATGGCTGCCATCGGGCTCACCGCCACGACCGGGAAGCTGGCTTGGTCGGCGGCGGCCGACCCGTCGGTGGTGCAAAGCGGTGAGTTGTGGAACGGGACTCTCGCGAGCCCGTACATCGCCGGCGCCAGCGGCGACGGTGTGGCCTTCGCCTGGGAAGACACCGACGGCGACGGGCAGGTGGACGTCCGCGATATCGCCACCGGGAAGCTGCTCTACAGCGACAGCTCCAGCGATCTGAGCTACTTCACCGAGTTTCTCGCTTCACCAGGCACCGGCCTGATCGGCGTCTCGCAGACCGGATCGGCGCTGATCACCCCGGCCGGCGCGGAGAGCACCGGCGCGGGAGGGGGTACGTCGGCCACGCTGGCGGACGGCTACCTGGTCACGGCCAACGCCGGCGTGAACGTCTACAGCACCGATATCTTCACCGATTCCTCGGCGACAGCTCTCACCAGTGACACCACCTACTACTCCGGAACGGTGGTCAGCCTCGGCACTAACCAGATCGTGGAGATGTCGCCGGACGCGCTGGCCTACCAGATCGTGAACGCGGAGGCCGGCTACACGCTCTTCGCGCCCTACACGGCCGACCAGCAAGGCCTCGCGGTACTCACGCTGACGAGCTCGTCCGCTTCGTCCGGCAACGGCACTAAGGCGCCGGCAGCGACTAGCTTGCCGGTTCCCGGATGGTCCAAGACCATCCCGGCCAGCCTGCGCCCGGTGGGCCAGGTCGGTTCGACGGCGCCGGTCACCGGACTCGCGCGATCCGGGGCGGCCGTGCCCGAGATGTCCCCGTCGGACGTCAAGCACTCGAGTTCAGCGACTCTCCCGGCGGGATACTCACCAGCCCAGCTGGAGGCTTACCTGGGCCTGACCGGCCAGGTTGCGAGCGCTGGCGCGGGTGAGACGATCGCGATCGTGGATGCCTACGACGATCCGGACATCGCCAGCGACGCCGAGACATTCAGCGAGGAGTACGGATTGCCCGGGGTGTGCGGCGCGGGCGGCAAGGCCGGTGACTGCTTTAGGCTCGACGTGAAACAGCAGAGCGCGTCCGCCGGAAGTGACGCCGACTGGGCACTGGAGACCTCACTCGACGTGGAGTGGACGCACGCGATCGCACCGAAGGCCACAATCGAGCTGGTGGAGGCCAGCACCGCGACCTTCGCCGCGCTGTTCGCCGCCGTGAACACGGCCGCCGCGAGTCACCCGGCCGCGGTGTCTATGAGCTGGGGCCTCTCTTCGGGCGAGTTCTCCGAGGAGACCTACTACGACCACTTCTGCCAGGTGACCACCACGGTGTGCGTGGTCTCTGCCGGCGACTACGGCCACCCTGGCGATTACCCGGCCTACAACCCATCGGTCGTCGCCGTGGGCGGGACCACGCTGACCCTGAGCAGCGACGGCTCGGTTACGTCTGAGGTGGCCTGGTCTGGGAGCGGCGGCGGCCAGAGCTGGGTGGAACCGGAGCCTTCATATCAGAAGTCGGTCCAGTCCAGTGGCAAGCGAGAGATGCCCGACGTCTCGTTCGAGGCGGACCCGAACACGGGCGTGGCTGTTTATGACAGCGTCCCGTACTACGGAGAGAGCGGATGGTGGGAAGTAGGCGGCACCAGCGTCGGTGCGCCGTCCTGGTCGGCGATCTTGGCCGACGCGGACCAGTTCCGCGCGGCCAATGGCAAGGCGGCACTCACCGCGGCGGATGACGACGCGCAGCAGGCGATCTACTCGCTCTCGTCGTCCGCGCTGGCACGGATAACCACCGGTGCGGACAACGGTTTCTGCCCGGTCGGATGCACGCCCGCCACGGGCTATGACGAGATCACCGGACTGGGCAGCCCGCGGGGCGGCGTCGTCGCCGCCCTCGCGGCCGCCAGGTTACCGATGGGTGCCGTTTCCGCGCGGGCCCGAACTCCCCGGGCCCGCGCCCCCTGGTCCCGGCTGGTTGTGGTGGGGCATACCGGGCTCTTGCGGAAAGCACGTATTGCCCCACGGCTGGCTTACGAACCATTGTGAAGTCATGGGACCGCAGGAGTGGATGGTTACCGGCGGCGAGCCGGAGCGGGTGAGGCTGGTCGACGGAGTGGTGGTGCTGGCCGGGGCAGTGACTGCGGCGTCCTGCCCCAGGCTGTCCGCCTGCATAGCCGACCGCGCCGACGAGGAATGGGTGCGATGGCTGGAGGTAATCGTGGCCTGGAACACGGTAACGGGCGACCGCGGCGCGCCCAGCTGACAGCCGCTGGACCCGCATTTGGCCGCGACGACGGCTGGGGCGTGGCGGGGGGTGCCAAGAAACCCGAGGCATATAAGGACGGCGATCCCGGCGACGCCGGCCATCGTCGCCGGCCAACGATAGATGAGTGGCTTGTTCGTGGACGGCTGACTGGAGTCAGCCATAGGGGCGGTCGGCTCGTCGGGCACCGGGGCGATGATCCGCCCTGGCGGTACGTACCAGCCACCTGTCGTTACCCTCGGAACATCGGCGACGACGCCGATGACATATGGCCTGACCAGGTCGTATCGACCCTCGGCCGGGTTAGGCGCGTCCAGCTCTTCCATGGATCCAGCGTCTCGTGCAACGCACAGTTATCATCGGTCCCCTATATGTAGTTTAAAGTTGTGGGTAACTTATCACCGCTTTGGTTACTTTGGTAGCGATGAGTAAGAATTTGGTGGCAGACCGCTCGAGGGTTCTTTTCGGGTGCTTCGTTTGCCCTGACAGGCATTCGGGAAAGGAGCCCGCTACGGCACGCACTGGCGGCCTCCGTCCCCGCCGGACCGAGGGGAGTTGTTCTGATGACTGACGCTGTGTGGGCCGGGATCGACGAGGTCAGCGCCCCGCTTGCGGACTTCTACCGCGATCTGCACCAGCATCCGGAGCTGTCGCTGCAGGAGTACCGCACGGCCGAGCGGATCGTTGCGGCGCTGCTTCCGCTGGGCATCGAGATCACCCAGCAGGTGGGCGGCACCGGGGTTGTCGGACTGCTGCGCAACGGCGATGGCCCGGTGGTGATGCTGCGGGCCGACTTCGACGCGCTGCCGGTCGCGGAGGAGACCGGCCTGCCGTACGCGAGCACGGTCCGGACCACCGATGGCGATGGGCGCGAGGTGCCGGTCATGCACGCTTGCGGCCACGACATGCACGCCACCTGCCTGGTGGGGGCCGCCACGTTGCTCGCCCGTGCCCGGGACGCCTGGTCCGGGACCCTGCTGCTGGTGTTCCAGCCGGCCGAGGAACTGGCCCGCGGTGCGCAGGACATGGTGAACGACGGGCTCTTCCAGCGCTTTCCGGTGCCAGAGATCGTACTCGGCCAGCACGTGGGCCCGCTGCCAGCCGGGATAATCGGTTACGCCAGCGGGTCGGTGATGGCCGCATCGGATGCGGCGGACGTGATCCTTTACGGCAAGGGCGGCCACGGCTCCCGCCCCGAGTCGACCGTGGACCCGGTACTGCTGGCCGCGAACATCGTCACCCGGCTGCAGGGCATCGTCGCCCGTGAGGTCCCGCCCGCCGAGACCGCCGTGGTCACGGTCGGACGGCTGTGGGCCGGAACTAAGAACAACATCATCCCCGAGACGGCGGAGCTCAGTCTCAACACGCGAACGTACTCCCCGCAGACCCGTGCCCTGATCCTGGCGGCGATCGAGCGCATCGTCCAGGGGGAGGCGAGCAGCAGCGCCGCGCCGCGCCCGCCCGAGATCATCTGGAAGGAAAGCGCGCCGC
>JBEKHI010000530.1:0-4741 GCA_050012355.1 Streptosporangiaceae bacterium | reverse complement strand
GTGGCTCAGATACCAGCCCTAGCGCGTCGGGGATCCTCGGTGCGGTTACGCACTTGACGGCGTGCCATGTCAGCGCGGGATACGAGGCGTGATAGCACCCGCGACCCGGCTGCCGGACATGTCCGATGTCTGCCTGCCACGCAGCTTTCGTGTGGGGGGTCGGCTGAGCGGCCACCTTGACAGACCCGGCACTGAGGCCAGCCGCTTTCGTGTGGAGGACCGGCTGACCGGCCGCCGATGCGGTCCCACCGAAGAGGCCAGCCAGACCGAGTGCCATAGCTGCGAGAACGCTAAGACTCCGTGTGATCCTTTTCAAGATCTGTCCTCCCCGTCCCAGGAGCGCCGAGCCAGGACGCCACGAAGCAGCATCCAATCCGGCGAAAGTGCGTATTAACCCGCTAAGTCGTTACAAGTGACCCGTCGCAGAGGAGGCTAACGGCTGGGACTGCCACCTGGCTGTCACGGGGTTATGGGTGCGAAATCCTGATAGACGTGGATCGACGGGCGATGTTTCGATCATCACTCAATTGCTCAGCCTGGATCCTCGTCATCTACGTGACTGTCGCGTCGGCAGTGGATGCTGACTACGTAATTCTCCCGTTCTCTCGGGCTTCCGGGCCCGCGGCGTCGCGATCGACACGTCGTTCAGTCGGGCAGCGTGGGCGGCTCTTCTGCCTGCGCGGGTCGACGCGGCCGGCGGCGATCGCTTTCGGTACCCGCCGGGCGCAGCGGCAGAACGCTTCCGGGTTCACGAGACCGCAGGTGGATTCCATGAACGCGCGGATCCGGTGCCGCGCCCTCTCCAGCCGCTTGCGGTACGCCGCCGGGCTGGCTTCGAGTATCCACGCCGCATCCGCCGATGAGAGCTCGAAGATGTCGCTGAGCGCGAACGCTACCCGCTCGCCGCGCCCCAGGCACTGCAGCATCGACTGGGTGCAGGACAGCCGCACCTCCCCGGCGAGCACCGCGGCCTCCGGGCCCTGGTAGCCGGCGTCCGCCAGCCCGCCGGCCAGGTCGGCCCGGAACTCGTCAAGGCTGAGCTGCTGCGCCTCCCGTGGGGTCTTGCGGCGAAGGCTGAGCAGGTAGTTAACGCCGATCCGGTACGCCCAGGTCAGCTCCGCCTCGCCGCGCCAGGAGGCCAGCCGCGTCACGACCCGGATCAGGATCTCCTGAGTCGCGTCCTCGGCATCGGCGTCTCGGTCACCGCGATGCCCCGGACCCGCCCGGGATGCCGGGCTGTCCAGTCCATCGCGAGCGTGCCTCCCCAGTCATGGCCCACCAGCACCGCATCGTTCAGGCTCATCGCATCGAACCAGGCGTCAAGGTAGCGGACGTGGTCGGCAAGACGGTACGCGAGATCGGGCTTGCCGGACTCGCCCATGCCGATCAGGTCCGGCGCCAGGCACCGGGCCTGGCCCGACACGTGCGGAATTACGTTCCGCCATACGTAGGACAAGACGGGGTTGCCGTGCAGGAACATCACCGGGCGCCCGTCGGGCAGGGTACCCAGGAGCGCGATGCCCGGACATCCCGCAGTCGCCGGCGGATCTTGCTGCCGTCAGCCATTCGGAGCGACACCGAGGCGAGCGGAGGCGTCACGCTGATGGGCATGAAGTACCGGGTCCTGGGCTCCTCATTGCAGCGGGTCCCGTGTCTCTGAAACCCGGCGTGGCGGTCGCGCTGCTCGTTCAGATGAGTCATCTACGACCGGAACGGCCACGCGGCGGCTAGCCTGACTGTCTTTTATTCCTCGGCGCATGGCTAGCCGTGAGCGGCGTCCGCGGCCGCCCTCCAGCGGCTCATGACCGCGGCATCCCCGCGATCATGCGGACGCGTCCCCGCCCGTCGCCGAGGCTACGGGGCCGGCCTGCGGCTGGGGTTACCCGTTAGCCAGGTCTTCCCACGTCCTGCCGCTGCGCACGCTTCCTGGCTGCTCAGCCACGATGTCAGAACCGGGTCGCGCGTGGTCATCACGGCTCTTGACCAAAATCCAGCGCCGCTCGCCGGTGCGGGTCAAGGCGAATCCGCCAGCGAGCTTGCTGCCGTGCAGAAGGACCGATAGATGGCCGGGCTCATCACGAATGACCTCAGCGGCGCCCTCATCCCATATGATCACCGCGCCCGTGCCGCGTGCCTGCCCGGCCCGGCGCCCCTCATAGTCACCCGCGGACAGGGAGTGGTCCCCGACCGGCACGGCCAGCCGCCGGACACCGGGATCGAGCGACGGCCCTTTGGGAACCGCCCATGACCGCAGGACATCGCCGACCTGAATCCGAAGATCGAAATGCAGCGTCGTCGCGTCATGGAGCTGCACCACAAAACGTGACACCGTCACGGCGCGACTCTACACCCCTGGTCGCTCACAGCGCTCACCCTGAGATCGGCATCCTCATCCGCCGCGATGAAGCACACGGCGTCCGATCCGGCCGGGAGCACAAATCAGTTGCTGGTGACGGTGAGGCCAGGGGCGCTGGTCTGGCTGGTGCGGGCGGGTCAGTGGCTTCAGGCCGCCGCATGCCTCACCGGCCAGCAGATGCACCTGGAAGTCCGTGCCCCCGGCGAAGCCGCGGCCATGCTGGCCGGCCTGCTCACCGCAGCCGGCTGACAGGCCCGGGCACCGCAGTGATCGCCTCAGGTGGCCGCGATCCGGCAGGCACCCGGGGCAGGCGTCACCGGAGCGGCAGCTCGTGACAGCCTCCCGCCGTCAGGAGCTCCGCGCGCTTGTCGCGGGAGATCTGGCATCCGCGGCGGCGGTCAGGTCGAAAGCGACCAGCGGCAGGCTGGCCTGTGAGTTGTCGATCCGGTGCCGAGCCGCTTCGCCGTGCTGAGCACCCGGGCGATCCCCGGCGCGGAGCGGTGCCCGCCGGTCCAGACGCGGACTGCGGAGTTGGCGCGGACGTTGCGGAACCACTGGGCACGGTCACCGAAGCCGGGGCCACCACGTACGTGCCCGGCCGCGGGCGGTCGATGACTTCCAGGACCACATAACGACGCGTCCCGGCGGCGCCGAGGGCGACCTGATGGAGCTCAACGGGTGGACCTCCCCGCAGATGCTGCGCGTCCCCGGCCCCGCAGAATCCCCACAAGTCCGGGTCCACGGCATGGTTCCTGTCTAGCTGACCGTCGCCGGCCCGGTTTCCTGCTCGGCGGCGATGCGCGCGAGCTGGACCCGGGAGGTGATGCCGAGCTTCCAGAAGATGTGGCGCAGGTGGAACGCGACGGTGTGCGTGCTCACGAACACCCGGTTCGCCACCTGGCGGTTGCTCAGCCCCTCGGCCACCAAGTCGGCGATGCGCCGCTCGGTGCCAGTCAGGCTGTCCCAGCCGAAGGCCGGCCGGTCCGCGTGGGTCCAGTGCTGGAGCCGGGTGCCGGCGGCGCGCAGGCTGGACCGGACCCGGGCCAGGTCATCGTCATCGCCGAGCTCCTCGTACAGGGCATATGCCTGCCTGAGCTGGGTGGTCGCCTGGCGCTGAGCGCCCGGCTGGGCCGTGGCGTTCCCGGCGTCCTCCCGCGCGCGGGCCCGGGCCCGCGCCGCCGCGTAGCTCCGGGCGGCCCGCTGCAGGACGGCCGGATCCTGGTAGATGAGCCCGCGGGCGTGGTCGGCGGCGGCCGCCATGTCCGGGTCGCCCGGCGTGATCAGGGCCAGCCGCTGCGTCTTTTTGGCCAGCGTGAGCGCCCGGGCCTGGTCGCCGTCGGCCAGTGCGCCGCGGACCAGCAGGAGGGCGCCCTCCGGATCAGCTATCCCGCCGCCGAACAAGGTCAGCTGCAAGTGCTTCTCGAGGTCTTGGACGTAAGAATGGACGTCGAGTTCGACGCGCATCAGGCCTCCTCTCGTCCTGGGGACACCGTCAGCTTTGACGAAGACCGGTGCCTGGCGCATCGTCCCACCCGGGCAATTCCGCTAACCCGGCAGGACAGTCAGGCCGTCGCCACAGGTCAGGACGGGCGGAGCGCCTCCAGGGTCCGCCACGCATGGGTGGCGACCTGAAGGTTGAACTGGACGTCGGGCCGACCGAGATCGTGGCCGGAGACCTGGCGGATGCGTCGGAGGCGGTACTTGAGCGTGCTGCGGTGCACGGACAGCGCCCGGGCCGAGGCGTCGTAGTTTCCGCCGCAATCGAGATACTCGCTCAGCGTCAGTACCAGCGGCACGCCGTGCTCGGCGTCGTAGTCGATCAGCGAGCCGAGCCACTCGGTGACGAAGCGTTCCATGGCCGACGTGTCACCCGCCGTGGCCAGGATCTTGTAAATCCCTAGATCGTCGAAGAGCGTCACCCGATCGGGGCCGCCGGCCGCCGTCTGCATGCGCAGCGCCAGCTCGGCTTCCCCGCAGGACTGCGGGAACCCGGCCGGCTCGAGACAGCGACCGCCCACCCCGATCCGGCACTGCCCTCCGTGCAGTTCGGTGACGGTACGGGCCCGGAACAGGTCCCAGGACACCTCCGCGTCAGCCAGCAGGATCACGTCGTGCAGCCGTGGCGCCAGCAGCGACCCCGCCCGGACGGCCCGGGCGGCCCGGCCAACCGCGTGTAGGAACAGGTCGATCTCGTCGCCGCCGTGCGCCTCGACCAGGACCACCCGGTGCGGGCGGCCCAGGTCATACTCCAGGGCTTGGGCGCGGTTGAGCAGCATGACCCCGCCCGGGTCCGGGTCCGCGCCTGCCACCAGGTCGAGCACGAGGTTGGTCCGCAGCCGGGTGTCGCTCGCGGCCAGGCTCTGCAGCCGGGCTATCCCCATGGCT
>JBEKHI010000529.1:0-4769 GCA_050012355.1 Streptosporangiaceae bacterium | reverse complement strand
CCCCGCGGCCACCGCCGCCCCGCGGCCGGCCCCCGCCCCGCGGCCACAGAAAGATTGTGCGCAATTGAATTGTACGGTAGAGTCTTGGGCGTGGCAGGTTATCCGCAGCTCGAACTCGACCGGCAGGTGTGTTTCGCCCTGTACACGGCCAGCCGGGCGATCGTTCGTGCCTACGGGCCGCTGCTCGAAGGAACCGGGCTGACCTACCCGCAGTACATCACGATGCTGGCGTTGTGGGAGGACCCGCGGCGTGCGCGGACGGTCGGCGAGCTTGGCGAGCGGCTAGGGCTCGATAGCGGCACTCTCACCCCGTTGCTGAAGCGGCTGGCCGCGATGGGGTATGTGACCCGGACCCGCGACCCCGAGGACGAGCGACGGGTCCTGGTGAACCTCACCGCCGAAGGGCTCGCCCTGCGCGACCGCCTCGCCTCCGTACCGGAAGCGCTGCTCGGTCGCTGCCAGGGGTTCGAACCAGCCGATGTGGCTTCGCTGCGCGACCAGCTGGCCGCGCTTACGGTTTCCCTTGAAGGCTCCTAAAGAAGGAAGAGGAAGGCGCGCTATGGCACGTGGCATCCAGGTCGGAGACAAGGCTCCCGACTTCACCCTCCCGTCACAAGCCGGCGAACCGGTGCGGCTGAGTGACCGGCTCGGAGAGCGGGTCGTGGTGCTGTACTTCTATCCCAAGGACGAGACCAGTGGCTGTACTAAGGAGGCGTGTGCCTTCCGTGACAGCTACGAGGTGTTCACCGACGCCGGCGCCGACGTGATCGGGGTCAGCTCCGACTCGGTGGAGAAGCACGCCAGCTTCGTCGGTCACCATGAACTGCCGTTCACGCTGCTCAGCGACAAGGGCGGGAAGGTCCGCAAGAGCTACGGAGTCCCGTCGACGCTCGCCGTGATACCGGGCAGGGTCACTTACGTCATCGACCGCACAGGCACCGTCCGCAACGTGTTCAGCTCAATGACGAACATCGGCGGCCACATCCAAGAGGCCCTGGACGCCGTGAAGAAACTCCAGGCCGAACAAGCGGTCTAAGCCCTCGTTCCCCGCGGCCCCGTTTCTGGTCGGTGCGACGTTACCCACACTCTTTTGCGGGCAACGCCGCACTACCCAGGATTACAGGTAGCTCTCCAGGTCGGCCTTGATGTCGGCGGGCGGCACCGGTGGCTCATAGCGCTTGATGACGGTGCCATCCCGGCCGATCAGGAACTTGGTGAAGTTCCACTTGATCTCGTCGGTGCCGTCGGAGCCAGGGCGGATCTTGGAGATGGCCTGGTAGAAGCCGCCGTACTGCGGGCCGAAGTCGCCAGGAGCCTGGGCGCGCAGGTACTCATACAGCGGGTCGGCGCCGGGGCCGTTGACGTCGATCTTGGCGAACACCGGGAAGGTGACGTCGTAGGTCGTCTTGCAGAATTCCTGGATCTCTTCGTCGGTACCCGGTTCCTGCTCCTTGAACTGGTTGCAGGGAAAACCGAGGATCTCCAGGCCACGGTCCTTGTCGTCGCGGTAGAGCGACTCTAGGCCCTCGTACTGCGGCGTCAGCCCGCACTTGCTAGCCACGTTGACGATAAGCAGCACCTTGCCCGCATAGCCGCTCAGCGGCACCTGGCCGCCATCGGCCGCGGTCGCGGTGAAGTCGAGCGCACTCGCCATGTCTCCTCCTCGTTCCCGGGTCCGGGGGGCTCCGCCGGAAAGCGCGAAATCATAGTACTGGGAACTCCTGTCCCGATTTACGCAGCTGCCGCTCCCACGTCAGTGTCCGGCGTGCCGCAGCGTCCGACCGGTTTGACCCGGCATCACGTGTCTTAGGGCTCGCCTTCTAAGCAGGGCTTTCCTAGTTTTCCTATTTGTTTCATTTACAAACTATTCCGATCGGTTTAGCTTACTTGTGGCTAGATGTGTGGAAGCGCGGGAGAGCTCTGGAGAGTGACGATGAAACATGTCCGGATCAGACCCCGGTCGGTGGCGGCGCTCGGCGTGGCCATCGTGGTGGTTCTCGGCTTGGGCGCGGTGCGGGCGGCTGCCGCGCTGGCTACTTCTGGTGCCAAGACGAGCGGCTCGTCGTCGGAGCACAACCCGGGATGGGTGGGCACCTGGGAAGCGGCGCAGACGGTGGCCGCCACCAGCGGGCTGTCGGATACCGGCTTCGACGACCAGACGGTGCGCAACATCGTGCACACCAGCGTTGGCGGCAGTGAGATCAAGATCCGGATCTCCAACGTGTTCGGCACCGGTCCGCTGACGGTGACCGCGGCGTACGTCGGGCTGCGCAGCACAGGTGCCGCCATCGAGGTCGGCACCGATACCGAGGTGACCTTCGGCGGGTCGGATAGCGTCACGATCGCGGCGGGGGACCGGGTGCTCAGCGATCCGGTGAAGCTCGCTGTCGGGTCCGAGACAGACCTGGCGATCAGCCTGTACTTCTCCGGCGCGACTGGTCCGGCTACCTGGCACCCCAGTGCGACCAGCACCAACTACTACGCGTCAGGGAACGACGCCGGTGACACCAGCGCGACGGACTACACCAACACCGACACGTCCTGGTACTTCCTGGACGGTGTCGACGTCTACAACCCCCAGGTGCGCGGGGCCGTGGTGGCGTTCGGCGCGTCGACGACGGACGGCACCGCTTCCACCACCGACGCGAACGAGCGTTGGACGGATGACCTGGCGCGTCGGCTGCTTGAGCTTCCGGTCGGCCAGCAGATGTCCGTGCTGGACGCCGGGATCTCCGGCGACCAGCTGCTCACTGACGGCGGAACGAGTGGCGCGGCCGGAGTGGCGCGCTTCTACCAGGACGCGATCGAGAACGCGGGAGTGAAGGACATCGTCATCTGGCTCGGTGAGAACGACATCGGGGACAACCCGACGATTACGGCGAGCCAGCTGACCAACGCCTACACCGAGCTGATCGAGATCGCGCACGCGAACGGCGTCAAGGTGATCGGCGCGACGCTGCAGCCAGACCAGGGGGCGAGTTACTACACGGTGACCGGCAACGTCACGCGCGAGCAGGTCAACCACTGGATTCTCACCAGCGGCGCGTTCGACGCCTCCCTCGATTTCTCCACGGTGCTGGAGAACCCGGCTGACCCGGACGAACTGCTGCCCGCCTACAACTCGGGCGACAGCCTGCACCCCAACGACGCCGGGTACCTGGCGATCGCCGACTCGGTCAACCTGGACGATCTCATCACCCCGCTGGGTATCCGTCCCGACGTATTCTCCGGCTTCGGCACGGTAAGCGAGCCCTCGCTGACCCTTGGCGCCGGTGCTTCGGCGACGGAAACCGTGACCGTGCAATCGCTGTCCGGCCGGTCATACACGCTTCCGTGGGCGGTCAGCGGCCTGAAGGTGTCGCCGTCTAGAGGCAGCGTGACGATTCCGGCCAACGGCACGGCGACAATCCAGCTGACGGTCACCGCACCGGTCACCGCCGGCAGCTATCCGGCCACGCTCAACCTGGAGGACACCGATGGCGTGTCCGCTGCCGCCGTTGCGTTCACCGTGGTCACCGACACGCCCGGTGACCTGGCCCCGTTCTACGACAACACCGGGATCAGCGACGACGGCGCGGTGGACCAGGCCAACCTGGACGGTAACGGCTACAGCTACTCCGAGCAGCAGCTGACCGCGGCGGGCCTGGCGCCCGGCGCCACGGTGACCGTCGGGGACCTTCAGTTCACCTGGCCCGACGTCGCCGCGGGCGAACCTGACAACATCGAGGCGGACGGCCAGACCGTCGTACCGGACGTGCCGACTGGTGCCAGCGAGGTTGGTTTCCTCGGAACCGGGACCAATTCCGGTACCGCGGGCTCGGAAGGAGAAGTAACGATCAACTACACCGACGGCACCACGAGCGCGGCCGAACTTGGCTTCGGTGGCTACGCGCTCGGCTTCGGCGGGCCGGTGCTCTTCGGCAACGACGTCGTCGCCACGCTGCCGTACATCAACTACGACAACGGCACGACCAAGGCCGACGACATGTACGTGTTCGAGGCGACAGCGGCGGTCAACGCGGATAAGACTGTCGCGAGCATCACGCTCCCGACCACGGTCAGCAACGGGCAACTGCACGTCTTCGCGTTGTCGAGGCCTGTCGCGTGATCGGCTAGGACGCGCCGGCGGTAGAGTCACCGCCGGTGAATACTTCGGATGAGCTGGCGGTGACCGCACAGCGCTGCGCCGCCCAACTGCTCGGTGACGACCATCCGGCGAGCAGCGCCGAGGAGGTCACCGAGCGGCTGCTGGCCGTTCAGGCGCAGGATCCGCGCGGTGCCCGGCTCACGATCCGGGCACGTTCGGCGGGGCTGTCGGTCTCGGACGTCGATTCCGCTCTCGCCCGGCGCACGCTGATCGTCAGCTGGCTGAACCGCGGCACCTTGCACCTGGTCCTCACCGAGGACTACTGGTGGCTGCATCCGCTGACCACCCCGCAACTGCGGACCGGGAACTCCCGGCGGCTGGAGCAGGAGGGCGTATCGCCAGGCGACGCGGAGCGGGCGGTGGCCGTCGTGCGGGCGGCGCTGGCCGCCGACGGCCCGCTGACCCGGTCCCAGCTCCGCGAGCGGGTCGCCGCCGCCGGGATACGGACCGAAGGCCAGGCGATGGTGCACATCCTGATACTGGCCAGCATCCAGGGCCTGATCGTGCGCGGGCCGGTAGCCGGACGCGAGCAGGCGTTCGTGCTGGTCCAGGACTGGCTCGGCGCACCGCCGCCCGCGATGAGCCGGGCGGCGGCGCTAGCCGAACTGGCCCGGCGTTACCT
>JBEKHI010000528.1:0-4786 GCA_050012355.1 Streptosporangiaceae bacterium | reverse complement strand
ACGGCGGCGAGCGAGAACCCGGCCCCCGCCAGGGCGGCGAGCTCCAGCCAGGACGAAGGCAGCGCGCGTGATCCGGGCCGCAGGAACGGCCCCGCCATCGCTAGGGCGAGCACCCCCAGCAGTGCGCCGGTCAGCGCGGAAAGGACGGTGATCCCCGTCGCGGACCGGCGGAGGATCCCGCGCCGGTTAAGCGGGGAAAGCAGCAGCCAGGACGCGTCGGCGGGCGACAACGCGAGCGGACCGAGCGCCTGCGCTAGCAACAGAAGCCCGGCTGCCGCACCGATCACCAGCCCGGTGCCCGCGACCGCTTGGGCCGCCGCCGACTGGGTCGCGGGGTGGCCCGCGGCCGAGAGGCTAGCCACCCCGGAGAGCCTGCTGAGCGGACCGGTCAGCAGGTCCGCCAGGTAGAGCAGCGCGATCACGGCGGCGAAGCCCGCGCAGTACCAGTCGATCCAGCTCCGCCGGCGCCGCCTGCCGATAAACGAACGGACAGCCGAGACCCTCGTCATCGGTTCGGCTCGGTCAGGTCCTCGGTGATCCGCCCGTCAGTCAGCTGTACCTGCCGCGCGCTGGCGGCCTCGGCGAACTCGTGGTCGTGGGTAGCCATGATCACGGTGCCGCCGCTGCCGGCGTAGCCCTCGCTCAGGACCGTTGCCAGTTCCAGCCTGAAATCCGCGTCCAGAGACTGTTCGGGCTCATCCAGCAGCAGCAGCTTGCTCGGCCGGGCAAGCGCCGCGGCAAGTGACAGCCGCTGCCGCTGACCGGACGACAGGCTGAGCGGGCTCGCGTCGGCCCGCGCCGTCAGGCCGAAGGTGTCGATGAGGTCGTCCGACGGCAGGCACCATCCGGTGAGCGGCTCATTGGTCATCCGGATGAGTTCCAGATGCTCCCGCACCGTCAGACCTGGATACCAGGTCGGCTGATCCGCGACGTGCGCGACCGCGCGCCAGAACTCGGCGTCGTCACGGGGTGGCCCGCCGAGAACGGACACCGCGCCCGCCTTCGGACGGCGGAAGCCGGCCAGGCAGGACAGCAACGTCGACTTCCCGACGCCGTTGACCCCGGTCACCGCGACGATCTCCCCGGCGGTGGCCGTCAGGTCGACATCCTCGAGCACGACGACATCGCCATACGCCATGCGCAAGCCGCTCACCGCGACCACAGGCTTAGCCATGGATAGACCGTATCGCGGCATATCGCGAAGCGTGACGCCACACGCCCGCTACCGGCGCGCGGGAGCGGACCGTTCCTGGTCAGTGCCGCGCTACCCAGGAAAGAGTGCGGGTAGTGCAGCACCAATCAGGAACGGGGTTATCTTCAAAGCGTGGCTCAGGGTAGCGGTCGTGCGGGATGGGAACCTCGGCTGGCGGCGCAGATCGACCGGCAAGCGCGAGAACGGGCACGCGAGGCCCGGGAGCGGGAGAAGGCTCAGGAGCAGGAACGGACCGATGCCGGGCAACGGACCGCGGCGGAAAAGACCACCGAGGTCGAGCGGCGGATCGCGGCTCTTGACCAGGTGCTGACGAGCGTTCTGCCCCTACCCCCGACGACCTTCGACCGGCTGATGAAGATGCCGGACACGCCGCGATTCGACGCGCGAGCCCTCAGCCGCCAGGATCCGGCGCCGGACTGGATCGATTTCGCACCCGTCCGGTCACGCGGGCTGCGGCGCTTCCTCGACGCGTTCGGACGCCGGCAGCGCGAGCTGGCGAGCGCCCGCGGCCGGTTCGCGACCGCGCAACTGGAACACGAGCAGCGTGAATCGCAGCGGCAGCAAGCGCTGGCCGCCGCGAAGGCGCGCCATGACCAGAAGATCACCCAGCAGCGCGCGGCCGCGGCGGCCAGGAACACGCAGATCCGGCGGCACAAGTCGGCGTTCGATGCGGGCGACGCCGAGGCCGTGCGGTGGTTCATCGGCTGTGTCCTCGACGCTTCCCGGTACCCGGACGGATTTCCGCGCGAGTACCAGGTGACCTATCACCCGGACAGTCGCGACGTCGCGGTGGAGTTCGGGCTTCCCCCCGACAGCATCGTGCCTTCGACGACCGGGTACCGCTACGTCGCGGACCGCGACGCCGCCGAGCCGCTGCCGCGCCCGCAAAACGAGATCAAGCAGCGCCACGAACGGCTGATAGCCGCCGTGGCGCTACGCACCCTGCACGAGATCTTCAGCGCCACCCCGCCCGATGTCATACGGGCGGCCGAGTTCGAGGGCTACCTCACCAGCGTCGACCCCGCGACCGGCAAGAACGTCCGGCGGCGCTTGCTCAGCCTGCGGGCCGATCGCCCCGTCTTCGAGGACCTGGTGCTGGCCGCCGTAGAACCCGAAGCATGCGTCGCGCGCCTAAGCCTCGTCGGAGAACCGGGCGGCGCTGAGCGTGTCGAGCAACGAGCGGAGCGCCTGCAGGTAGACCGCTGACTCCTGCTTGAGCGGCGTCCAGTGCTGCGTGGCGAAGTCGCGTGCGACATCGTCGTGCCAGTGTCGCTGGACGTTGTCCCAGGCCTCCTCCAGCACGCTGAATTGCAGTGCTACATCTGATTCAGGCGTCACGAACCGGCACCCTGGATCCGGCGCGCGTCCTGCAGGCTGGCGATGGCCCCGAGCAGCTCACCCTCGGCGCGCGGCAGGTCATCGTCAAGCAGGCCGCGGAACCGGCTGGAGATCGCGCGGAACTCGCTGGCTTCGGAGTCAATGCGATACTGCCAGAGCCGGATGCGCTCCAGGCTTTCCGCTGCCTCGCTGACTGACCTGGCATGGCCGGAGCAGTCCTCCGGGCCAGCGGCCTCCCGGTTGCGGCACTCGTCGAGTTCGGCCCGGCAGCGCTCCAGCCGGGACCGGGCGTGGCTGGCTTTGGCCTCCAGTGACGCGCGGGCGAGCTCTATCTCGGTATCGACGCGATCGGCTAGATCCCGCTGCGCTGACCCGAATCGGGTCAGCGCACCATGGAACTCCTTCAGCGCGTCGATGTCAGCGTGAACGCTGGTCACGGCGCTTCTTCTCGTCACGCTCGTCACGACGATCGTCACGCCGGGGCGGGCTCTGGCCGCGCCGGCTCGTACCCGCGTAGCCGGTCTCGAGGTATCCCTGGAGGTTCTCGATTAGCGCCGCGAGGTACGCCTCATGGCCCTCGGTCGCCGCCAGGTAATGCTCGATGCCGGGTGTGACCTCCTCCAGCGCCTCGCCGAAGAGCTGGTACATGTCGTCGCGCCATACGTCACCGAGCTCACGCCAGTGACCCCGTATGCTCGCGAAACTCTCGGTCAGGTCCAGGTTGAACTGGATGAGGTGGACCCGGAAATCCTCCAGGGCCTCGATATCGTTGATTACTCCGGCCATGTTTCCTCAAATTCGGACGAGAGCTCGTCAAGGCTGATTCCGACTATATCGTGATATTTCGCTACTCCGCCGGTCGCGATATGCTCAACCCGGCTGTCGTATGAAATTTCGATATTTCGCTGCTTCATCACCCCGTATATAGACACGGCCAGTGGCTGCAGGAACGCGTTGACCTTGGCGTTCCGGCCGGGAGAATCTTCCGGCACTTCACGCAGTATCGTCTGCAGCGCGGTTATGGTCGCCTTGATCTCGCCCGGCGTCATCTTGTTATTGACCCGCCGCAACTGCTCGCTAAACTTTTCCAGTACGACCTCTCCCAATTGCGCGCGCAGGTCGGAAGCGACGGTCTTTTCGCCGGCGTCCGCGAAAAAGTCGGCCAGTCGCCGCACCTCATCGAGGTTGCCCTGGTCAAGTAGCGCGCTGGCCAGCACCAGGGAACTGGCGACCACCTTCGCCCAGAGCATCCCGGCGTCGGCGTACGCGTCCAGCAGTCGCGCCTTCGGATCATCGACCGGCAGGCGTTCAAGTACCCGCGCCTGTCCGGTTACCCGAAGCAGTTCGCGGGTGAGCTGGAGGAGCTCTTCGCACTCGGCGACCAGCTTTCCCGCCCGTTCCTGATCCTCGGCGAGGAGCCGGTAGGCGAGGATGGCGGGCCGGACCGCCTGTCGCAGCGATAGGTAAGGAGATTGCGTCATCGCTGAGTCCCCACAATGGTCCGGAGATACGCCCACATCGACGGTATCGAGTACGGCTTGAACTTCTCGACTTGCTCGGTGGGCCACTCGGTCTCCCGGTAGAGCCCGCGGTCGTCATCGAGCCCCGCCGCGGCGGCCACCCCGAGCAGCACGTCGCTTTCCGCCGGTGAGGACACCCGCAGCACCGCGCGCAGGCCGAAGTGGCCGGCGCCGGATCGCCGAACTGCCCGGTCGACCGTTACGAAGCCATCGGCCCAGGCCACCACGTGGATGCCGACATCAGGTCCCTTGTCGGCCAGTCGCAGCAGACTGCCCGCTGTCTCACTGAGACGGCCGTAGTCGCCCTCGGCGAGCAGATCCTGCCAGCGGTGCATCCCCGCGATGAGCAGGAACCGCATCGGCCGGGCCGGCCCGTCGTAGTCGGCGAGCCGCTCATCCAGGTCGGCTTCGAGGGCTTCCAGCTCCTCCTCGGCCAGCCGGCGGTCGGCGATCCGCACCTCGTGCGGCAACTCCCGCACCGGGTCGAAGAACCCGTGAAACGGCGACGACGGACGGGCGAACTCAAGGATGCTGAACGACACGTCGGACGGCCGGCACTGCACAGCCACGCTGAGCAGGGTGGCGAGCAGCAGCCCGTGGCCGTGCTCCTCGCCGCCGATGATCAGCAGGTTGGACCGGGCGTAGCGTTCGAACGTCGCCGTCGTCGCCGGCTTGATCTCGATCGCCTCGCCCAGCCAGGCAGAGACGCCGTCTC
>JBEKHI010000527.1:0-4810 GCA_050012355.1 Streptosporangiaceae bacterium | reverse complement strand
TCGCTGGTCGTCTCCAGGTCGACCCCGTCGCTGCGGTAGCTGTCGGCCGTGCCATTGACCGAATTGACGTTGTAGGCCACGCCCTGTCCGCCGGTGTCATAGTTGGCGGCCTGCACGGTGCCAGGCACTTGGGGAGCGGTACCGGTGTAGGGGGCCTCGCCCGAGGGGGTGAGACTATAGCCGGCAGCGACGATGTTCGCCTGCACCGCGCTCTGGGTGGCCTGGGACGGGAAACCGGAAACGTCGGCGGCTTCGAAGAACTCTCCGAGGCCCAGGCTCGTGTTGTCCCCGCCGGTGCCCAGCTCGATGGAGCTCTGGATCTTCATCGGGTCATAGCCGCTTGGCAATGCGCCCGAATAGGTTTGGATCAGCCCGCCTGACTGGCCGTTTCCGTACTGCAAGGTCATGTTGGTCGAGCCGTTATTCTCCTCCCAGGCGCTGACGAATGCGCCATCCTCGCTCGGATAGGCGGAGGGGTTGTTCCCGGTGTCGCTGAAGTACATGCCGTTTTCAATGTCGGCCCCCACCCAGGGACCGGGGCCGGTGCAGTTGCCCGTCCAGCAGTCTGTGCCGTAGTAGATCGCGTTCATCGTCGCGTCGCCGTCGTCGGAGTCGTTGGTCTCGCCCTGGCCGAAGTCGAAGCAGCACTGGTCGCTGGTGAGGTCGGAGGAGGTGAGCTCGTAGAGCCCGTCGGGATCAGAGCCGGTGGGCAGGTTGATGGCGGAGTTGTCCCGGTAGCCGATACCCATCTTGTCGAAGTCGATCCCGTACGCTGGCTGGCCGTCGACGTAGACCGGCAGCGCCTCGGCGGAGGCACCGATGTCCGCCCCGTCGGTGCCGGGGCCCGCGTTCCCGCCACTGCAACCCGAGCAGGAAGTGCCCGGCGAGATCGGCATGTTGTTGCCGTTGGAAGTCTGGTCGTACAGCTCGGTGATGGTGCACGTCGTGCCGGCACAGAACGAGTTCTCGGGCGCCACGTTGACAACCCCACCGGTCGATTCCAAGCCGACGTTGAGGTAGGTCGAGTCGGAGGCACGCTGGACCTGGTAGAGCGGCCCGTCATAGGCCTCGAACAGCGCCCGGGTGGTGCTGTAGGCCGCCTCGCACGGAGTACCGCCTGAAGCGTAGATGTCGCAAGGCGCGGGCGTGGCCGCACGCGCGGGCGTGGCGCTGAACGCGGGGATGGCGAGCGCTGCCGCCAGCACAAAGGCCGCGGCCAGCCCTACCCACCGCCAGGTGAGGGTTTTCGAGAACATGTGTCAGCTTCCGTGATGGGGATACGGGGGCACGCGGCGTGGCAGACGGCACGCACCGGAAGAGTGGACGACGGTCGGTGTTATTTAGCGAGCTTTTGTAAACTTCTTGCTAGAGATTGCGCCTATTTTGCGCTTAAGTCAACGCGATGTTTCCGTAGGACGCTGAGATCTTGATGCTGGGTCAGCGCCCGCTGCCCTGTCGCCGGATGAACGAAGCGGGTGAATTCTGGTCCGTAGGGCGGCGCCCGTGCAGTGGCCGGATCCGGCAGCGCCCGTCACTGCGTCCGGGGTGCCCGACAGCGCCGTCACCGTAACCTCTTCACGGATCACCACCGGCGGCAGCTTGGCCACGCGCTTACGGAGGACCAACTCCAGCATCGGACGGCTTCAAGGACATGAACTCCACGTCGCTTGGCGCTGGTGGCCAGGCGCGGTTGTGCCGGGACAGGTACAGTTCGGAACCGATGTCGATGGCAGTCCCGCCGGCGGAGATGAGATCGGCCCGAAATCCCGCTTGGCTAACGCAGCGAGGGGTTCATGCTTCCCGTACCTGAAGGGTGCCTCACGCGGTACTGCTGTCGAATCCCGTCAACTCGTAGTCTTATCCGTTGAATGTCGGGCAGGGTTCTGCATCCAGGTGCTGAGGTCGGCCACTTACCGGTCACAACGCGGGCTCCGGGCGCGGCGGCAGGACCGCAGCCCGGAATGCCCCAACCTCAGGTTGCGGCAGTTCTTGACGGAATGGGCTGCTCGCTGCGGGCCGCCGTCGGCGGACGCTGCTGACGGCCCAGGAGCGCTTCGAGTGCAGCTGGGACGAGTTCGTCGGCCTGCCCTCCCGCCTGTCGGCGGTAGGACAGGCCAGGGAAGAGCGCCGTGCCTTCATGGATGCAGTGCGGGTCCGTGGCTACGCCGATGACTACCGTGGCCTGCGGATCGCGAAATCGGGACACCGCTTCTGGATCAAGGACGCGACCGTGTGGAATCTCATCGGTCCCGAATCCGCCCTGGTCGGCCAGGCCGCGCTGATCCGGCGTTGGACCGACGCCTGAGCTACGTGGACTGAGGGCTGGCCATTGACTGTTCGCGCGATCGCGTGATTCAGTGATGTAACTAGTTACATCGTGAATGCAGGAGCGGCGATGGCGCGGATTCTCCGTCCGCGCTGCTGCTGACCCGTACGAATCCAGCGAGAGAGACGGAACTGTCTGTGGTTGAGCAGGTTGTGGTCATCGGCGCGGGGGTCTATGGCGCCGCGGTGGCCGCCGAGCTGGCGCGGCGCGGTGCTCGCGTCACGGTGGTCGACTCGGGTGCCCCGGGATCCGGTACCTCGGGTGCGACCTTCTCGTGGACCAACTCGTGCGGAAAGCAGCCGCGGGCATATCACGATCTCAGTGTCGCGGCGATGGAGGCGCACCGGAGGCTGGCCCGGGACGTGCCCGGCAGCGACTGGTACCACGAGGGCGGGAACCTGGAGTGGGGCGGCAGTAATGCCGAACGCGAGCAGCTGCGCCGGAAGGTCGGCTTGGTCCTCAGCTACGGGTACGAGGCCCGCTGGCTCACCCGGGCGGAGGCGCTGCGCCTTGAGCCCGATATGCATCCCGCTGAACTGCCAGCCGACGAAATCGCTTACTTCCCGGTCGAGGGGTGGATCGAACCGGCCCGGCTGATCGGCTACCTGCTATCGGCGGCCAGAGCGGAGCGAATCTGGAACGACGCGGTCACGGGAATCGATGTGTCCGGCGGCCTGGTGCGTGCCGTCCGGCTGGCCTCGGGGCGGCGGCTGCCCGCCGGCGCCGTGGTGAACTGCGCCGGGCCGATGGCAGCGGGCGTCGCAGGGTTTGCGGGCCTTGACCTGCCCATGCGCAACACGCGCGGTGTTCTCATCTACACGTCGCCGGTTGCGATCTCGGTGTCCCGCGTGATCCACGCGCCGCGGGTCCATCTGCGGCCCGACGGTGCCGGACGGCTGCTGCTGCACACCCGTGACATCGATAATGCGGCGCAGGCCACCGGCAGCGTAGATCAGGCCGCGGTCGACACCGTGGTGGCAGCCGGCTGCGTGCTCTATCCCGGACTCCGCGCGGCAAGGGTGGAGAGCGTGCGAGTGGGCGTGCGGCCGATCCCGGGCGACGGCCTGCCTGTGCTGGGCCGGGCACCCGGGCTGCAGAACTTCCACTTCGCTGTCTCGCACAGCGGCGCGACGCTCAGCGTGCACGCGGGCGCGCTCGTCGCGGGCGAGGTGCTGGGCGACGACCACTCCGGGGAACTGGCCCCGTTCCGCTTCGAGCGACTCTGAAGGAGGCATGGTGCACACGGCAGTTCTGCACGGCTGCGACCTCGTCGATGGCACCGGCGCGGTGCCGCGGCACGGGGTCGACATCGTGGTCGGGGGAGACACGATCCGCGAGATCGTGCCCACCAGGCCCCTGGAAACCTACGGCCGGGTGGACGAGATCGTCGAAGCCGAGGATACCCTCGCCATCCCCGGCTTGATCAACAACCACACCCATGGCACAGCGTACGGTCCGCTGTTCCCCAGCGGGCATGAGGGACTGCCGCGCGAGCAAGTGCGCGCCAACCTGGACCGGCACCTGCTGGAGGGCACGACCACCGTTCTGTGCGTCGACGGGTTCATCACCGCCGAGGCGCTCGCCCAGACCAACGATGAGCACCCGGTCACGGTCAGGCTGGCATCCTGCAACACGCCGGCCTGCCTGCGGGCGGCGTCGATCGCGGATGGCAGCGGGCTCACTGAGGAGACCCGCGCGTTCACCGCGCGCCAGGCGGTCGCCGCGGGGGCTGTTGCCCTCGGTGAGATCGGCGCCGGGCACACCCTGGGCGGCGGCGGGGCGAGCTACATGTATATCCCGGCCGAGGTGGCCAAGCGCACCGGTGTGACGATCACGCCCCGGCAATCGAACGCGCTCAAGATCGCGGTGCTGGGCCGGCACATCTCGGCTTCGTCGTTCGACCGGGATGCGGTCGAGGAGGCGCTGGCAGCCGCAGGGCTGGCCGGCAGGCTTTCAGCCGAGGAGATCCGCGAGATCGTCACGGAGATCATCCTGCCCGCTTTCGACATCGCCCTGGACGGGCTCGGCGAGGCTGCCGGCTATGCGCGCGAGGCTGGCGTACCGGTGCTGGTGCATAACGCGGCCGCGTCGATGAGGCAGGTCACCGCGATAGCCGAGACTGACGTGCAGCTCATCGCCGGGCACTCCAACCATTCGAGCTTTGAGTTGCGCGAGGCCCTTGAACACGCCGAACGGCTTAAGGAACTGGGCGCGATCGTGGACGTTTCCACCCTCGATACATTCGGCGCCCAGCGGCTGACCAGCGGCCCGGAACTGCTGTATGCGCTGCTGGAAGGCGGGCTCGCCGATACGATTTCCACCGACTATGCGGGCGGCTACCACGACGCTATCCTGCTGGCCATCGACCGTGCCACCAAGGCCGGCGTGGTGGGCCTGCCGGCCGCGATCGCCATGGCTACCGCCAACGTCGCCGACGCCATCCCGGGGTTGGCGCCGCGGCGAGGGCGCCTCACTCCGGGCGCG
>JBEKHI010000526.1:0-4828 GCA_050012355.1 Streptosporangiaceae bacterium | reverse complement strand
CCCGGCTGGGTTTGAGACGATAGACGCGAGCGGGTGCGTTGTCTCCGGCGGCGCCCAGATTGGCTAGCACGACGGCACGGTCGGGATGACCGGCCGGGCGGCGTCCGCCGCTGCCCGGTGCGCGGACAGCCTGCTCCAGCAGGTCGGCATCCCCGTCCGCTCGGCCCTCAGAGCTGGGGTATTACATGATCGCCGACACTGACCGCTGTCCTCGCAGGCGGAACCCGTGCGGGCGGCGCGGTGGGTGGACACGGTCATCTGGTTCGAGCTATCGCATGGCCGAGGTGGCGGCACCTCCGTGAGCACGCGTCCGCAGCGCCGCCTTCACCTGAGTCTAGCTGCTGGCCTTCGGGAGCGACCTTCGATCATTTACTCGCGCGTTGATATCAGTTATGGTCCGGGCAGGACCGGCTCTTCGGTGTCGAAGGGGACCTTTCATGAACAAGCCAGCTGGAGTCCCGGAGCAGTTCGACGCGGTTGTGGTGGGCGCTGGTTTCTCGGGCTTGTACATGCTTTACCGGCTGCGTCAGCTCGGACTATCGATGAAGGCTTTCGACTCGGCCGACGACGTGGGCGGGACTTGGTACTGGAACCGTTACCCAGGGGCCCGCTGCGACATCCCGACCACGGACTACACCTACAGCTTCGACCCGGAGCTAGAGAAGGAATGGACCTGGTCCGAGAAGTACGCCACGCAGCCGGAGATCCTGGACTACCTGCGGTTCGTGGCCGAGCGCTACGGCCTGCGCGCGGACATCGAGTTCTCCACCTCCGTCACCTCCGCTCACTGGGGGGAGCAGGAGAAGCGCTGGAGCATCGCGACCGACCGCGGGACGCAGTTGCGGTGCCGGTACTTCATCATGGCCAGCGGCTGTCTTTCCATGCCCAAGTCGCTCGATATCGAGGGCACCGACCGGTTCGCGGGCGAAGTGTACTTCACCAGCCAGTGGCCCCACGCGGGTGTTGACTTCACCGGCCAGCGGGTCGCGGTCATCGGCACCGGGTCCTCCGGCATCCAGTCAATACCGCTGATCGCCCGCCAGGCCAGCCAGCTCACGGTTTTCCAGCGGACCCCGAACTTCTCCGTTCCCGCGCATAACGGCCCCGCCTCTGCCGACCGGCTGGCGCGGCTGGCGCAAGACCGCGAGGAATACCGGGACGCCGCCCGGTGGTCCCCGGGAGGAATGTCGGTCGAGCCGACCGACATCCTCGGCGTGACCGCCAGCGAGACGGTCGCCCGGGAGCGGTTCGAGGAGGCATGGAAACAGGGCCAGCTGCTCAGCATCCTCGGCGTCTTCGCCGACCAGGGGGTGAACCCGGCGTCCAACAAGATCGTGGCCGACATGATCCGGGAGAAGATTCGCTTGGTCGTGCGCGACCCGCGGACGGCCGACGCGCTGTGCCCGAAGGACCACTACTTCGGCACCAAGCGGCCGTGCCTCGACACTGGCTACTTCGAGACCTACAATCTCCCGCACGTCCGGCTCGTCGACCTGCGCAGGCAGCCGATAATAAGCATCACCGAGGACGGCATCGACACGGCGGACGAATCGCTCGGCTTTGACGCGATCGTGTACGCCACCGGTTTCGACGCCATGACCGGCGCCCTGGCGGCCGTGAACGCCACCGGCCGGAACGGCCTGTCCCTGACGGAGAAGTGGGCGGCCGGCCCGTCTACGTACCTGGGGCTCATGACCGCCGGATTCCCGAACTTCTTCATGATCACCGGCCCGGGCAGCCCGTCGGTCCTGTCGAACATGGCCGTCTCGATCGAGCAGCACGTGGACTGGGTCGCCGACTGCCTGAGGGACATGGGCACCGAACGCTTCGAGACGATCGAGCCGACCTCGCTCGCCGAAGCCGGATGGGACCAGCACGTCCGGGACTGCGCCGCCATCACACTGCACCCCACCGCGAACTCCTGGTACATGGGCGCCAACGTCCCCGGCAAGCCGCGCGTGTTCCTTCCCTACATCGGCGGCGTGGACGTGTACCGGCAGGCGTGCGACGACGTGATCGCGCAGGACTACCTCGGGTTCCGGCGGACCGGTCCCGGCGGGGAACGGTGCCGGGACGGGGTGATCCGCCGGATGCAGCCCGATGTCTTCCTGGTCCTGCGACTGATGGCCGAGATGGGCATGCCGCCCCTGGAAGCTCTGTCGGCCGACGAGGCGCGGGCCATGATGGCGGCCGTCGCGGAAGCCCTCCCGCCTAGCCCGGAGGTGGGCGAGGTCACGGACGGGATGATCCCCGGCCCGGCCGGGGACCTGCCCTACCGGCTCTACCGCCCGGCGTCGGAGGGTCCGCACCCGGTGCTGGTGTATTTCCACGGCGGCGGCTGGGTGCTCGGCAACCTGGACTCCGACGACCCGCTGTGCCGCGACCTCTGCGTCCGCTCGGATGCGGTGATCGTGTCAGTGAACTACCGCCATGCACCGGAGGCCCGCTTCCCCGCCGCCGCGGAGGACGCCTTCGCGGCCCTCCGGTGGGCGGCCGCTCACGTCGGCGAACTAGGCGGCGTCCCCGGCCAGATCGCCGTCGCGGGCTGGAGCGCCGGCGGCAACATCGCGGCGGTCGCCTGCCAGCTGGCCCGCGACGCCGGCGGTCCGCGCGTCGCGGGCCAACTCCTCATCTGCCCGGTCACGGACTCGGACATGACCCGGTCGTCGTACGACGAGAACGGCGATGGGTACGTCCTCACCACCCCGCTGATGCGCTGGTTCTGGGACTATTACGCCGACCCCGCCGACCGCGTCGACCCGCGCGCCGCCCCGCTCCGCGGCAACCTGGACGGGCTGCCCCCGGCCTGCATCGTCACCGCAGACTTCGACCCGCTCCGCGACGAGGGTCTCGCCTACGCCGATGCCCTGGAGACCTCAGGGACTCAGGTCCGCCGCGTCCGTGCCCGCGGACACACTCACACGTCGGTGACGATGGTCGGCGTGGTCATCTCCGGGGCTCCGGTCCGTGCCGAGATCGCAGAGGCGCTGAGGGATTTCTTCCCGGCTGACCGCGCGCGTCCTCAGCCTGGGCCGACCTGCTAAGACTGAAGATCTCTGCCAAGTTCGCGGTACCGGGATGAGTCGCTGCAGACGATCGAGACGCGGGCCGACGGGTTCCTCGATGGCCCGTAGGACGCGGCCCGCCGCCGCCGGCCGTTCAGCCAACGCACCGGCCTGCCCGCCGCCGAGACCACGGAAGCGGAGATGATCACCTGGTACGAGCATGCCCGCCGGTACGCGAGGCGAAGTGGCCGAGGCCCCGGTCACCGTCACGATCGCGCTGACGGCCAAGGGAGAAGGGCGCTCCGGAGGGCAGGGTGCTGCGGCAGGCATTGTTCGGCTGGGCGTTCAACCCTGCTACCCGCGAGAAGGTCCGCTGGGCGAGATTGCCGCCGCCCTGGGATGGGTGGCCCGCGCCTCGCTGCCGGTCAGCGCGCTGGGTGACCCGGCGACGGTGCGACTGGCGCTGGGCGTTTGCGCCCGGACCCTGGCGAGGAAGGCGGCGGCCGGGTCGCCCCAGCGGCGCAAGCGGTCGGTGTTCTACAACGCCCTCGGCTACGCGGTCGGGCAGGGCCACCTGGCCTCCAACCCGGTCGACCGCATCCAGTGGGCCGCCCCCGCCGTCGCCCAGAGCGTCGACCGCTGGGTGGTGGTCAGCCCCGCCCAGGCCAGGAACTGCTGGCCGCCGTCTGCGGACTGTCCGACAGGGGAGCGCACCTGGAGGCGTTCTACGCCTACCTGTACTATGCCGCGCTGCACCTCGTCAGGCTGCTCCGCGCCCACATCAGGCCACGGACGCCGCCGTTGACATTCATCCTGGTGCCGTTGTCCCAGGCGAAGAACGCCTTCAGGTACTCGTTGCAGCGCCGGGCCGCGGTCGCGGCGTCCTTCCCGGGGACGGTGAGCATTGCCTGGACTGCGCCCGCCGGCATGCCGGGCGGGGCCAGCGCCACCATGGTGGCGAACCCGAGGGAGTGGCCGTTGAGGACCGTGACGCCGGGCATCCCGGCCAGTTCGCCCCGCAGGACCCGGGTCGCGTCGACCAGGCGGGCCAGCACCGCCTGGAAGCCGGCCCTGCCCATCGAGTGCAGGGCGGTCAGGGCGGCGATCGCCTTGCCTCCGGCCCGTGCCGTCTCCAGCGTGTAGTCCACGGGGGACAAGGAGCTGAACTCCGCGGCGAGCTGGTGCAGGCTGCCCTCGTCGGCGGCGCCCTTGCGCAGCAGCCCCAGGTCGGCCTTGTCGCTGAACATCACCATGCTGCAGTCGACCGGGCAGCCCCCGATGCCCTTGTGGAAGTCCACTCCCCACGAGTCGGCCAGGCGCACCTGGCTGATGCGCCGGTGCTGCTCCCGCAAGGACGCGACGGTCTCCTCCGGCACGCCGAGCCCCGGGCCGGACAGCGCGCCGTCATCAAGCGTCAGCCATCCCCAGCCGATCACCGAGTCGACGTGCAGGTGGGGCCGGTAGCTGAGCCGGTACTCGGCGACGAGCTGGTCGCGCAGGCCCGCGAACGCGGCGATGTCATCGACGACGTGATCGTAGGTCGTCCCGCCGTTGATGAGCATCGCGGCGATCCGCGCGCCCTTGTCGAGGCGCTCCCGCAGGATCTGGCCGGCCGCCCGCACATCGGTGCGCCGGTCGCGGGCGACGGCCGGGACGGTGATGACCCGGCTGGCGCCGATGCCGAGCCAGTCAGCGGCGGCCCGGTGGGAGAAGTGGGCGTCCCGCGTCACCATGACATGGACATCAAGGGGCAGGCCCGACTGGACGGACTCGGGTGCCGCCTTCCGGATCCCGGCCTTGATCGCGTACATGATCGTCCCGGT
>JBEKHI010000525.1:0-4833 GCA_050012355.1 Streptosporangiaceae bacterium | reverse complement strand
CGATCCGGGTCAACGCCATCTCCCCGGGAGTGATCGACACCGGTGCCTGGGATGCCTTCGGTGAGCAGGGCAAGGCCGATTATTTCGCCGACATCAGCGGCCGCAATCCGGTCCGGCGGATCGGGAACCCGGAGGACATCGCGGAAAGCGTCCTGTTCGCCATGACCAGTACGTTCCTGACCGGGCAGACGCTGCACATCGACGGAGGCGAACCGCTGACCTGAGTGGGAGCAACAGTGGAGATAGCTCAGCGGTGACCGGCCCAGCGACCCTGCTGTCGGTAAACGTCGGCCTGCCGAAAGACGTGTCCTGGCAGGGCAAGACCGTGTACACGGGCATATGGAAGCGCCCGGTGCAAGGCCGGGCGATGGCTCGCCGGCTTAACATCGACGGCGACGGCCAAGGCGACACCAACGGCCACGGCGGCGAACAGCGGGCCGTGTTCGTCTACCAGATCCAGTCCTATCAGTACTGGCGGCGGCAACTCGGACGCGACGATTTCAGCTACGGCCAGTTCGGCGAGAACTTCACGGTCGACGGGCTGCCCGACCACGAGGTGTGCATCGGCGACCGGTACCGCATCGGCGAGGCCGAGTTCGAGGTCACCCAGCCTAGGGTCACCTGCTACCGCGTCGGAATGCGCCTTGGCGTGCCCGAAATGCCGTCCCTGCTGGTCAGCCACCACCGGCCCGGCTTCTATCTGCGGGTCATCACCGAGGGGCACATCCAGGCCGGCGATTCCATCGTTAAGACCCAAGACGGCCCCGGCCGGCTGAGCGTGGCCGACACCGACGCGTTGCTCTATCTTCCAGGCCACGATCCCGCGAAGCTGCGGATCGCGCTGCGGATTCCAGCGCTCAGCCCCGGCTGGCAGGGGTCGTTCCGCGACCTGCTAGCCGACGCCGGGACTGGCGGTACCCCAAGCCCCGGGCCGGCCTGGCCTGCCTTCCGGCCGTTGCGCGTCACCAAGGTTGTCAGGGAAAGCGCGATGGTGACCTCGATCTACCTCGCCGCCGACGACGGCGCCACGCTACCCGCCGCCCAGGCCGGCCAGTACCTCACGCTCCGGATCGCTGGCGCCGGACAGCCCGCTCCGGTACGCAGCTACTCGCTGTCGGGGGCGGCCGACGCGGGCACCTACCGGATCAGCGTCAAGCAAGACGGCGTCGCGAGCACGTACCTGAACCGCGACCTGCGACCCGGGGCGAGGCTGGATGTGGCCGCGCCTCGCGGCGACTTCGCCCTCGACGACGGGACGAGCCCGATTCTGCTCATCTCGGCGGGCATCGGGGTCACCCCGGTGCTGTCCATGCTGCATCAGCTGGCCGCGGGGCACAGCGAGCGGGACATCTGGTGGCTGCACGGGGCACACGCACCGGATGCGTATCCCTTCGCGGACGAGGCACACGCCCTGCTGGGCGCGCTGCCGCACACCCACGAGCACATCTTCTACAGCACGTCCACCGGGCGCCTCACCAAAGAGGCGCTGGCCAGCCTGGACATCCCGGCTGGCGCGACCGCCTACATCTGCGGACCCGCCTCGTTCATGACCAGCATGCGGGACGGCCTCGCCGCGCTCGGCCTCGACCAGGCCGCGATCCGCACCGAGCTGTTCGGCGCGCTATCGGCGATCAACCCGGGGCTCACTGGAGAGAAGAGCCGCCCGCCCCACCAGCCGCCGGGCCCCCGCGGAACAGGACCGCTGGTCACCTTCGCCCGCAGTGGCATCACCACCCCGTTCGGCAACGACCGGCACAACGTCCTCGAGCTCGCTGAGGCCTGCGACGTCCCGACCCGCTGGAGCTGCCGGACCGGCGTGTGCCACACCTGCGTCACGCCGCTGCTGTCCGGTGACATCAGCTACCGCCCGGACCCGCTGGAGCCTCCAGCCGACGGCCAGGTGCTGATCTGCTGCGCCCGGCCCAGCACGGAGATCGTCCTGGACATGTAGATGAGGCGCACCAGCTGGGTGCCGCCCTCGGCCAGCGAGCCGTCGTTCTGGATCACCGCATCGACGCGGTGGCCGGGAGCCGGGTCAGGGTGGGCCAGGCGCTGCTCGATGCCGGCTTGCGGCTCACGGCGACGGGCGCGCAGCCGTTGCCCGCGCACCTCCTCCGATACGGTCACCCGGACCACGACCAGCCGCCGGTAGCGGGCGGCCAGCTCCTGGATCACGCCGCGGGAGACGTTGGCGACAACTACGTGGCCGTCGCGCACCTCGGCGTCCGCCGATGCCCGGATGCCGTAGCAAAGCCCGTGTGCCTGCCAGCTCACGGCAAAGTCACCCCGGTCGCGGGCCGCCGCGAACTGGTCATCGCGCACCGGTTCGTGGTCCTCGCCGGGACCCGGCGGCCGGGTGATGACGCGCCGGGGGAAGCGGGCAAGGGCGCCGCAGCGCCCGCGGGCGTACGACAGCAGGGCATCCTTGCCGACGCCGCTGGCGCCCACGACGGCGACGAAGGCACCGGGACCGATGGGCTCGGTCACGACACCCGGTCTCCCCGCCGGTACACGCCGCGGACGACCGGCACCCGCTGTCCGCGAGGGTGGCGTTCGGTGGGTGGCAGGTCGTAAGGCTGTACCCGCACCAGGTCGGCGCGTTTGCCGACCGCGATCTCGCCGCGGTCGTTGAGGCCGACTGCCCGCGCCGGGTTGCCGCTGATCAGCCTCGCGCCATCGGGGAGCCCCAGGACGCCGTCGGCGGCGAGCTGGAACACAGCCTGCAGCGGGCTCGACGGCACGTAGTCGGAGGAGAGGATGTGCAACAGCCCGAGCTCGAGGAGCTCGGCGGCGGCGACGTTGCCCGACTGGCTGCCGCCGCGGACGATGTTGGGAGCGCCCATGACGATGTGCTGGCCGTGTTTGCCGGCCGCGCTAGCGGCGAGCACGGTGGTCGGGAACTCGGAGATGCGTACCCCGAGCGCGACCGACTCGGCGACGTGCTCGGGCGTCGCGTCATCGTGGGTGGCCAAGGTGATGCCGCGCCGCGCCGCGAGCCCCGCGATCGCGAGACGGTGCGGATCGGCGTAGCGCGCCGACGCCTCGATCAGCGGGGCGACAAAGGCGTCGAAGCCGGCCTCGGTGGTGTTGCCTTTGCCGACGTGGTAGCGCTTGAATACCGCGAGGTCGGCGTACTGGCGCTGACCCGGCGTGTGGTCCATCAGCGAGACCAGTCGCACGTGCGGGTCGTCGGCGAACGCGCCGAACGAGTCGAGGCAGTTCTCGGCTGACACCTCGCAGCGCACGTGGATCGCATGGTCGGCCCGCAGCAAGCCGGCGTCGGCCGCCAGCTCGAGTGAGTCCGCCAGGCTCCGGCCAGCGTTGCTAGCGTCATCGCGCTTGCCGGGCGCGCTGCCGATGCGTACCGCGTCGAACACGGTGGTCGCGCCAGCGGCGGCGAGCTGGGCGTCGCTGGCGAGCACGGCGGGCAGCGGATCCCACCGCACCCCCGGCCGCGGGGTGAAGTGGTACTCCAGATGGTCGGTATGCAGCTCGACCACGCCGGGCAGCAGGTAGTCGCCGCCCAGGTCCTCGCCCGCCGCGGCTGGGCCGGAGCTGATGTCCGCGATCAGGCCGTCGCGGATCAGGACCGAGCCGTGCGGGACCTCCTCCTCCAGGACGATGCGGGCGTTACTGAGGACGGTTTCCTGCTTCATCGCGCTCCTTTGTTTTCTGTCGGGCCGGACAGCCGGTGCACCGATTGCAGCGTGAACGGGGCGCCGGGCTCGGGCTCGGCGAACAGGGCAAGCGTGTCGACGGGCAGCGTGATCCCGAGCGATGCGGCGAACCAGTCGCTCAGGACGCGTTCCACCACGGCCCGCTGCCGCGGCGGGATGCGGTCGGTGAGGGTCAGGTGGAAACCGAACTCCTCCAGCACGTACGGATAGCCCCAGGCTTTGAGCAGCTCCCGCTGCCGGGCCGTGAGCGACGCCGGGTCGCGGCGGGCGATCTCGGCCTCGGTCGCCGGAGCCCGGAAGCCGTCGAAACTGGTTACCACCTCATCAGCGAGAGCGTGCAACTCCGCCGCCTCCGCGCCGGGCACCAGGGCGAAGAAGCCGCCGAGGCGCGCGAGCGTCAGCCTCGGGACCACGACGCCGCGGCGGCCCGCCGCGAACCGTGCCAGGGCGGCATCGAGTTCCTCGGGCGTGCGCCCATCGGCGAGCCGGAACGGCGCCTTGAGGGTGGCGTGGAAACCGTAGCGGCGCACGCTGAGCGTCATCGCGTCGATAGCCTCGCGCGTCCAGCCGGCCGGGACGCCCGGCCGGACGGGGGCCCCAGCGGCGCTGCGGCCGAGCCACTGCTCCGCCTTCTCGCGCAGCAGCGTGCCAGCGGCATCCGCCGGCCCGGTGCCCGGTGCCGCGTAGATCGCGAACCGCCCGGTCACGCCGCCGCCCCGAACATCTCGACGTCGATGACACGGTCGGCGACGGCATCCCGCACCACCGCGTCGTGAAAGATGCCCAGCACAGCGACGCCGCGGGCGCGTTTTTCGCGGATCAGCTCGATGACGACCCCGCGGCTGCGCGCCTCGAGCGAGGCGGTCGGCTCATCCAGCAGCAGCAACGGCAGTTCGGTGACGAAGCCGCGTGCGATGTTCACGCGCTGCTGCTCGCCACCTGAGAAGGTGGCAGGCGGGAGGGCCCAGAGCCGCTCAGGGATGCCGAGCCGGGTGAGCAGCCGCGCCGCCCGTTCGCGTGCCCGCGCCGGGTCCGTGCCGCGCTCGATGAGCGGCTCAGCGACGACCGTCAGGGCGGCGACGCGGGGCACGCAGCGCAGGAACTGACTGACGTAACCCATCGCGAGTCGGCGGGCGCTGAGCACCTGGCGGGGATC
>JBEKHI010000524.1:0-4853 GCA_050012355.1 Streptosporangiaceae bacterium | reverse complement strand
TCGGCCTGGGTGTGCCGTTGCTGGGCGGTGTGGCACTGCCCGCGCTCTTTGCTGGTCAGCGTCGCACCGCCCAGAATCGGTCCGCTGCCGCGCACCGGCTGAGGGAAGGACTTTCCGGTCAGCCACATAAGTCATGTGACCGAGATGCCGGCTGTCGCCCGGGTCGCGTTCACCAAGGGCCGCGCAGGCAACGAGAGCGTGACTGACAGGCCGTGCGGGTCGCTGGCCGTCGCCCGCGCGGTCCCGTCGTGGGCGGCGGCCACCTCGCTCGCGATCGCGAGCCCCAGCCCGGAACCTGGCCGGGACGACGCCGCGTCGGCGCGGTAGAACCGGTCGAAGACCCGGTGCAGCTTGTCCGGCGGCACGCCGGGGCCGTCGTCGCTGACCGTGATCGTGATCAAGCCGTCGTCGTCGGCGTCGACCGTGATCGTGCCAGTGGTGCCGGGCGGGGTATGCACGTGCACGTTGGCGATCAGGTTGTCCACCGCGCTGCGCAGCAGTTCCGCGTCGCCGACGATCACCAGGTCGTCGCTGATCACCGCCTGCCAGGTCCGGCCCGGGTCGGCGGTCACAGCCCGCTCGACCGCCGCCTCGACCAGCGCGGTCAGGTCGACCGGCTCCTGTTCCCTGACCGGCTGCTGGTCCAGCCGGGCCAGCCGGAGCATGTCGTCCACCAGCCGGCCCATCCGTTTGGTCTCCAGCGCGATTCGCCACATGACCTCATCGACCTGGGTTCGCTCGGGCAGCGCGCCCTGCAGGTACAGTTCGGCGTTGGCGCGCAGCGAGGCGAGCGGGCTGCGCAGTTCGTGGCTGGCGTCCGCGAAGAACCTCCGCATCACCTCCTGGCCGTCCTCCAGTTCCTGGACGCCCGCCTCGATGCGGGTCAGCATCCCGTTAAGCGCGGTGCCCAGGCGCCCTACCTCGCTGGCCGGGTTGTGCGGCTCGACCCGGTGGGTGAGGTCGCCGGCTGTGATCCGGTCGGCTTGGCCCGCCATCGCCTCGACCGGCCGCAGGCCGCGCCGCAGCACGATGAACACGCCGAGCCCGATGAACAGCACCGCGCCGATCGAGCCGAGCGTGACGATGAACTGGACCTGGCCAACGGTCGCGTTGACCTGATCGAGGCTCGTACTGGCCACCAGAGCCCCACCGGAGACCGGTAGTGCCAGCCAGCGGTACGCGATCAAGCTAGCTGCCGCGCGGCCGGTGGTGACCGTACCCATCCGGCCGTCCGCCTTGTTCAAGCTAATGATGGACACCGGATACCCGACGAACGCGGGCGCGGCCCTCTGCAGGACTATCTGCTCGCCATGCCTGGGCACGTAGGAGATGTCGTACTCGCCCGCGGCGGCGACGATTCCCGCGGGATACGTTGCCTCGAGCTCGCTCAGCGGGCGGCCTTCTGCCTTCGCCACCTTGAGCCAGTTCTCGATCACGGGCATCTCGACTACGGTCGTCTCGAGCGCGGCATGCAGGTTGCCATCTGTGCGGTTCACCAGGTAGTGGCGCATGGTGGCCACCGCGACAACGTCGAAAGCCGCCAGCGTCAGCAGCGTGAGCGCGACCACGCCGGCCAGCACCCGGAACCGGAGCTGCCCGTGCAGCCGCCTGCTAAGCCTCATCTGGTCCTGCCAGCTCGCCGTCGCGCGGCAGCCGCAGGCAGTAGCCCACGGCGCGTTGCGTGTAAATGAGGTCGGGCCCGTGCCGGGCCAGCTTTCGCCGCAGGTAGGCGACGTAGGTGGAGACCACCGTGCTGGATCCTCCGAAGTCGTAGTTCCACACGTGATCCAGGAGCTGAGCGCGGGTGAGAACCCGGCCCGGGTTCAGCATGAAGTACCGCAGCAACCGGAACTCGGTGGGCGACAGCTCCAGCGGATTCCCGCCGCGGTGCACCTCGTACCTGTCCTGATCGAGCTCCACGTCGGCGAACGCGAGTACCGGCTGGGCCGGCGTCGGCCTGGTACGCCGCAGCACGGTGCGGATCCTGGCGGCGAGTTCCTCCAGCCCGAACGGCTTCGTCATGTAATCGTCGCCGCCGATAGTCAGCCCGGTGATCTTGTCCGCCTGGGTATCCCGCGCGGTCAGGAAGATCACCGGAATCCGGCTGCCGTCCCGGCGCAGTCGGCGGACGATGTCAAAGCCGTCAACGTCAGGCAGCTTCACGTCCAGGACGACTAGGTCGAACGGCCGGTCCCTGGCGAGCCGCAGCGCGTCACCGCCGGTCTCCGCGGTCGTCACATCGAAGCCGAGGAACCGTAGCGAGGCGGCCACCGCGTCCCGCAGGAACTGCTCGTCGTCAGCCACCAGCAGGCTGCCCTGGTCAACGGCTGAATCACCCATTGCGCCATCAGAACACCGCGCCCGCAACGTTGTCTGCAAGAACTGTGTGAGTTTTATGCGAACGTCAAGGTGACACAGAACTCACACACACTTCACTCGGATGTTGGAGATCCGCCCGCAAGCATGGCGGCCATGTCCGGAATCAGGCTGCGACCACGTATCAGGAGCCATCAGGAATGGCCCGCCGAACCACGGCGAAGCTCCCGGCTCGCCCGCCGTCGCCGGGTCCTGCTCGGTGCCGGGCTCGCGGCGGCGCTGCTGGCGGCGGGCGGGCTGATCGGCGCCACGTTCGTCAAATCGCCCGCCCAGCTGGCCGCCAGCACTGCTCCGCCCGCGCCGACGGTGACCACGGCCAAGGTAACCGAATCGGTACTCACCGGTACGGTGGCCATGCGCGGCGTCGTGTATCCGGCCGCGCAGTACAACATCTCCGCGAGCGGCTCCGGCGGGCAACTCTACATTTCCCGGCTGGAGATATCCGCCGGTGAGACGATAACGAACGGTCAGCAGCTAGCCGAGATCGATGGCCAGCCGCTGTTCGTGCTGGCCGGGGCGGTGCCCGCGTGGCGCACCCTGGCACCGGGTGACAGCGGCCCCGACGTGTCCGAGCTGCAGCAGGCGCTCGGCTCGCTCGGTTACTACGACGGCGACGACACCCCCGGCTACTTCGGCGCGGCCACCAAGGCGGCAGTCTCGGCTTATTACCAGTACCTCGGTTATCAGGCGCCCACTACCGCCGGGACCCAGCAGGCAGTCGACCAGGCCCAGCAGACAGTGACGTCGGAAGAAGACCAGATCGACAAGCTCGAGGCACAACGCCAGACCACGCAGGTCGCGGACGAGCTGGCGGCCGACGAGTCACAGCTCAGCAAGGACCAGTCCGCGCTGTCGTCAGCCGAGGCGGTGAACGGCCCCGAGCTACCGCTCAACGAGGTGGTGTTCCTGCCGTCGCTGCCATCCACGGTCATCGCGATCAACGGCGGGGTGGGGCAGCAGCCAGGCTCGCCGTTCGTGGAGCTGTCCTCGCACGGCTCGCTATCGCTGACCGGTGAGCTGCCGCCGGCCTACGCGTCCCAGGTCAAGCCCGGGCTGCCGGTGACGATCTACGACAACGTCGCCGGAGTCCACGCGACCGGCAAGATCGCGTCGGTCGGCTCACCAACGTCGACGGTGCCGACAGGCACGACCGTCGATATCGGGGGCGGTGGCGGGTCAAGCGGCGGGTCATCGGGGTCTTCCAGCTCCTCCAGTAGCTCGGGGAGCTCGTCATCGTCACTGTTCGTGCCGGTGACCGTGACCCCGTCCTCGCCGCTGCCCGCCGCCATGAATGGCGATAACGTGCTGGTCACCGTGCAGACCGGCCAGACCGAGGGCCCGGTGCTGACGGTACCAATAGCCGCCATCGTGACCACCGCATCCGGCCAGAGCTCGGTGACCGTGGTCGGCTCCGGCGCCCAGCAGCGGACGGTACCGGTGACTCCGGGCATGTCAGCGAACGGATATGTGCAGGTCACTCCGGTGACGAAAGGCTCACTCGTCGCGGGTGACAACGTGGTGGTCAGCGGATGAGGACACCCGTGATCGAGCTGCGCGGCATGGCCCGCACCTACCCCGGCCCGCCGCCAGTCGACGCGCTGTACCCCTCCGACCTGGTGATCGACGAAGGCGACTACGTCGCGGTGACCGGTCCGTCCGGTTCCGGGAAGTCGACGCTGCTGCACCTGCTCGGACTGCTGGACACTCCGACCGCCGGCACCTACCTGCTGGACGGACAGGACACCAGCACGCTGCCGGACAAGGATCGCTCCGCGCTGCGGGGCCGCCAGATCGGGTTCGTCTTCCAGTCATTCCACCTGCTGCCGTACCGCACCGCGGAGGAGAACGTGCTACTCGCTCAGCTCTACAACCGGACGCCGCGGCGGGTTCGCCGCGCGGAGGCGCGGAGCGCGCTGGAGCGTGTCGGCCTAGGGCACCGTATCGACGCGCTGCCGACCACGCTGTCGGGCGGCGAGAGCCAGCGGGTCGCCATCGCCCGGGCCCTGGTCAACCGGCCGAGCCTGCTGCTCTGTGACGAGCCGACCGGCAACCTCGACTCCCGCAACGAGGGCACGGTGATGGAGCTGTTCGACGCGTTGCACGACGAGGGGTTCACGATCGTGGTGATCACTCACAATCAGGCTATCGCGGGCCGCGCCAACCGGGCGATCACGATCCACGACGGGGAGCTGACCGATGCGTAGGCCCGGGAGCGGCCGGCGCGGCCGGAGCCGGCTTGGCGGCAAGGGCTCCGAGCTGGCCGTTCGGGATATGGCTTCCGAGGCCCTGGCCGGAATCGCGCAGCGACCGGGCCGGTCCGTGCTGACCATGCTTGGCACCATCCTGGGGGTGGGCGCGTTCGTCACGGTGCTCGGGCTGACGGCGACGGCCTCCGGCCAGATCTCCCGGCAGTTCACCGCCCTGGACGCGACGACGGTCACGGTGTCGGACAACGGGCCAGCCAACAACGTGGCGGC
>JBEKHI010000523.1:0-4901 GCA_050012355.1 Streptosporangiaceae bacterium | reverse complement strand
CGAGGATGAACGGGATGGTGGTGGCGTAGAACCCGTTCCGCAGTGACGTGAACGGCGTTCCGGTCTTCGCGAGGTACGCCTCGGTGGCGGCGTGGTCGACCATCGGCGCGAAGAGCGAATCGGCGCTGGCGCCCTGGTGGCTGGTGTAGAGGATGCGCTCCGCTCCGGCGTCGATCGCGGCGTCAATCGCGGCTACGTGCCCGTCGACCGCTTTCCCGCCGAGCTCGTTCGCCGAGACGAGGAGTACCTGCGTGGCGCCCTCGAACGCGTCGGCCAGGGAATCCGGCTCGCCGAAATCGCCGCGCCGCACCCGGACGCCGCGCTCGGCGAGGTCGGCGGCACGGGCGGGATCGCGGACACTGACGCCCACCTCCTCCGCGGGGACGCGCTCAAGCAGCGACGCGACTATCAGGGAACCGAGCTGGCCGGTGGCGCCGGTGATGACGATCATTGTCCGTCCTCCTGCTATCGATGGAATCAAGTAAATGATACCACCGATAACAACAGCGATAGCAATACTGCGTTATCGTTGATACATGCCGGATACCAGGACCCACGCCGACAGGCGTGAGACGCGGGAGAACATCGTGGAGGTCGCGGCGCGGCTGCTGCGCGAGCAGGGCGCGGCGGCCGTCACCACCCGCGGCGTCGCCGAGGCGGCCGGCGTGCAGGCGCCGACCATCTACCGGCTGTTCGGGGACAAGGACGGGCTGCTGGACGCCGTTGCCGAGCACGTGCTGGCCGTCTACGTCGCCGAAAAGGCGCTCGTGGCGGAAAGCGGCGACCCGATCGCGGATCTGCGAGCGGCGTGGCACACGCATGTCGGCTTCGGCCTCGCCAACGCCGCGCTGTTCTCCCTGATCGCGGACCCCGGCAGAGGCAGTCGCTCGCCGGCCGCGACCGCGGGCATAGAGGTACTGCGGAGTCGAGTGCACCGTCTCGCGGCGATCGGCCGGCTCCGGGTCACGGAGCGCCGTGCCGTGGACCTCTTCCACGCCGCCAGCACCGGCACCGTGTTCACCCTGCTCTCCATGGCACCGCCGGACCGGGACCCCGGCCTAGTGGACGCCATGTACGACACGGTGATGCAGACGATCCTGACCAATGCCCCCGTGCTCCCCGAGGAGAACACGACGGCAGCCGCCGTCACGTTCCGCACCCTCGTGCCCGACCTCGCGACCCTCAGCGATGCCGAACGCGCGCTCCTATCTGAGTGGCTAGACCGAGCCAGCGACAGCTAACGACCTCACGTGGCGCCTGGCTGGCCGGGCGCCGACGCGTGGCTGGCGGGCGTGAGGAGGTTCGCGGTGAGCATCCGGGTCAGCCAGTCCTCGTACTGGCCGGGTTGCCAGCCGCGGTCCGTGGTCAGGTCGAGGAACAGCCTCGGCCCGGTCAGCGCCCAGCATGCGTCCGCGGCCGTTGCCGGGTCGAGCCCGCCGGCGAGCAGGCCAGAATCGGTCAGGTGCGTGACGAGCGCGCGGACGCCGGTCAGCCGTTCCTGCTGGGTCGTGACGAGCATCTGGGTGACTTCGGGACCGGCCTCGGCGAGCAGGGCGTACATCGCCGCCAGCCGCTGGTTGGCGCCGGTGACGAACGCGGCCCACAGCCGCAGCTTCTCCGCTGGCTCCCTAGCGGACCGTACCTCCCGCATTTGCGGGCGGTCCGCGATGGCCACCGGCTGGTCGTCGCCGGCCAGCGCCACGTCCCACAGCGCCTTCATCAACCCCGGCTTGCCGCCGAAGGCCTTGTAGATCGTCTCGGCTGATACCCCGGCCCGCTCGGCTACCGAACGCACCGTCATGCGGTGGTAGCCGTCGCGGAACAGTAGCTCGCGGGATGCCGCCAGGACCGCGGCGCGGTTGCGCGCGGCGCTCTCGCGCCGGCTGCTGGCGTCGTAGGGCCTGGGCGCGGGCATCCGCTGCCTCCAAAATTCGTTACAGTAGTATGTATCTAATTATGCGGGCCCCGTCGCCCGCCGGCGCTCATCTGGAGGATGCCATGCCCAGCACCGTCTCGCACCGGGCGGCTGCGCCATCGCCAGCCCCGGGCATCACCCGGCTCGGCGACTCCGAGGTCAACTTCTACCTCCTGGAGGACCCCGGCGGCCTCGTGCTGGTCGACGGCGGACTGCCCGGGCACCTACCGCAGCTCCAGTCATACCTGGAAGGCGATGGCCGCTCGCTCGGCGACATCCGCGCGGTCTTGCTGACCCACGCGCACCCCGACCACACCGGGGCCGCGGCCGCCGCCCGGAAGGCCGGGGCCGACGTCTGGGTGCACGAGCGTGACGCCGCCGCGCTCGCCGGGGGCGCCCGCGCCGCGAATCGACTGGCCAAGCCGGAGCGCTCGCTGCTTCCCTATCTCATCCGCCGGCCCGCGACGCTGCGCGCCATCGCGTACGCCGGGCGCCGGGGAGGCTTCACCGGCTCAAAGGTCACCGACCCGCGGACCACGGACGGCGACCGCCCGCTGGCCGACGTGCCCGGCCGCCCGCGCGTGATCACACTGCCGGGCCACACCCCCGGCAGCGTCGGCTACCTCTTCCCCGCCCGCGGGCTCCTGTTCACCGGGGACGCCCTGGTGACCTACGACAGCATCACCGGCTACCGCGGACCCGCCGTGCCCTCGCGCGCATTCACCCACGACAGCCGCGAGGCCCTCGCCTCCCTGACAGCACTCGACCCCATTAACGCCAGCCTGCTGCTGCCCGGCCACGGCGAGCCCTTCGCGGGCACCCCCGCCGACGCCGCCGCCCAGGCCCGCGGCGCGGGCCTGCTCTGACCACTAGGCCCCCGTGACGGCACTCTCCGCCGCTGGCCTGTCGATGCTGATCGCGTCGGCCGGGCTGTTCGGGACCAGGGATCGGCCTGGCATGGTGATCGCGCCGGCGATCAGCACCGGCACGTTCGGCGTGGCCCCTCAGGACGCGGGCGTTGCCTCCGCCACCGTCACCGTCGGCCAGCAGCTAGGCGCCTCCGTCGGCACCTCACTGCTGAACACCATCTTCGCCACCGCCGTCGCCTCCTACACCACGGCGCATCTCGCCTCGGCCCGGCTGATCGGCCGCCAGGCCCTGACCGGGCAGGCACTGTTGCACGGCTACGACGCCGCGTTCTGGTGGACCGCCGGCATCTTCGCCGGGGGTGCGGTCATCGGCGCCGCACTGCTCCGCCGCGGGCCACTGGTCCAGAAGGGCACACCCTCCCAGGCACCCGGCGAAGTGCCAGCGACACAAGCCAGGCCGCTCCCCGGAAGGCCCTGAACGCCGCTGACGCCCGATAAGGTGACGTTGTGGTGGGCCAGTATGAGAGCTTCTTCATCACAAGCGCGGGCGCGTCCGCTGCCATCTTGGGGTTGCTAGTCGTCGCAGTATCGGTCGTCAACGCGGATGACGGGGACCCCACAACCCGGGAGAACCGAACGGTGCTGGCCGGGAGCGCGTTTGTTGCCCTGGTAGACATCTTCATCGTCTCGATCGTGGCCTTGACCGGGGGCTCAGTCGTCTTCGGGGTATCAAGCCTCGCAATGGCAATTGTCGGCCTGCTGGCCACCAGACGGCTGGTACCGAGGGCAAAGCGGGCTGGAAACTTCTCCCGCGGCTTCCGGACCAGAAGGCTGAATATCGCCTTCGCGGCGATTTCGGCCGGAGGCTACTCAGTGCAACTCGGCCTCGCCGCGGCGCTGCTGGCAAGCGCCCAGAGCGCCGGGCTGCAACATGCTCTGGTCCTCGTCATCGTGGCTTTGTATTGCAGCGCCCTAGGCCGGGCCTGGGAAGTCACCGGGATAACCCGGCGAGGATAAAGAGCCGCCTCTTGTTATGTACAGTTTTCCTATCACTAGACATGTGGGTTTCGGGGAGGTGCTGCGCGGACATCGGCGCGCGGCGCGCCTGACGCTGGAGCAGTTGGCCGACGTGTCGGGGGTCAGTGCCAGGACCTTGTCGGATATGGAGCGCGGGCGAAGCAAGGGGCCACAGCACCGGACTGTCACTGCTTTGGCAGACGCGCTTGCCCTGGAAGGGGATGCCCGCGAGCAGCTTGTCGAGCTAGCGCGTGATGGCAGGCTGCGGGATCACTGGACGCGCCCAGCCGGGCTGTGTGAACTACCCCGGCTGGTTGACGACTTCACTGGCCGGGCCGCGGAACTGGTCTGGATGAGCGAGTTGCTATACGCCGAGAGTGCACCGGGTGCCGGCGTGGTAGGGCTCATCACCGGCTCAGGGGGCATGGGCAAGACCACGCTCGCCATCCGGGCGGCCAACGTCCTGCGGCCGAATTTCCCCGGCGGAGTGTTCTTCCTTGACCTGCTCGGTATGTCACCGCGGCCGGCGGCCGCCTCCGACGCGCTGTTGCTGCTGCTTCGCGCGCTCGGTGTGGCGGATGAGCAAATCCCGGGGGATGTCCCGGGGCGTGCTTCGGTGTACCGGTCGCTGCTGCGGGACAGGCATGCGCTGGTCGTACTGGACAATGCCGGGTCGGAGGAGCAGGTACGCCCGCTGCTGCCGGGAGACGGCGCGAGCCGGGCGCTGATCACGGCCAAGCGGCTGCTGGCTGGCCTGGAGGGTGTACGCCGCCTCGCCCTCGGGCCCCTTTCGCTGCCGGAGGCCACGGACCTGCTGACCGCGATTGTGGGCCAGCGTGCCGCCGGCGACGAGGAAGCGGCACTCAACCAGCTTGCCGAGTTGTCCGAGGGCATGCCGCTGGCGCTCCGGATCATCGGGAACCGGCTGGTCAGCAGGCCCGGCTGGGATGCCGCCGAACTCGCGGCCCGGCTGGCGGACGAGGATCACCGGCTGGATCAGTTCAAGGCCGGTGACCTGAAGATCGCAACCGCGTTCGGGATGTCGTACGAGCAGCTTCCAGACGCTGCCCGGCGGGTATTCCGGCGGCTGGCCGTGGTAC
>JBEKHI010000522.1:0-4922 GCA_050012355.1 Streptosporangiaceae bacterium | reverse complement strand
TCAAGAAGGTCATGCCCGAGGACGGCGGGGTCATCGTGCGCACCGCGGCCGAGGGCGCCACCGAGGATGAGCTTTCCCGCGACGTGTCGCGGCTGGCGGCGCAGTGGGAGAACATCGAGCGCAAGTCCAAGAACGCGTCCGCGCCGTCCCTGCTGTACGGGGAGCCCGACCTGACGATCCGGGTCGTCCGTGACGTGTTCAACGAGGACTTCAGCAAGCTGCTCGTCTCCGGTGAAGAGGACTGGGAGACGATCGACGAGTACGTACGGTACGTCGCCCCGCACCTGGCGGACCGGCTGTCCCGCTGGACGCCGGAGCCCGGCTCGTCGGAAGACGTCTTCGCGGCCTACCGCGTCGACGAGCAGCTAGCCAAGGCGCTGGAGCGCAAGGTGTGGCTGCCGTCCGGCGGATCGCTGGTCATCGACCGGACCGAGGCGATGACCGTCATCGACGTCAACACCGGTAAGTTCACCGGCCAGGGCGGGAACCTCGAGGAGACGGTCACCCGTAACAACCTGGAGGCCGCCGAGGAGATCGTCCGCCAGCTGCGGCTGCGGGATGTGGGCGGCATCGTCGTGATCGACTTCATCGACATGGTGCTCGAGTCGAACCGGGATCTCGTGCTCCGGCGACTGACCGAGTGCCTCGCCAGGGACCGGACCAAGCACCAGGTCGCCGAGGTGACCTCGCTCGGCCTGGTGCAGATGACCCGCAAGCGGGTCGGGGCGGGCCTGCTCGAGGCGTTCTCCGAGACCTGTGACTGCTGCAACGGCCGCGGCGTGATCATCACGCTGGACCCGGCGCATGACACCGCGGCATCCAACGGGTCAGGCGGTAGCCAGCGCGCCGAGCCGAAGTCCGGCAAGTCCCGCGAAGACGGCAACGGCCGGTCCCGGGACAACGGCAAGTCGAGGGGCAAGGACAATGGCCGCTCTGCTCGCAACAGCGACAACGGCCACGTCACCGACAACGGCGTAACGCTGACCGAGCCCACCGAGCCTGAGCCGGTGCTGCCGGAGCCCGAGCCGGCTCCCGTGGCGGAACCGGTCTCCACGCTGCCGCCGGCGGTCGCCGGCCGCCGGACCCGCGGCGGGACAGCCACCGTCCGCCGTTCGGTAGTCACGGCCGACCCGGTAGTCACGGTCGAGCCGACCGCGGCCCCCGCGCCCGCCGCCGAGACGCTCGCCGCCGAGGCCCCCGCCGCTGAGGCGCCCGCGCCGATCGCGACCGAGGAGCCCGGGACCGAGGCCGCCGCGTCGGCCGCTGCCGCGACTCCGGATGCTCCGGTTGCCTCCGAGGCAGATGTTTCCACGGCCGACGCAACACCTGTGGAATCGCCCGCCCCAGCGGCAACGCCGGTCGCGGAAGACCCCGCAGCCACAGCTGAAGCATCCATCACGTCGGCCCCTTCGGATGCAGAGGCTCCAGATGCACCAGAGGCCCCGGCTCCGGCGCGCCGCCGTCGCCGCAAGGCCTCGGACGAGGGCTAGATCCGCCGCCACCGAGCGGCGCCTGGGACGCACGTTGCCTCTGATACTCGAGGGGCTGGCGCGACAGGTCGGCAGCCCCATGGATGGCCCACCGCTGGGCCTATAGCGCCAGCGGTGGACCATCCATGGGCCCGGGTGCCGGCAGACCCGGCACCGGCAGACCTGGCACCGGCAGGCCCGCCCTGCGAAGGGGCGGCGCGAGTGGGGCGGGTTAGCTGGTACTCTGAACTGGCGACGACCGGGTCGGTACTGGCTGCTGGTCGTCTTAGCCATGTGGGGCACTCGCTTCCGGGCCTGGCCGAAAGGTCGGGAGGGCCGACGCGGGGTGCCGGGCCATGAGGCGGACCAGGGCAAGCTGGGCCAGGCGGCACAGTTTGAGGCAGCACAGACCCCTATCACCAGCAGGGACGAGGAAGACGATGTACGCGATTGTGCGCTGCGGCGGCAGGCAGGAGAAGGTCGCCGAGGACGACGTGCTAGACGTCGACAAGCTCCCGGGCGCGCCCGGTGACAACGTGACGTTCCCGGCGCTGCTGGTGGTGGATGGCGACAACGTCATCACCGACGCACAGGGCTACCAGGTGAGCGCCGAGATCATCGGCGCGACCGCGGGCCCCAAGATCAACATGATCCACTACCGGAACAAGACCGGCTACCGTCGTCGTCTTGGTCACCGGCAGAAGTACACGCAGGTTCGTATCACGAGCATCAAGAAGGGCTGACGAGATGGCACACAAGAAGGGCGCCTCTTCCAGCCGCAACGGCCGTGACTCGAACGCACAGCGACTGGGCGTGAAGCGATTCGGCGGCCAGTCGGTGAACGCGGGCGAGATCATCGTGCGCCAGCGCGGCACGCACTTCCACCCGGGCAGCAACGTTGGCCGTGGCAAGGACGACACGCTGTACGCGCTAACAAGCGGCACCGTCGAGTTCGGCCCCCACCGTGGTCGCCGTGCGGTGTCGATTCTTCCAGGCGAAGGCCCGTCTGCCTGACGGCCTGATAAACACAAGAAAGGCGGGCCGGGAACATACCCCGAGCCCGCCTTTCGCATGAGAGACGAGGGAACGATGGCCGAATTCGCCGACCGAGCCGAGCTGCGCGTACAGGCCGGTAACGGCGGTAACGGCTGCGCGTCTATCCACCGGGAGAAGTTCAAGCCCCTGGGTGGCCCGGACGGTGGTAACGGCGGGCGCGGCGGCGACGTCATCCTCGAGGTCGACGCCAGCTCTCAGACCCTCCTCGACTTCCACCGCAAGCCGGTCCGCAAGGCCACCAACGGCACGCAGGGCTCGGGTTCCAACCGCAACGGAGCCAGTGGCGATGACCTCATCGTCAAGGTCCCCAACGGCACGGTCGTTCTCGACGCCAAGGGCGACGTAATCGCGGACCTGATGGGCACCGGAACCCGGTTCACCGCCGCGGCCGGTGGCCACGGCGGGCTCGGCAACGCGGCCCTGGCGAGCACGAAGCGCAAGGCGCCTGGCTTCGCTCTCAAGGGGGAGCCGGGCGAGCAGGGCGACTTCGTACTCGAGTTGAAGACCGTCGCCGACATCGGTCTCATCGGCTTTCCGAACGCGGGCAAGTCATCCCTCATCGCCGCGATGTCCGCCGCGCGCCCGAAGATCGCGAACTACCCGTTCACCACGCTGATTCCCAACCTCGGCGTGGTCGAGGCGGGGGACATCCAGTTCGTCGTGGCCGATGTGCCCGGGTTGATCCCGGGTGCCAGCGAGGGCAAAGGCCTCGGACACGACTTTCTCCGGCATGTGGAACGGTGCTCGGCGCTGGTGCACGTGCTGGACTGCGCCACTCAAGAGCCCGGTCGCGACCCGATCACCGACCTGGACACGATCGAGGCGGAGCTCGCCGCGTACTCACCGGAGCTGGCCACCCGGCCGACCCTGGTCGTGCTCAACAAGATCGATGTCCCCGACGGCCGGGAACTCGCGGACCTGGTGAAGCCTGAGCTGGAACGTCGCGGCCTGCCGGTGTACGAGATATCGGCCGCGTCACACGAGGGGCTCCGCGAGTTCGGCTTCGCGATGGCGGCGCTGGTCCAGCAGGCCCGAGCCATCGAGCCGGAACCCGAGCCGTCCCGCATCGTGATCCGCCCCGCGCCCGTCGCTGGCCCTGAGTTCGCCGTCCAGCGCACGCCGGACGGGGCGTTCACCGTACACGGCACGAAGGTAGAGCGCTGGGTACGACAGACCGATTTCCAGAACGAGGAGGCAGTCGGCTACCTGGCCGACCGGCTCGCCCGGCTTGGCGTGGAGGACGCGCTCGCCGGGGCCGGCGCGGTACCCGGCGACGAGATCAGGATTGGCGACCCGGGCGACGAGGTTGTCTTTGACTGGGACCCGACGATCACCGGCCGCGGCCCGAGCCCGCGCGGCACCGATACGAGGTTGTCGGGGTGACCGAGCCGGCCCGCCCTGACATCGCCGGCGCCCATCGCGTCGTTGTCAAGGTTGGCTCGTCCTCGCTCACCACCACCAGCGGCGCGATCGACGAGGGCCGGATCACCGAACTCGTCGCGGCGCTCGCCACTCGCCATCCCAGCAGTCAGGTCGTGCTCGTGTCGTCCGGCGCCATCGCCGCTGGGCTCGCACCGCTCGGGCTCAAGCGGCGCCCGAGCGACCTGGCCATGCAGCAGGCGGCGGCCAGCGTCGGCCAGGGGTTGCTCATCGCGAGATACACAGCGTCGTTTGGCATACATGGAATCGGTACTGGGCAGGTGCTGCTGTCCGCTGACGACCTGATGCGGCGGGCGCATTACCGCAACGCGCAGCGGGCGCTTGACCGGTTGCTCGATCTCAGCGTGATTCCGGTGGTGAACGAGAACGACACGGTGGCCACCGACGAGATCAGGTTCGGTGACAACGACCGGCTCGCCGCGCTAGTCGCGCACGTGACCAGGGCCGACGCCCTGATCCTGCTGTCTGACGTGGACGGCGTCTACGATGGCGACCCTCGCCGCGGTGAGGCGACCAGGGTCGAGGTGGTCCGTGGGCCGGAGGATCTCGAAGGCGTCACGATCGGCCGGACCGGTTCTAGTGTCGGGACCGGCGGCATGACCACGAAGGTGGAATCGGCGCAGATCGCGACCTCAGCCGGGATCCCGACCGTGGTCGCCGCCGCCTCGCAAGCGGCCCGGGCGCTCGCTGGGGAGCCGGTCGGGACCTATTTCACGGTCACCGGACGGCGCTCGTCGACGCGCCTGCTGTGGCTGGCGCACGCGGCGGTGGCGCGGGGCAGCCTGCGCTTGGACAAGGGCGCGGTAGAGGCGGTCACTGGTCGTGGCGCGTCGCTGCTGCCGGCCGGGATCATCGGTGTCGATGGCACCTTCGACGCGGGAGACCCGGTCGACCTCGCCGTCGCTGACGGCACCGTGGTCGCACGCGGCGTGGTCAGCTATGACGCCGCCGAGATGC
>JBEKHI010000521.1:0-4940 GCA_050012355.1 Streptosporangiaceae bacterium | reverse complement strand
GCCGGCGAGAACGAGCATCCACAGCAGTCAGCTATCCATCGCTTTCGCCCCCTCTCGCTCAGGCAGTCAGATCCGAGCATGCGCCCACGTATCTTCGAATGCGACTCGGAAAACTTAATCTGCCTGCAATGATGTGATTCGTCATGCTTCGTCGGTGATCTCGTCCCGGCTCACGGCGCCGAGCCTCGTGGCTGGTGGTGTATTGGCGATGGTGGATGTTGCCGACCGAGGCCGGTCGCCTGTCGGCCGTCAACTGCGGGCGGGTCGCTCGGGTCGGCTGCCTGATCCGTGGCGGCGATCACGGACGCGGAGCGTTCCGGAACGCAGAAATGCCTGGTGGCCGCGTTCCGTTCTCCGCCAGACTGCCCGCCGAGATGGGTGAGCGTGGCGTGGGCTGTCCGGGCAGCTGCTGCCTGGTGCTGGTGCTGACGGATCGCGTGCAGTTCGGCAGTCGCTACGGCGAGATCGGACAGGATCGTGATCAGGGCCTGGATCCTGCGGGCTGTCCGCCTCGGGCGGATGATGCTGAGGAGCTGTGCGGCGGTGCGGAGCGCGTCGCCTGGCGGGGACGGTCTCGGGACGACAATCCGCGCGGTGCGGACTGCCCGGTCGAACTCACCGGCCGCTCGGTACAGGTCGCGTGCGGCCGGGCTGCGGATGGCCCTCGCGGCGGCGCGCATCAGGTCAGCGGTGGCCCAGGCGGCGTCGGCCGCTGCGGAGGGATCAGCCTGGATCTGGTCGCGCATCTGCTCCGCCGCGCGGCTGGCGGCAGTGACCACGTCGTTCCAGATCGACTGATGCTCGGCGGGCGTGACCGGCGGCCGGAATCGCCCGTGCGGCGCTGACCAGCGCACCCAGAGGCGCGGGAGGCTCAGGTTGACGGCGAGCTGCCCGCCGCCGTGCCAGGCCGACTGGCCATCGGCACCGAGGAGACGCAGAGCGTAGCCGGTGAGCTGGCCGGGGTTGTGGTCGTTGTAGCGGTACCGGACCTGGATGCCCGCAGCGGAGAGCGCCGCGAAGTAGCCAGTTTCGCCATCGGAACGTTCCGCGGCGGAACACGCCGCGGAACGCAGGAACGCCTTCGCCGACCGAGCCGACATGCACTGCCCACGAGGCAAGTCGCTGGGGTGGTCCCAGCGGCGGCGCAGCTTCGGAACGGTCAGGTCCGGGGCGAGTTTCCCGCCGCTGAACCACACCACGTTCCCGTCCTTGGTGACGTGGCCGGGCAGCGCGACCGTGTAGCCGGTGATCTCGCCGGGGTTGCGGTCGCTGTACCGGAACCGGATCAGCGCCCCGGCGTCGCGGAGCCAGCCGAAGAAGTCGTCCTCGCTAAGTGCGGCGGCAGCCGCTTCCTGAGCCAGGCGGCGGAGCGTGAACCGGGGCGGTTCCGGTGACCCGGTCCGGGCGGAGCGTTCGGTCTCGGCGCGGGACGGGCGCGGCGCGGCGGTCCGGTCCGCCGGGGCGGTATCCGTCAGGTGGTGACGTTGCTCGATCTGCCGGCAGGCGCGGCGAGCGCGCAGGAAGTCGTTGTGCACCGACGGTATGCCGCCGTCTTGCCGGGCGAGGGTCACCACGAGGTGCACGTGGTCGATACCCCCGCTGGACAGGCCGTGGCGGACCGCGACCCACCGCACCCCGGCAGGATCGTCTTCCTTGGCCAGGCCCATGGCGTCCATGAACTCGGCCGCCATCGTATTCCACTGCTCGTCCGGCATCAGCGGGTCGGCGGGCGAGGCGGCCAGCACGCAGTGCCACACGGTGTCGTCCTGGCCGTGGCGGCCGGTCATCGTCAGCGGCATGTCCAGCGCGCCGACCAGCCGTCGGAAGTCACGTCGACCGCTGCGCCGCAGGTCAGGTTCGAGGCCGGGCAGGTCGTCGCGCCAGGCGGCGACCAGGTGCGGGTCGGTGTGCTCGTCGGACTTACCGGGACCGTACAGGTAGCGCAGCAGCCCGGTCGTATCGCGGCCCTTGCGGATCTTGTCGATCACGGCAACAGCCGCGCCACCCGTGCCGCATAGCCGTCCAGACGCCGGATCACCTCGGTGACATAACGAGCGCATGCAACCAGGTTGCCGGGCGACTGGCCAGTGGCATTCAGCGCCGCGACGGCCTGGTTAAGGTTCGTCCCGGCCTTCTGCACCTGAACGGTCGCGCGGGCCAGCCCGGCGAGCGCATCTCGCGCGACATCAGTGTCCACTGGTGCTGTCTGGCGGGCGGCCCCCAGCGCGGTTCCCGCCACGAACGCCGACACCGTCAGCCCTTCGACCCGCGCGGCGTCCTCCAGGTCCGCCCGCTCGGGCTCATCGACGGCGATCGCGATCCGGCGCCCCCGAACCGTCCCCGGCTGCCGGGCCCTGCGTCGCGCCTTGCCTTCGTCTGCCTGTCCCGTCTCCGATTCCATCGCCGCCCCTGCCTTTCCCCGGCGCGTCAGCGCCGCTCCGGTTTCCGCGCCCGCCTCCCTAGAGGCCAATGCCAGCGGCTTTAAGGCGAAACGACTGGGGGCTGTTCCGTTTTTGGTTGCGGTGTGTGATCGTTCCTGGCTGCGGGCTTGTTGTTCAGGTTTCCTGCGAGATGGGTGAGGCTCCGGCTAGAAGTGTGATTGTCTACGTCCCACTTCTCCGCCGGAGCCTCACGTGTCTTCTTCTTACCCTGTCCCGGCTGCTGCCGTGCCCGTTTCGGCCGGGATGATCGTCGCGGTGCCGGCGGGGCTGCTGGCGTCGCCGCTGAAGGGCGGCCGGGACCTGGGGGACCACGACCGGTCCGCGCTGGTCGTCGGCGGGACGGACCGGGTCCGCACGCATGACGGCGTGGTGTTCTGCAAGGTGGTCGCGGTCGCGGAGGCACAGGTCAAGCGGGACGGGCAGGTCCGGGCGAAGGGCAGCCCGGTGCATCACGCGACGCTGGGGCCGCTGGAGGCCAAGGCGGGCCCGGACGCCGCCGGCGGGATCGCCGGGCGGGCGCCGCTGGGCGCCCGGTTCGTGAAGGGAGTGCGGGAAAGGCTTCTGGCCAGGGCTTTCATGATCAGGGTGATCGTCTTGATGACGCTGATGCCGGACGCGCGGGTCCAGGACGTGATCGCGGCGCTGGCGGGGGACCTGGCGCTGGTGCCGTGGGCGCGGCCGTGGCGGCCGGCGTCGGCGCGGGCGGCCGGAGACTGGCGGAACGCGCTCGGCCCGGTCCCCCTGGAAGAACTGCGGGACCTCGTGCTGGGATCGGCCTGGCGGGAGCATCAGGAGACGGGCTGCCCGGGCGCGGTGACCATCGGGACGAGGAGGCCGCTGACGGCCGGCTCGCTGGACGGGACGCTGCTGCGGGTCCCGGACACGCCAGCGAACAGGGCGTTCTTCGGGTCCGTCGGCACCGGCGACGGCACCTCGCCGTTCCCGCAGGCCAGGGCGCTGCCGGTGACCTGCTGCTCGTGCCGGGCCCTGTTCGCGATGCCGCACGGGCCCGCCGGCACGGACAAGGCAGAATCGGAGCAGGCCCTGCTCGATGAGGCCATGGCACGCTTCCCGGCGCTGTTCGGCCCGGACTGGATCTGGCTGATGGACCGCAACTACCACGGGGCTCCCCGGATCGCCCGGATGATCCGGTCCGGGCACGTGCTGATCAGGCTGAAAAGCGACATCCCGCTGAAGCGGACCTCGCATATCCTGCCCGACGGCTCCTACCGGGCGGAGCTGTCCGGTGACGGCGTAACGATCACGGTCCGCGTCATCGAGTACTGGGTCACCGTGGAAGGCCAGGACGTCCCGGAGATGTTCTGCCTGGTCACCGACCTCATGGACTGGGAGGACCACCCCGGCCCGGAACTCGCCGCGCTCTACGCCTGGCGGTGGGACGGGTCCGAGACCGCGCTCCGGGAGGCGAAGGCGCCGCTGCGCGGCGCCGGCCCGGGCACCGGGCCGATGCTCCGCTCCGGGGCCCCGGACCTGGTCCGGCAGGAGATCGCGGCCTGGGCCGCCGGGGTCGGGATGACCCGCGGCGTCCTCCTCGACGCCGCCCGCGCTGCGGTCCCGGCCAGGAAGGGACGGCGCGCCGGGCTCACGGTCCGGCCCCGCGACCTGTCCTTCGCCCGCGCGCTCCGGGCGGTCCTGTCCGCGATCCGCCTCGGGCACGACTGCTACCAGGCCGTGACCAGCGAAACCGCCGGATACCGGAACGTCGTCGACCGCGACCGGCACCGCGCCCGCAAGTCAAAGTCACCCTCGCCCTTCCCGCACGCGAGTGCGAAAGACACTGTCACCCGTACCGCTCCCGCCGTCATCACCATGGCCAATACCCCTGCCTGACCAGCAGAAATACCGTCAGTTCGGCCGAAGAAGGCCCGCCGGACCGTGGAACCGGCCGCCCCGGCACGACACGCCGCCCTCCGTCATGCCCGCCAGAAGGGAAGCTACCCGCAGTAACCAAAAACAGGAACTACCCACAAACGGTCAAACACCTAAACCCCACGGCATTGGCCCTAGAGGCGGCAGCGCGGGACCGCGGCAGCGGCTGTTTCCGGGCACCGCCGGGTCCGGAAACAGTTAGTGTTACAGTCCCGTATATCTTGCTTCCAGCTAATTGCCGCCAGCTTCACGGTAACCGTGAAAATGCTCAATTAAACCACCCTGCTAGGTAATCGGCACGGCTCGGTGATTAATGACATTAATCGGGAGGTGTCATTTGCGGTGGCCGGGTGCCGGTGCCGTCGATCTAGCGTGATCAACGCGACTGTCAGGGCTCCGGCCTGCGAATTTCCTTCGAGGGGAGCTTGTTCATGCGTCCGGGATAATTCCGGAACCACGCGCCGGGCACTCACAGGGAGTGCTGATTATCGTCGCGAACTGTAACCTTCGTTATTGAACGTAAGGTGCAGTTCCTTCGCTTAGGTCGGCAACGATCGAATCGGTCATGTCCCCCACAAGGTCGGTGCCGAGATCATGGGCGTTACGCAG
>JBEKHI010000520.1:0-6007 GCA_050012355.1 Streptosporangiaceae bacterium | reverse complement strand
CTGCGGAAGCGACGTCGTCGTGCCCGTGGGGTTGGTGTAGCCGCCGCAGAGGATGTACTCGCCATTGGCGCTGAGGAACGGATCGCTGCTGCACACGAAGTCACTGGAACCAGAGCCCTTGCCGGACAGCGGCAGGACCAAGCGGCTCCTCGGGAGCAAGTCGCCGGCTCTGTCCGTGTTCGCCAGGTAGACACCGGAGCCCGTCTGTCCGGACCATACGAAGGAGATGGTGCGGTCGTCCGCTGCCCAGGCGATCGTGGCCGGGTTGTCACGGTCGAAGGCGAGATCGCCTGCCGCGTTCGTGAGTGACAAGGTACGCGAAGCGCCACCGGGCAGGGTGTAGACGCGGATCCATGACGCCTGCGTGCTCTGGTAGCCGACCGCGACCCGGGTGCCGTCGGGGGAGATCGACGCCTCCTGCAGGTATTCGCCGTTGAACGCCGGGATGGGCAGCGCGGTCAGCGAGGTACCTCCGGTAGCCGGGGCGAAACGCAGCAGGTAGAGCTGGACGGTCTCCGGGATGTTGTCCTCGTTGCCAGGGCCTGGTCCCGTCGGGTGCCACACCTGCGCGCCTACCAGGAACGTCTGGTCGTCGGCGGTCCCCTCGACCAGGTTGAACGTGCCATACGGTTGCGGCGCGGCGACGGTCGCGAGAACCCGCCCGGTGGACGTGGACCGCACCGTGAGGGTCACTGGATGGCTGTCGGCCGGCGTGCCCGTCGCCGTCAGGGCGACGTAGTAGGGCGGGATCGCGTCAGCGGAACTCGGCTGATGTGACGGGAGCACGGTGCTCAGGGTCACGGTGAGAACCGCTACCAGCGCGACCGCCGCCGCCACCAGCAGCGGGCCCGCGGCGGGTACTCGCACCCGCGACCGCCGCGGGACGGGCAGCGTGGCTAGGTCGAGCGCGGGGATGCTGTCGGGGGCGACCTCGTCCGCGGTCTGCTTGGTCGCGGCGCGGAGCAGGTTTTCCATCTGGGTCATGATGGCTCCTCGGTCATGATGCGTTCGAGGGCGGCGAGGCCACGGTGCGCGGTGGACCGCACGGTGCTCTCGCCGATTCCCATGGCCTGCGCGATCTCGGTGTCGGGGAGATCCAGGTAGTAGCGGAGCACCAGTGCCTCGCGCTGCCGGCTGGGCAGTCGCCGCAGCGCCGCCATCACGGCCCGCCGGTCCTCGCTGGCCAGCAGTGGCACGTCCGCGCTCAGCGCTGACGTGCTGAGCGTCGCGACATCGGGTTTGCGTGCCTGACGGCGCAGCGCGCTGCGGCACCCGTTGAGCACCGCCGAGCGAAGATAGGCCGGGGCCTTCTCGGTGTCAGCGAGGTGATTCCACCGTCGGCACAGCCCGAAGAACGCATCGTGCACCACGTCCTCGGCGGCGGACCGGTCGCCCAGCATCACCTGAGCGAGCCGGGTCAGCCCGAGCGCGTGCTCGGCATACAGCGCGGACACAATCGCGGTGGCGTCCCGCGAATCGCCCCGGTTGTCCCGCGCTGAGCGTGCGGAGAGCAGGTTCATGACTCAGAGACGCCGTCGGGTGCGTCACGCTGCTTCATACCGGTGACTTTTTCTCCTTGGACACGGCTGGCAAGATTGGCGGGTGCGTATTCTCATTCTTGGCGGCACCCGGTTCCTTGGCCGCGCGATCACGGAAGCCGCGCTTGGACGAGGCGACACTGTCACCTTGTTCAACCGCGGCACGACCAATCCCGGACTGTACCCGGGTATCGAGACCGTCACCGGAGACCGGACGGTGGATCTATCCGCTGTCGCTGGCCAGGACTGGGACGCGGTCATAGACGTCGCCGCGTATGAACCCGAAGTCGTCCGGCTCTCGGCGGAGACCTTCGCGAAGACTGCCGGGCGGTACGTGTTCGTCTCCACCGTCTCGGTGTACGCGGACCAGAGCAGCCGGGAAACTCAGCGGGAGGACTCCCCGGTCCTCGCGCTGCCTGACGAGGTGACCGAGCCAGCAGAGCTGTACGGCCCCAAGAAGGCCGTCGCCGAGCGGATCGTCGCCGAGATCTACGGCGACCGAGCGCTGATACCGCGTCCCGGGCTCATCGTCGGGCCGCACGACCCGACCGACCGGTTCCCGTACTGGCCACGACGGATAGCCCGCGGCGGAAAGGTACTGGCGCCAGGAGACCCAGCCGATCTTGTGCAGTTCATCGACGCCAGAGACCTCGCGTCGTGGATCATCGACGGCATCCACTACGGGCTGGACGGGGTGTGCAACCTGGTGGGGCGTTCCGAGCCGTTCGGTGAATTCCTCGACCAGTGCCGCGCGGCCACATTCACCTACGCGGAACTGATCTGGGTCTCATCAGCCCAGTTGCTCGCGGCGGGTGTCACGCCATGGGTGGAAGTGCCGCTATGGCTCGGCGGCGCCCCGGAACTGGCGGGCTTCAACGACGTGGGCAACACGCGGGCCGTCGTCACCGGGCTGACCCTCCGCCCGGTGATCGAGACCATCCGCGACACACTCGCCTGGGACATCGCCCGTGGCGGCCCGGAACCCGGCAAGGAACTTGGGCTGACCGCCGAGGAAGAGCAGCGCCTGCTCGCGACAGTGGGTTAAGCGGTGACCTTTGACGTTGACCGTGCCCGGCGCGACACCCCCGGCGTGGCCAAGGTGGCGCACCTGAATAACGCGGGATCGGCGCTCCCGCCGTCCGTCGTGACCGACGCCGTCATCGCGCACCTTCGCCTGGAAGCGGAGATCGGCGGCTACGAGGCCGCCGAAGCAGCACATGACCAGGTGGAGGCCGTGTACCCGGCGATCGCCCGCATGATCGGCTGCCAGCCGGACGAGATCGCGGTCGTGGAGAACGCCACCCGGGCGTGGGACATGGCGTTCTACTCCCTGTCATTCAATCCGGGTGACCGCATCCTGACCGCCCACGCCGAGTACGCGAGCAACGCGATCGCCTACCTCCAGGTCGCCGCGCGAACCGGCGCGGTCGTGGAGGTCGTAGACGACGATGAGCACGGCCAGTTTTCCGTCGCCGATCTGCAAAACCGGCTGGAGCATGGTCCGGGCGAAGTGAAGCTCATCGCGATGACGCACGTACCGACGCAGGGCGGCCTGGTCAACCCCGCGGAAGAGGTCGGTGCGGTCGCCCGGCGGGCCGGGGTTCCCTTCCTGCTGGACGCCTGCCAGTCGGTCGGGCAGTTCCCGGTCGACGTCGGGCGGATCGGCTGCGACATGCTTTCCGGCACCGGCCGCAAGTACCTGCGCGGCCCGCGCGGTACCGGTTTCCTGTACGTGCGCAGATCGCTGCTCAGCCAACTGGAGCCGCCATTCCTCGATCTGCATGCCGCGACCTGGACCGCACCGGGAACGTTCGAGATCCGCGACGACGCGCGGCGCTTTGAGAACTGGGAAACCAACTACGCGGGCAAGATCGGCCTCGGTGTCGCCGCCGAATACGCCCAGTCCTGGGGCTTGGACGCCATCGGGAACCGGGTGACCGCGCTGGCGGAGACCCTGCGCGGTCGGCTCAAGGAAATCGCCGGGGTAACGGTGCACGATCAGGGGTTGCGACGCTGCGGAATCGTCACCTTCACCGTCGCTGGCGTCCCCGCGCAGCAGGTCCAGCGGCGTCTGTCGGAGAGGGGCGTCAACACCAGCGTCTCCGGTGTCAGCTCCGCGCAATTCGACCTGCCACGACGCGGCCTGTCCGATCTTGTCCGTGCCTCCGTGCACTACTACAACACCGAGTCGGAGCTTGACCGGCTCATCGACGCTCTTCCCGCCGCCCGGTTACATGGACAAGCCGCGATTTGCCAGAGACCTCTTCCGGGGGACCGCCGGATATTACGACCGGTACCGGCTGCCCTACCCGGAACCGATGATCGCGGACCTTGTCCGGCGTGCCCAGGTCTCGGAGCACGGCCGGCTGCTGGACCTGGCCTGCGGCACCGGCCAGCTCGCCTTCCCGCTGCGCCAGTGGTTCTCCGAAGTGTGGGCCGTGGACCAGGAGCCGGACATGGTGGAAATGGTCCGGTCCAAGGCGGCCGCGACGGGTGCGGAGAATATCCGGGCGATCGTGGCGGACGCCGAGACCTTCGACGCGGAGCCTGACCACTTCGAACTCGCCGTCATCGGCAACGCCTTCCACCGGCTAGACCGCGCAGCCGTCGCCGGCCGGGTCCTACGCTGGCTCAGGCCGGGTGGCCACCTAGCGCTGTGCTGGTCATCGGGGCCGTCGGCGGGTGAGGAAGACTGGCAGCGAACCCTCGCCGCCACCGTGGACAGCTGGCGGGCGAGGCTCGGCGTCGAAGACAGGGTCCCCGCGAACTGGGACCAACCGCGGCGGCAACGGACTGACTCCCAGGTACTGTCCGACGAGGGGTTCGAGTTGACCGGACACCGCGAGTTCGCGGTCGAGCAGCGCTGGAGCCTTCCCGAGCTCGCCGGGTACGTCAGGTCGACATCGGCTCTCCCGAACGCGGTGCTAGGCGACCAGTCCGCCGCGTTCGATGCCGACCTCGCGGCCAGCCTTAGCCCGTTCGGCGACTTCGTCGCGACCGTGAGCTTCGCTTACGAGCTGGCCCGCAGGCCAGCATAAAGTCCTGCCGCCCCCATCTGGCAGGATGCTTACATGGATCACGGCAAAGTGCGCGATACGGTCGTTAGTGTCTGGACCGATCAGGTTCTGCCGAGCCTGGCCGGACTGGTGGAAATCCCCGCCCTATCCCCGGCGTTCGACTCCGACTGGGAGAGAACTGGCCACCTGCGGGCCGCCGCCGACCACGTCCGGGACTGGATCGAGTCTCGCGACCTACCGGGAGCACGACGGCTATTCGGGTTACGCCGCGACGGTCGCGCTGGAAGCCGTCCACGCGTCAGGCGGCGAGCATGCCCGGGCGATCGTGCTGCTCGAGACCGGGGAGGAGTCCGGAAGCCCGGATCTGCCCGCGTATATGGAGCACCTGGGGGACCGGTTCGGTGACATCTCCCTGGTTGTCTGCCTGGACGCCGGCGGCAATGACTACGAGCGGCTGTGGCTGACCAGCAGTCTGCGCGGGCTGGCACAGGCCACCGTGACGGTGACCGTTCTCGACGCGGCCCAGCATTCCGGCCTAGCCAGCGGCATCGTCCCGAGCTCGTTCCGTATCATGCGCGAGCTGCTCGACCGGGTGGAGGATTCCGGCACCGGGGAGATCAAGATCGCGGAGATGAACGTGGCGATCCCGCCGCGCCGCCGCGCCGAGACCGAGCAGACCGCGCGGTCCGACCCCGGCGAGCTGAAGCGGAAGTTCCCGCTGGTCAAGGGGATGCGACTGGCCTCAGAGGATGACGTCGAGCTGTTGCTCAACAACACGTGGCGACCGACGCTCTCGGTCATCGGCGCGGCCGGCCTGCCCGAACCCGCGAACGCGGGGAACGTGCTGCGGGCCTCGACGACGCTGACGCTAAGCTTCCGCCTCCCGCCGACAGCCGACTCACGGGCCGCCGCGTCCGCCCTCGAGAAGGCACTGACGACTGACGTGCCCTATGGCGCGAAGGTTGAGATCAGCCGCGCGGAGGCGCAGAACGGCTGGAGCGCGCCAGACCTGGCGCCGTGGCTAGCCGAGGCGCTGCGGCGGGCCGCGGACCTGGTATTCGGCAACCCGCACCGCAGTATCGGCGTCGGCGGCTCGGTGCCGTTCATGGAGTTGCTCGGCCGGCTTTACCCCCGCGCTCAGTTCGTGATCACTGGCGCTCTGGGCCCAGACTCGAACATGCACGTCCCCGACGAATCCCTGAACATCGCATTCGCCGAGCAGGTCACCGAAGCCGTCGCCCACATCATCGACGCCCACGCGCGCGGCTAGCCTGCTTCGCTCCGCCGGGCTGTCACATCTAGCGGTGCCTGTTCGCTGACGGTGGTGGCGGGGTTGGCGGTGAGGGTTTTCTCGGCGGCGTCGACCACGCCGAGGTCGGCGCGGGTGTGCAGTTCGGCCGCGGTGATGAGCAGGGATTCGTCGGCTGTCGGGCTGGTGGTGGCACGGGCGTC
>JBEKHI010000519.1:0-5032 GCA_050012355.1 Streptosporangiaceae bacterium | reverse complement strand
GCTTGTCGCCCAGGAACGGGATGGCTGTGATGTCGGCGATCATCGCCGACAACATCACGGTGAACAGCGCGTCGACGGAGAACTCCCGCAGGATGATCTCCACGCCGAAGAACACCCCGGTAATCGGCGCATTGAAGGTGGCCGAGATGCCGCCCGCGGCACCGCAGGCGACCAGGATCCGCAGCCGGTTCTCCGGCATCTTGATCCACTGGCCCAGGCCGGAAGCCAGCGCGGAGCCGATCTGCACGATCGGGCCTTCCCGGCCGACCGACCCGCCGGTCCCGATGCACAGTGCCGAGGCCAGCGACTTCACCACGCTGACCTGCCACCGGATCCGGCCGCCGTTATCGGCGACCGCGATCATCACCTCGGGCACCCCGTGCCCGCGGGCTTCTCGCGCGAAACGGTAGATCAGCGGCCCGTACAGCAGCCCGCCGATCGCCGGGATTACCACGAAAAAGCCCAGGCCTAGCCACGGCAGGTGGCTGCTGCCGACATACCCGGCCTGGCCGAACTGGCTGTGACCCGTCGCGAGCCAGGTGACGAAGTAGATCAGGTACCGGAACACCACCGCACCCAGGCCCGCTCCCACGCCCGTCACCAGCGCCAGCACGAACAGACCCCCGCGGCCTGATCGCAGCCACGCCGCCGCACGCTGCGCGGCGGTCAGCACTGCGGCCTCATCCACATGGCTCTCCCGTTCCGCCCGGTCACCGATATCCTGCGCACCAGCCAATGGTTGCATCTTGCAATAGTTGTATCATGCGCTTATGAACGGCCCGCTGCTGGCGTGCGGCGGCCCCGTCCGGGCGCCTCTCGCGTCACGCCAGCATTCCTTGCATAATACAATCATTGGCATCTGCAATAGTAGATCGGCCGAGACGCAAGGGGACAGCCAGATGCCGCTACCGGCCCAGGATCACGACCAGGTACCAGAGCTGGACCCGCGCGCGGCGCAGGTGCTGCAGGCCGCCACCCGGATGCTAGCGGGCGTCGCGCTGCGCAGTACCGACGCCCTGGACGCCGGCGTGACGCTGCCGCAGTTCCGGCTGCTGGCCGTGCTCGCCGACCTTGGGCCCGCGCCGTCCGGGCAGGCAGCCACGGCACTCGGGCTGGACCGCTCGACCATCACCCGGCTGGCTGACCGGCTGGTCGCCGCCGGGTACGTAACACGCGGCTCCGACCCCGGCCACCGCGGCGTGGTCACCCTGGACCTGACCCCCGACGGCCGCGACCTGACCGAACGGGCCGCCGCCTGGCGGCGGCACGAGCTCGCCCGGATCATGGCACGGCTGCCAGGACCGGACCGGGCCGCGGTCACCGACGCGCTCGGCCTGCTGGTCGCCGCGGCCGGGGATGACTACGGGGTCACCGCCCTCAGCCCGATCCCGCTATGACGTCTGCGGCACCCCGGTAGACAACCCCGAGCCCGGCCATGCTGCTCTATCCCTGGTTTGTAAGATTCGCTTACCGGCAGCGGTGCGGCCATCCCGCACGGGTCATCCGGCACCTGCGAGCGGATTCGGTGATTCACGTCAGAATACCTGGTCAGAGGAATTTCTGCACAAAGATTTCGATCAGCGGCGAACGTTCTGTGCGGCCATGACCGGCAACCCGCTAAACAGATATAAGCGGACAAAACGACGGTCATGTAGCGTTTGACCAGGCCTGTTACGAGCGCATGTAATACACAGCGTGACTCCTAGGACCATCGGTGAATTCCGCGGCGGCGGCCGGGCGACCGCGTCTGGCGGGCCGACGCGGCCGGCGCGGCGCTGGGACCTGACGCGGACGCTGCGGGCAGCCGCCGCGGTTGCCGGGCTCACTGTGATCGGCGCCTACCTAGGCATCGCGCTGGCCCGGATCGGGTACCCCGGCCATCTCGAAATCCTCGAGGGCAACTCACTCGTGGAGGTGCACCGTATCCTCGCGGGTCAGCAGCTCTACGCGGCGCCGTCGGCTAGCTATGTGCCGGATGGTTACCCGCCGCTCTACTTCGCTGTCTCGGCGGCGGCGGCCAGCGTGCTCGGCCAGTCCTACCTGCCGTTGCGGCTCGTGTCACTGATCGCATCGCTGGTTTGCTTCGTGATCCTGGGACGGCTGGTCCAGCGGGAAACACAGAGCCGTACGGCGGGAGCGGCGGCCGCCGGCCTGCTGGCCGCGACTTATTCCGCGACCGGCACCTGGTTCGATGTCGGCCGGGTCGACTCGCTGTTCCTGGCGCTCAGCGTCGCCGGCCTGTACGCCGCACGGTGGGCGTGCCGCACCCGGGGGGCGATCGCCGCGGGGCTGCTGCTCGGCGCGGCGTTCCTCACCAAGCAGTCCGCGCTGGCGGAGGGGGTCGTGGTCCTGGCGGCAATGGCGGCCGGGCCGCGCCGACGGCTTGCCGTGCCAGCCGCGGTGACCTATGCCGCGGTCGTCGGCGGCAGCACGCTCGTGCTCGGGCTGACCAGCCACGGCTGGTACATCTACTACATCTTCGAGCAGGTGAGCCAGCACAAGCTCAGCCCCGGCAGCGCCCACCAGTGGTGGGCCGCCGATCTGCTGCCCACGCTCGGCATCGCCATCTGCGCCGCGCTCCTGGGTGCACGGCGGGTACCGCTGGTGCTGCTCGCCGGCTGCGGCGCGCTCACGGTGGAGTCGTTCGCGGCGCGTGCGCAGACCGGAAGCAACCTGAACGACCTGCTGCCCGCCTACCTGGCGGTGGCAGTGCTGGCCGGACTGGCCATGGGCGGCCTGCCCCGCTGGCGTCGTGGCCCGGGCGGGCGGTGGATTCCGGTCGCGGTCAGCGGCCTGGTCCTCGTGCAGATCGGGGTGCTTGCGGGCGGCTTCCGGCTGAGCCAGGCGTTCCCGCCGAACGCTGACCGCCTCGCCAACCAGCGACTGGTCGCGGCCACGCGAGCGCTCGGCGGCACGGTCGCGATCCCCGCCGATCCCGGTATCGCGGTCACGGCGGGACTACCACCGGCCGAGGACCAGATCGCGGCGGCTGACGTCCTGCACGCCAAGGACCAGGGCCCCAAGAACATCTTCATGACCAGCCTCTCGCGGGCCCTGGCCACGCAGCAGTTCAGCGGCATCATCACCGAGTTCAACGGGGATCTGCGCGGCTTCCGGATGGACCTGCTGAGGCGCTACTATCACCGCTGCCCGCAGGCGCCGCTGGACGGCGTCCTGTCCGTGCCGTTTTCCGCGAACGCCAGCGCCCTGCCTGTTACGGTCTGGCTGCCCATCGGGCACGGGCCCTCCTGCGCGGCGGTCGTCCGGACACTTGAGTCACAGGAGTCTTGACAATGAGTGACGAGGAGAAGCCGCAGCCCGCGAAAGAGAGCACGCCTACGGAGAAGCCCGTGCCCGCGGAGAAGAAACCACGGCCCGAGCGGCGGCCTGACCGGCTGATCCGGCTGCGCGCGAAGGTCCAGCCGGACCGGCTGGCGCACCTGCTGATGCCGGAGGAACCGCCGCCCGGTCCGTTCCGGCGGTCCTTCTGGCGCAGCCCGGTCCGCGGGCCGTGGCTGACCTCGGTCCTCGGGCTGGTGCTGCTCGGCGGCATCGCGATCTTGTTCGTGACCGGACTGCTGTCCTACGACTCCTACAACCCCAATCTCGGCGGCGGCAACGACTACACGCCGGGCAAGGGATGGCTCGGCTTCTACCTGTTCTCGTGGCCGACCGGCCCGACCTGGATCTACCGGGTCAACCAGGGTGTGCACGTCACGCTCGGCCTGGTCCTCGTCCCGATCCTGCTGACCAAACTGTGGTCGGTGCTGCCGAAGCTCTTCGAGTGGCCGCCGCTGCGCAACCCCGCGCACGCGCTCGAGCGGATATCCCTGTTCCTGCTCGTCGGCGGTGGCGTCTTCGAGTTCGCCACCGGGATCATGAACATCCAGCAGTGGTACGTGTTCCCCGGCTCCTTCTACACACTGCACTTGTACGGCGCGTGGGTGTTCACCGCCGCGTTCGTCGTGCACGCGGGGCTGAAGATGCCCACGGTGATCCGGTCGCTGCGTCGCCGCGGACTGCTCAGGGAACTGCGGGTAAACACCGCTCACACGGTGCCGGAGTCCCCCGAAGTCAGCTCCCTCGTGCCCACCCGGCCCGCCACCCCGACGATCTCCCGTCGCGGTGTGCTGGGCTTCGCCGGGGGCGGGGCACTGCTGCTGCTCGCGTTGTCGGTGGGCCAGTCGATCGGCGGCCCGCTGCGCCGCACCGCGCTGCTGGCCCCGCATGGCCAGGTCACCGGCAGCGGACCGGAAGACTTCCAGATCAACGTGACCGCGGCCGAGGCCGAGATCAGGCCCGAGGACACCGGAGATACCTGGCGGCTCACCCTCACGAGCGCGGGCTCTGGGACCAGCGTCCCCGTTACCCTGACCAGGGCCCAGTTGCTCGCGATGCCCCAGCACACGGTGAGCCTGGCCATCAACTGCGTCGAGGGCTGGTCCACGGGAAACCAGGTCTGGACCGGGGTGCGGCTACGCGATCTCGCGCGGCTCGCCGGGGCGAAGAATCCCGGGAAGGTAGAGGTCCAGTCGCTGCAGCAGCATGGCGGCCACGCCGCGTTGTCGGCCGGGCAGATCACGAACCCGGACTCGCTGCTGGCGTTCCGCGTCAATGGCGCGGAACTCTCCGCCAACCACGGCTATCCGGCCCGGGTGATCTTGCCGGCCAGCCCTGGCGTGCACAACATCAAGTGGGTCACCAGCATGACGTTCGGGAGCTGACGTGCACCGTCTCACGCGCTGGTACGGCGCCAGCCCGCTCCACCTGCTCGCGCTGCTCGCCTGTTTCGCCCTCGCGGGCTACGCCGCCACCCAGCTGGTGAAGTCCCGCCCGGAGAGCGTCGCGATCTGGTTCATCGGCGCGGTCGTAGGACACGACCTGGTGCTGATGCCGCTGTACTCGATCGCCGACGGGTCCGTCCTGGCGGTGATCAGGCACCGCGCGCCGAAGCTGCCCGCGGTCCCGTGGATCAACTACCTGCGGTTCCCGGCCGGCCTTTCCGCGCTGCTCTTTCTCGTGTGGTTCCCGC
>JBEKHI010000518.1:0-7565 GCA_050012355.1 Streptosporangiaceae bacterium | reverse complement strand
GTCACATCGACCGGCCGGGGCTAGACGTGGCCAGCGGGCGCGTGACCCCGGCGGGTGAGCAGCGCGATCGCCGCGCCGATGACCCCCGCGACCGCGGCGACCAGGAACGACGCGTGCATGCCGCCGGTGAACGTCTCGTGAGTGACGTGCGTGATGAGGGCGGCGATCTCCTTCGGGGTGCTGGAGGTCACCGGCGCGTCGCCGACCGAGACCGCGCTCTTGACCTCGGCGAACGCACTGGGGCTCAGAGAGGGCAGGTGCGCGGCGCCCCAGTACTTGGGGAGCAGGTCGTTGATCTTCGCCGACATGACCGCGCCGAGAACCGCGGTGCCGAGCGTGCCGCCAAGCTGCATGGCGGTGGACTGCAGGCCGCCCGCTACGCCAGCCAGCGAGACCGGCGCGTTGCCCACGATGACGTCGGTGGCGCCGACCATCACCGGGCTCAGGCCGAGGCCGAGCATGATGAACCACACGATCGTGCTGTTCGGGTCGGAGTCAGGCGTCAGCCGGGACAGCCCGTACAGCGCACCGCCCGCGAGCAGCATCCCGACCACCATCGGGAACCGGGGACCGATCTTGCCGATCGCCAGGCTGGATAGCGGCGCGCCGATGATCAGCATCGCGGTCATCGGGAGCAGGTGCACGCCGGCCGAGACCGGGTCCATTCCGTGCACGTTCTCCAGGTAGAACGTCATGAAGAACATCGCGCCGAACATCGCGAACATCAGCAGGATGACCAGGACCACTCCGGCCGACAGCGAGACCGAGCGGAACAGGTTGAGCGGGAGCAGCGGCTGCTTCGTCTTCAGTTCCCGGATGGCGAACGCGATGCCGAGGACCACGGCCCCGCCGAGGAAGCCGATGGTCTTGGCCGAGCCCCAACCGTAACCGTCGCCCTTGATCAGACCCCAGATGAGCAGGAACAGGGTGCCGGACAGCAAGACGATGCCGGGGATATCGAAGGACTTGGCGGCCGGGGATGGCGGGGTCTCCTTGACGACCAGGATGGCCATGGTCAGCGCGGCGATGCCAACCGGGACGTTGACGAAGAAGCACGATTCCCAGTTGATGTGCTGCACTAGCAGACCGCCTACGATCGGGCCGGCCGCGGTTGACGCGCCGACGACGGCGCCCCAGGCGCCGATCGCGCCGTTCAGCTTTTCGGCGGGGAAGGTCTCCCGCAGCAGCGCTAGCGCGGTCGGCTGAAGCATCGCGCCGAAGACTCCCTGCAGCACGCGGAAGGCGATGACCATCGTGATGGAACTCGCGACCATGCCCCCGAGCCCGATCGCCGCCGAGCTGAGCGCGAAGCCCGCCACTCCGATCATGAAGATCTTCTTGTGGCCGAACCGGTCGCCGAGCTTGCCCGCCGTGATCAGCGCGACGGCCAGCGCCAGCAGGTACGCGTTGCTGACCCACTGGATGTCGGCGAGGCTCGCGTGCAGGTGGGACTGGATGGCCGGGTTGGCCACCGCGACGATCGTCCCGTCGAGCGCGACCATCATCACGCCGATGGCGACGGTCAGCAGGGTCAGCGTGGGATTGCCGCGCCTGCCCGCTGGCTTGCCGCTCGCGGCCGGCGGCGCCTCTGTCGACGCCGGACTCTGCGGCCCGGTGCTTGTCTCCATGCCCTGTCCTCTGCCCTCGTCCTCTACCGGAGTGTCATTCAATGACAAATGTCAGTCTATGACTATAGTCCGGTGATGCGGGTAGTATGGTCCCAGGAGGCGGTGCATGTGTCGCATGTCACTCTGGAGGGCGTAAGTGAGCCCGTCGCGGAGTCCGCGGGCCGGCGGGAGCGTAACAAGCAGCGCACTCGGGAGGCCCTGATCCAGGAGGCTCTTGAGCTGTTCGCGGCCAAGGGCTATGAGCACACCGCGGTCCGTGAGATCACGGACGCTGTGGATGTGTCTGAGCGGACGTTCTTCCGGTATTTCGCCAGCAAAGAGGACCTGGTGCTCTCGTTCATCCAGGACGAGACGCATGCCTTCGCGATCGCACTGGCGGCCCGGCCAGCGGCGGAGGACCCGTTCACCGCGATCCGTAACGCCTACCGCGACCTGCTGCACCGGACGGAAAGCACCCTGCGGGTGCTCCAGATGATCGACGCGACGCCGTCGCTGAAGGCGGCGCACATGCGGTACATGCACGAACATGGCGAGGAGATCATTCAGGTACTCGCCGACCGCGAGGGCGTCGACCCGGCCACCGATCCGCGGCCCCAGGTGCTGGCGGCGGTGTTCGGCGCGCTGGTTTTTCTCGGCAACCGGGACTGGGGCATCGGCGACGACCCTGGTCCGGAGGCGATGAACGCCGCGTTCGACTCCTACGCCGATCAAGTCATCCCCGCCCTGTCCGGCCACTGGCGCGGGTAATTACAGTGGTCCTATGGCCATGCAACAGTGGAGTGAGCTCAACCCGCGAGTCCGTCGGCTAATCGTGGCGGGTGCGGCCGTCGAGGGAGCGTTCAAGATCGCCGCGCTCATCGACATCAAGCGTCGCCCGGCGGAACAGATCCGCGGCGGCAAGAAGCTAGAATTGCCTGGAATATCCGGACATAAACCATAAACCCCTACTGTGACCTGCGGAAACATAACCGGTTGTGCTGACGGAAACACCCGTCGTCGTATATAACCGTTGGTGCGGGATAACGGTGGGGGGTGCTGGAATTCATGAGCTTAGTACCGCTTCAGCGCGATAAATCGCTGGCGGAGATGACCGGGCTGCCCGGCCAGTCGCTCCCGCATCCGATGCTGCCGATCCGGTCAGCCGAGCGACGCCGCTGGACCGCCGACCTGCTCCGTGACGACACCACCTGCCTGGTGCTCTACGGGCCGAGCGGGATCGGGAAGTCGACGCTGGCCCGTCAGGTCGCCCAGCGCGTCCGCCGGCTGCGGCCAGACGCGCGGCTCACCGTCATCGACGGCTTCGAACCAGGTACCCGCGACCTCGCCGCCGTACCCGGCAAGCTCGTCATCACCACCCGCGCTCCCTTTACATCAAAACGGCGCGGCACCATCTTCCGCCGGATCGGTCCGCTCACGCGCTCCGGTGCGGGTGAGCTGGCGTCGTCCCTGGCAAACCTGCGCGGCCTCTCCGGTACCGAAGTCGACCGCGCCTGGCGCCTGGTCGCCGGGCATCCGCAGGCGATGAAAGACCTGGACGCGCGGTTGCTCGAGGCGGACTTCGCTGAGCTGGCCCGCCAGCTCAGCGCGGCGGTGACGGCGGTCACCGGCTGGACGGCGGACCGGCTTGAGCCCACCGAACTGCCCGCCGACGTGGCCGAGACCATCGCCGCCGTCGCGACCGCGTTCCTCACCACCCCACGCGCACTGACAGCACCGGTAGCGGTGCCCGTGCCATCCGCGCGAGCGGCACGGAGCAAATCCGCGCTCAGGCACTCGGCCTGGCGCAACCTGGTACTGGCCGGGGCCATCGTCGCCACGCTGGTCAGCGTGGCGCTCGTCGCCCCGCATCCGGGTGCCGTGTCTTATCCGAGTGCTCTGGCGCGCGCGAGCGCCACCTCGACGCGATCCCAGTCGGCCGCCATCCGCGCGGCGAGGTGGCTCGCTAGCCAGGTCGGGCCGGGGACGCTAGTCGGTTGCACGCCGGGAGATTGCGCCGCCGTGCCGCGCGAGCTCGCCTCCGCCAGCGCGGCCACGATCCTGGTCACCGGCTCGGGCTCCGGGTCCGGGCTGGTGACCCTGGCCAGGTTCGGCTCAATCGAGATCGTGCTCACGAGCCCGGGCGCCAGGCAGGCACTGGCGGCCGACCAGGCGGACCGGGTGCGGGCCGGCAACCAGTTGCTGGCGAACTCGCGGCTGCGGCTGTCCGCGCTGGCTCGCCGTCAGGTTGCCGGCGGGGACGTGGACGCCCGGCTGCTGATCACGCTCGCGGCGCTGCTGCAGCGACAGCCCGTGACGGTGTCCGCGTTCGGGGACAGCGGCCCGGGCGCCGCCGGGGATGTCCCGCTTCGTTCCGCGACGATCGTCGGCGCGGACGGGGGGATGACCGACTTCTTCGCCGCTCAGCCGAGCCCGTTCCGGCCGCAGCGGCTCATCGCCACCCGTGGCGAGTTGGTGGTCCAGTTCGATGTGGCCACGTCGTTCGGCCTACTGGAAGGATGATCGATGAAAAAGCTGCTGCTAGCGGTGCTGGCGGCACTGGTGCTGAGCGGAACGCCGGCCGCCGCGAGTTCGGGCGGGCCGGGGACGGGATGGGTGCGGCTCGCGCACCTGTCTCCGGGCACGCCAGTGGTGGACGTCTACCTGTACGCGTTCGGCGATCCGCACGCCCGCACGGTGCTGCACAACGTCGGACTTGGCGACATTTCTGGCTACCTGGCGCTTCCGGCGGGCGAGTACACGGTGGCGATCAGGAAAGCCAGCACGCATACCCCGCTGATTTCCACGGCGGTGTGGGTCGACAGCGGAATGATGTACACGATCGTCGGTATCGGCGAGGGGAAACGGACCCGGCTGGAGGTCCTTGACGACACGTTCACCGCGTCGCCCACCCTCGCGGTGGTCCGGGTGCTGTCGGCCTCGGTCAGCCAGCGGCAGGTGAGCGTGCGGGTCGGCAGCGTAGCAGCGGGCCGGGACCTGGGCTTCGGTCAGCTGTCCGCTTACCGGGCCGTCTCCACGGGGACCGATCAGATCCTCGTCTCGTGTTCGTCGCTGAGACAGGTTGAGAGCCTCACGCTCGACGCGGACTCGGTGCACACGCTCGTCGTGCTCGACGACGGCAGCGGCGTCCGGGTGATCGATCTCCTCGACGCGGTCGGCGTGGCGGCGGTGCCAACCGGCGGTGCGGCCACCGGACTCGGCGGTACCGCGTCCGGGACCAGTGAGTCGCCGCTGCCCTGGGTGCTGATGATTCTGGCCGGTGTCGGCCTGACGAGCGTTGGCCTGCGGCGCCGTCTCGCGCGGTGAGGTACGTACTCAGCGGGCTGGGGCTGATCATGGCCGGTGTCGTGGGATTGCTGGTTTCCCAGGGCGGACAGCGACCACCGCCGGCGCCGGTCATCACGGCTGTTCCGCTCCCGGCGGTGACCTGGCCCGCCGTGACGCCGCCTCCCCAGGTAGCGGTCCCGGTCGCGCTGACGATACCCGCGATCGGCGTCGACACCCCGCTGATCGACCTCGGGCGCACCTCCAGCGGCGCGCTGCAGGTGCCGGACAGCTTCACGGTGGCGGGCTGGTACGACCTGGGGCCGCGTCCCGGCCAGCCGGGACCCGCGGTCATCGCGGGGCACGTGGACAGCACCCTGGGCCCGGCGGTGTTCTACCTGCTCGGTGACCTGCGGGCCGGTGACCAGGTGTACGTACGACGGGCGGACGGGAGCGTCGCTGCCTTCGTCGTCACCGGGGTGCTGATGTACACCAAGACGGCGTTCCCCGCGAGCTCGGTGTATGGCCCGGTGTCAGGTCCGCAACTGCGGCTCATCACCTGCGGCGGCACATTCGACTACGCGCGTCACTCCTACCTCAGCAATGTGGTCGTCTACGCCACCGAAGTGCCGGGGTTATCGCGCGCAGGAGTCCTCGTCGCTGGGCAGATACGGGCTCTGACGCGGGATATCAGCGGCCGACGGCGTGGTAGCCGAGCCGGTGGTGATGTCCGGGCGAGATAGCCCGTGGACGCCGAGGGCGACCAGCGCGACCCCGACGACCTCCGGCAGCAGCCACCACCCGGTACGCACCGTCTCGTTGTAGAGCACGACGCCGAGGGACAGGCTGATCAGCGCGTCACCCAAGGTCAGCGCGGGTTGCGAACCGGTAAGCGGTCCCGCTTGCATCGCGTTCTCCAGCAAGAACAGCCCGGTCGCGCCGCAGATCGCGAACGCGTACGTCTGCCACGACGTGAAGAACGCGTGGACCCCGTGGTGATCGAGCTTGTCGGTCGCCGACTTCAGCAGCGCCGCGGTCAGCGAATACGTGATCGCGGTGGCCAGGCCGAGGAGCGCCGCGCGGCGACGTCCGGGCGGCGTGCGCAGCCCGACCACGCACAGCGCCACCACCGACCCGCCGCAGCAGGCGAGCGCGAGTACCCACAGGTCGAGCGGTGCCTGGCCGACACCGTGGGCGGGGGACGCGGCGGCGAGCGCGATGCCGAGCCCGCCCACCACCGCGGCGACCGCGCCCCAGCCGGTCCGGGTCAGCGGACGGCTGAAGACGACTCCGCTGATCAGCAGGGTGCACGGCAGCTCGAGTACGAAGATTGGCTGCACAATCGCCAGCGGTCCGGTCGCCAGCGCGACGGCCTGGAAGATCGCGGCGATGATCACCGCGCCGATGCCGCCGAGCCAGACGGGAGTGCGGATCAGGTCCCACATGAGCCCGAGCCTTAGCCCCTGAGACTTGGGTACGGTCACAGCGGCACGCCGCTGGAACACGGTGCCGAAGGCGTTGCTCACCGCTCCGAGCATCGCGAAGATGACCGAGAACATCAGCTTCATTATGTTCTCACCATGTTCATGACCGTATCGCCATGATTGGCGCCCAAGCTCATAGCCCCCATCTCATCGGTCTGTCCAGCGGTCTGCCCATACCCATAGGCAACTGTCAGAAAAACATCGATGTTCCGGTCATGGGCGGCAAACCGGTCGGCTGGACAGCGAAAACGCGCTGGCCCTGGGCTTAAGGGTCAGCGCGTTTTCGCTGGTCAAGGCGGGTTTCCGGCTGGTCAGCTAGCGCGGATCTTCCGGCTGCGTCCGCCTTGTGGCCGATTCTGAGGTCGTTAGTTCCCTGAGCCGTCGTGCCAGTTCGTCCCGCTCCGCGGTGACGATCGCCAATCGCCGCTCAAGATCGATGATGTGCCGGATCGCGGCCATCGTCATCCCTTCGTCCGCCATCAAGACGACCTGCCGGATCACCCGGATCTCATGCCGGGTGTACCGGCGCTGCCCGCCCGCCGAACGCGACGGAGAGACGACCTGCAGCGAGTCGACGCGCCGCAGGAACGCCTCCTTGATCTCGAGCATCGCCGCCACCTGTCCGACGCTGAACAGCGGCAGGTGCTCGTCCTCCAGCGGGTCCATCGTTACCTCCGGTGCGATACGGCAATGGCGCCGGCAGCCCATTGACGCTAACTATTGTCGCCAATGGGCCACCGGCGCCACGCCAGTCAGGCCCCTTAGGCGGCCAGTTCGCTCGCGTTCGCGGTCTGGATCTCGACCTTGCGCGGCTTGGCCTCTTCGGCCACTGGCACGCGCACCTCGAGAACGCCGTTGCGGTGGCTGGCCTCGATGGCGCTAGCGTCCAGCCGGTCGGACAGCCGCACGCGCCGGGTGAAAGAACCGGTCGGCCGCTCCCGCACGAAGAACCGCTCGCCATCGGTGGTCTCCGCCTCGCGCTTGCCGCTAACGGTCAGCCAGCCGCGGGCGACGGTGACCTCGATCGACTCGGGGTCAATGCCCGGCACGTCGAAGCGCAGCAGCACGTCGTTCTCGCGGCGGATACCGTCCACCGGCAGCGCGGCGCCACTCCTGAACTGGTCGAAAGTCGTAAGGTACATCCTTGCCTCCACCTTCCCATGAGGTTCCAAGAGAGCCTCGCCCTCCACTG
>JBEKHI010000517.1:0-7378 GCA_050012355.1 Streptosporangiaceae bacterium | reverse complement strand
GCGCCGTCTTCCTGCCACCCCGCGAGCGCGTAGAACCGGCGCGCCCGGTCGTTGGTGTCCAGCACCCACAAGATCGCGCTGGCGTAGCCGAGCCGGGCCAGCTCCGCGACCGCGCTCGCCATCAAGGCGCGCCCGGCGCCCGTGCCCCAGGCGTCCGGGTCCGCGTAGATCGCGAAGACCTCGCCGGTCACTCGCGGATCGGTGTCGCTGTCACGCGAGGGACCGAACGACGCGAACCCAATGATGCCGCCGCCCGCCGCCACCGCGACGAGGACCCCGCCTCGTGACGGCTCGGCCTCCTCCATAATTCGCCGCCACACCTGCGCGCGACCGGCCGGATCGAGCCCATCCAGGTGCTCTTGGGGGATCTTGCCCCGGTAGGCGGACTGCCATGAGCGGACGTGGACCAGCCCGACGCCTTCGGCGTCCGCAACGGCGGCGGGGCGGACAGAGGTAGCCGGCATGCGGCGATTGTGCTCCGCGCGGCCGGGATGCGCCACCCGTTTATAAGCCCAGGGAGCCGAGGAGAGCCAGTTCCGCTTCGGTGAGGCGGAGCGCGCCCGCGGCCACGTTCTCGTTCAGGTGCGCAAGGCTGCCGGTTCCGGGAATCGCCAGCACGTGGTCCCCCTGCGCCAGCGTCCACGCCAGCCGGACCTGCGCGGGCGTCGCGCCGTGGGCGCGGGCGGCGGCCAGCACCGGCTCTAGCTCACTGGTCCGCCTGCCGCTCTCACGCCCCTCGCCGGCGATCGCGAAGAACGGGACGAACGCGATCCCGCGCACCGCGCACGCCTCGAGGACGTCGTCGGCGCCCGGACGCCGCGAGTCGATGCTGTACCTGTTCTGCACGGCGACGATCGGCGCGATCGCCAGCGCCTCGTCGATCTGCTCGACGGTCACGTTGGACAGGCCAAGGTGCCGGACCAGCCCGGCGTCGCGCAGCGCGGCCAGCGCGGCGAAGTGCTCGCCGACCGGCTTGCTGACCGACAACGTCCGCAGGTTGACCAGGTCGAGGTGGTCGCGGCCGAGCTGGCGCAGGTTCTCCTCCACTTGGCCGCGGAGCTGGTCCGGCCGCGCCATCCCCTGCCACGCTCCCCCTGCGTCCCGCCCCGGGCCCACCTTGGTGGCGATCACGAGGCCGTCCTGATAGGGAGCGAGGGCCGTGTTGATCAGCCCGTTGGCCGAGCGCAGGGGGGAGAAATAGAACGCGGCGGTGTCGATGTGGTTGACCCCGAGCTCGACGGCGCGGCGCAGCACCGCGACGGACTGGGCGCGGTCGCTGGGCGGTCCGTCTCCGGACGGATCACCGGTCAGCCGCATCGCGCCGAACCCAAGACGGTTGACAGCCAGATCTCCCAGCCGCCAGGTGCCCGCGGCATCCGCGGCGACCAACGGTGAACTCACCCGAACAGGCTATCCACGAAGGGGCGGTTCGCTAGTGGCAGTGATGGGATCCGTTCGCCGTCGCGGCGGCGCCGAGGTCGTCGGAGCGCCCGGCCGCGAGTCGCGGCCACTGCGCGATGGGACGTCCGTCGGCCCGCATCACTGATCCGTCGGTCGGCCATGGCTGCGGCCAGCCCGCGGGCGAGTCTTGCCACGTCTCCTGGCGCCCGTAGACGGTGAGGTCCATGAGCGCGTAGCTGTAATCCATTGCCTCGACGCCGCGGCCGGTCGTCCAGTAGGTCTCGAAGACGCGGTCGCCGTCCCGGACGTAGCACACGAGGTGGAAGAGCCCGACCTGGCGCCCGGTGAGGAGCGTGTCGAGGGAAGCCTGCGCGGAGTACCACGGCATGTCCCAGTCCATGAAGTCGTGGTAGCGCAGGCTCTCCTCGTAGGGGCCCTGGCAGAACGCCGCGTAGGTGATGTCGCGGGAGTGCAGGTAGGAAAGGTCAGCGACCTGCGTGGTCACCCACGTGCAGCCTTCACACTGCTCGGCCGCCGGGTGGTCGAGCCACCACATGAAGTAGTACGCGATGAGCTGCCGGCGTCCCTCGAACGCGTCGAGCAGAGTCAGCGGTCCGTTCGGTCCGATCAGGGGAGTGGCCGGATCCACCTCCACCATCGGCAGTCTCCGGCGGGCCGCCGCGATCGCGTCGCCCTCACGGGTGTGCGCCTTCTCCTGGATCCGCAGCCGGTCGAGTTCGGCCTGGAAGGCGGCCCGGTCGACGACCGGGGGAAGGCTCGGCGCGGTGGTGCTGCCGGTCGGCGCTCCGCCGAGGTGCGCTGATTCATCCTTCATGACGGTTCCTCTCCTTCTTCTCTGCGTGCTCCTGGTTTTCCTTGTTCTCCGCGTGCGCGGTTTCCGCGCTTACGCCGGCTGACCAGCCCGGCCTCTTCGAGCACGACGAGGTGCTTGGAGACGGCCTGGCGGGAGAATGGCACCCGTCCGGCCAGCCAGCTGGCGCTTACCGCGCCGTTGCTGACCAGGAGATCGAGGACCCGGCGACGAGACGGGTCGGCGATCGCCGACCAGAGCTCATCATCGGCCTGCGTTGTCATCCCGATCGGCTTTCCCGGCCAGCGTGGCGAGTCGATCCAGGTACGTGGGCCACCCGCCGAGGTGCTCGTCGGCGTATCGCTGCTTCTCCGCGTCGGGCCAGGGGCACAGTTCGTGGCCGCTCTCGATCACGCGAAGACGGGTCCGCTCGTCGCCCTCGGGCGTCAGCGTGAACTCGACCAGCATCGAGTTCCCGGCCACGGGCTCCTCCTCGCGCGGGTAATTCCACCGGAACGCGAACCGAGTCGGCGGATCAACCACCTCCACCACGACCGGACCGCCCTGCTCCCCGAACTCCATGAAGCCGTGCGCGCCCGGCTCGACCACGAGCTCTACCCGGTCCGCGAACCACTGCGTGATCTGATCGGGCTCGGTAAGGGTGCGCCACACCACCTCGACCGGTGCCTCGATCAGCACCTCCCGATCGATCATGAGGTCTGCCATCAGAATCCGCTCCTCTCCTGAGCCGCTCGCTGTCACCTGCATCTGCAACCGAAGGTAGCACGTCGAACGACAACATGCAACCGATGATTGCAGGTCGACTATCGGCGGCTTGGGCAGTTCATCCTGTCCGGCTCGGCGCGGTTCCTCACGGTTCCGACGCTGTCGGAATCACTCGCGGGAAGAGCCGGTTTTCTGGATCTGTGGCCGCTCAGCCTCAACGAACGCACCGGAGGGCCGACGGACTTTGCGGACCGGCTCCTCGGTGAGCCATCCACCCTCCTCGCCAGCCGCGAATCGTCATGGACGCGAGACGCCTACTTGGATCTGATCACGGAGGGCGGCTACCCAGAAGTCTTGACGATAGGTGTCCCGGCCGTGCGGCGCTCCTGGTACGACGGTTACCTAAGCACGGTCATCGTCAGAGACATTGGCGCTTTCGCGTCCCTGCGAGACGCAGAAGTGATTCCGAAGGGTCGTTTGGCGACGACATCTACGCACTGCCTGTGTCGGCACTCTGGGATCACCGCCCCCTGACATGGAGTTAGTGTCGGTGTCCGGCCTTAACAGCCGGATTAAAGTTACGTGCCGCGCAAAGCGGGCGAAGTCCTCCAGATTCATGGTGACGACGGTGCCGATGCCGTGAACGAGCATCGTCGCGACCAGGTTCGCGTCGTGGACCTGCTTGCCCCGGCATTCGACATCGGCTAGCAAGCCGACGAGGCGGTCGGCGACCTTGGAGTCCTCGGCCAGCAGCGTGGTCCGCCCGCGGATGGCCCGCACGTTCCCCAGCGCATCCGGCAGGTTCAGGCCCAGGCCGTTGTGCTCGGCGGGCCGCGTCGCCACCGAGAGATACTCGCGCAGGACCTGTCCGCTCGTGCACAGGTCGGTAGGCCCTGCTGCCCAGTCGTTGAGGACTCTCAGCGCGTCGGGGTGCTCCGCCCTGCTCTCGTCGGTCGCCGCCAGAAGCACGTTGGTGTCGAGCATCACCCGGTCGGGAGCAGACGCCAGGTCAGCGACCCTCGTCGCCATAGATTTCCTCCCTCGACCACGAGGAACTCCCGGCCGTGCGCACCGTGGCGAGGCGGATCGGCGGCAGCGGGGCGGGCTCAGGATCGCTGCCAGCCGCGTCAAGGATCGAGCGAAGCTCCTGCTCAAGCGAGCGTCCGTGCCGCTTGGCCCGTTCCCGCAAGATCCTCACGAGCCCCACGGTTTCGTCCATGATCACCTCCGCGCGAGGCCGGCTCCACACGATGTCCGGCCTCACCACCACCGCGATCGGGCTCCCGTAGCGGGTGATCGTGATCTCCTCGCCCTGCGCGACCCGCGTCAGCACTTCCGGCAGGGCCGCCCGAGCCTCGCTAACCGTCATCACTGCCATGCAAGAATCGTACACCGTCGTACAACACGATCCCCGATCTGGGGAGTGGAAGGTACACCGCCCGCCCCACCCAGTACGAGGAATAGGAGCGTTGTCAGACCCCCGCCGTATGGTCGGAACATCAGTTCGATCAAGCTTCTGGGAGGACATCATGACTGCACGGCGCAAGCGGCCGGTGTTCGACGACGGCTTCGAGGAGGAGGCCCGGTACCAGCGGCCGGCCTGGCTGCACGAGGACTGCGTAAATGCGTGCCTTGCCCTTGAACTGGGGACATGCTGCAAGTACCCGGATAATCCCCTGGTCCAGTGCGCGGTAGAACTCGCCGATTCAGTCGATCGCACACTCCGCCAGATCGAGGCCGGCGACTGCGCTCGGACCGCTGCCGAGCTGGCACGCCAACTCGCCTACATCCCTGGCCTGCTCACCCAGATCCACGCGATCCTGCCCAGGTTGAACCGAACCGCAGTGGCCCAGTTCCTCTGCCCGGTAGGCAGGCTGCACGGCGCCCTTGACCAAGCGTGCGCGTATGGCTGCCCGTGGGCGTGCGGAGACCTCGACGTACCCGACCGCCGATCGGAGTTCGCTCAGCTGCACTCGACACTCGCCAAGTGCTCAGAAGCAATCCAGACCGCCCTCGGATGGAACGTCGACAGCCAACCAGCGGCCTCCCGTCTCACAGGCGCGGGTTCCGAGTCCGGCTGAACCCTTCCAGCGATTCGGGAACGGACCGAGGCGGCTCTTGTCGGCTCACCAGCCTGATCCGTTCCTAGCACTGCGACAGCGTTCCGTTGCAGGCGGCCATCGCCAGGCTGCCCCACGTCCCTAGTTTCCCTTCAGTCCCAGAAGGCCCCTTCCTCCTCGCTCCTTGATTCCCACTCTGTATAGCTGCCGGACATTTTTTCGTCTTTGCATAGCTCCCGGACACTTTCAAGCCTACTGAAACGTTTCATTTTGTCCGGGAGCTATGCAAAGCCTTTTCATCCCGGGGGTTCGTCGCGCTGGCGTGTAAATGGGGGTGGTGCGGGTCGTCGGCTGGCTTGCGTTGCTGGCGCTCGGTGGCCGGGCCGGTCTGGTGGTGCGGGCGGGCGGGGTGCGTCCCGGCTGCGCCGGGCCCTGGCGGCGGGTGATGCGGCTGCGCCGGGGGGGCCGGGGTGGCAGGGTGGGGCGCGGGCTGCCCGTGACGCCGGACCACTGTGGGATACGAGCCCGTTGCAAAGCCTGGCGCCGGGACCTGACTAGAGGGTCGCCTCTTGTTGCCTTGAGCACGCCGGTCAGTATTCGCGGCCTTGAGCCTGCTGATCCGGGTCCCCGGGCAGCCCGCTGGTGTTACCCGGTTCAAGGATAGGAGGCGCGGATGGGCAGCGCGAGGGCGCGGAGGATTCCGGCTCAGCTCGTGGAGGATGAGGAGTACCAGCTGCGGCACGAGCGGGTCGCGGGCATCGACGTGGCGAAGGCGTCCGCGGTGGTCTGCACGCGGCTCCCGCCGGTGCGCGAGGGCGGCCGGCGGGTCAGCCGGGTCGAGGAGGTCGCGGCGACGGTGCCGGAGGTCGCGGCGCTGGCGGTGCGGCTGCTGGCCGACGGGGTGCAGGCCGTGGTCATGGAGTCGACGTCGGACTACTGGCGGGTGTGGTACTACGTGCTGGAGGCGCACGGGCTGGCGGTGACGCTGGCGAACTCCTCCCAGGCCAGGCAGCTGGCCGGGCGGCCGAAGACCGACCGGCTGGACGCGCAGTGGCTGGCGCGGCTGGCCGAGATGGGCCTGCTGCGCCCCTCGTTCGTGCCGCCGGCCGAGATCCGGGCGCTGCGGGAGTACACCCGCGGCCGCCTCCACCTGGTCCACGACCGGACCAGGGCCTGGCAGCGGCTGGAGAAGCTGCTGGAGGGCGCCCTGGTCAAGCTCACCTCGGTGACCAGCGTGAAGACCAAGACGGCCCGGCTCATCATCCGCGCCATGATCGCCGGCCAGCGCGACCCCCGGGCGCTGGCCGCCCTGGCCGAGGGCAGCCTGCGCGGCCGGCAGGGCGACCTCGAAGCGTCCCTGACCGGCATGATGTTCACCGAGTCCCACGCCCACATGGCCAAGACCCTGCTGGACCTGATCTCCTACCTCGACGAGGACATCAGCATCCTGGAAGCCAGGATCGCCGCCTGCCTGGAGGCGATCCCCGCGGCCTGGGGAACCGACCGCGACGGCGTGACCGGCCCGGGCGCCGGCCCGGACGCGGCCGTGCTGTCCGCCGCGGAGCGGCTCGCGGAGATCCCCGGCGTCAGCCCGGAGCTGGCCATGGCGATCATCGCCGAAGTCGGCCTGGACATGTCCCGGTTCAAGACCGCGGGCCACCTGGCCTCCTGGGCCGGACTGGCCCCCGTCGCGAGCCAGTCCGGGCCCCGGTCCCGGAAACCGAAGAAAGGACAGGGCGACAGCTACCTAAGGGGCTTCTGCACCCAGGCCGCCAACGGCGCCGGCCAGACCGACACCTTCCTCGGCGAGCGGCTCCGCCGCATCGCCAGACGCCGCGGCGGCGCCAGGGCCCGCTGCGCCGTCGGCCGCTCCATCCTCATCATCATCTGGCACCTGCTCAAGGACCCCGAAGCGCGGTTCGCCGACCTCGGACCGGACCACCACGCCCGCAAGACCGACAAGGACAAGAAGATCCTCGGCCACCTCCGCCAGCTACGGGCCCTCGGCGTGGAAGTGACCGTCACCGAGCGCGCCGCCTAAACCCAGCACCCGCCCTGACCAGGCCCGCAGCCACGCCGCCGCGGGTCCCTGACCCACGCCCTGGCTAAGGTGAGTTCTTTACACGGTCAGTCGCCCAGGTGCGCCAACGACCGCCCCTGGGGTTTAGCTACCCGGGCGACCGCGTTGGGTCCGCATGACGGCGGCCCTCGCCCGCGACACCGGCTACAGCGAATAACAGGTCACCGTGCTGTCTTGCGGCGTTCTTGCCTGCGGGCCGCCCGCCCGGATACGGCGGAGACCGCGGAGTCCGCCTGCAGCAGCGTCTTCGCCGTCCGGGTGGACGGATCGCGACGCTCGGCGGCTAGCGCCAGGCGGTGG
>JBEKHI010000516.1:0-7891 GCA_050012355.1 Streptosporangiaceae bacterium | reverse complement strand
ATGACCACGGCAGGACCGGCGCTGCGGCCCGGTGAGCAGCTCGCCAGCACCGTGTGCGCCACGCGAGTCGTCGTCGTCCGGGCACCGGCCGGAGAGCACCCGCTGGTGACCTGCGGCGGGGAACCGATGATCACCGCGGTCGGCCGCGCGGCCTCCGCGGGCAGCGGTGACGAAGGCACGCTGATCGGCAAGCGCTACGTCAACGACGCGGGCACCCTCGAGCTGCTCTGCACCGCATCCGGGGCCGGCGCGCTGAGCTGTGACGGTGTCCCGATGACCATCAAGGCGGCCAAGCCCCTCCCGGCGTCTGACTAGCGCCGGCACCAGATTTACAAGGAGAGAGCATGAAGCTCGAGGACTACATACTCATCAGCGTCGATGACCACATCATCGAGCCGCCGGACATGTTCGTGAACCATCTCCCCGAGCGGTACCGCGCGGAAGCGCCGCAGCTCGTCCACCGGGACGACGGCACCGACGTGTGGCAGTTCCGCGGGACCGTCATACCCAACGCCGCGCTGAACGCGGTGGCCGGCCGGCCCAAGGAGGAGTACGGCATGGAACCGCAGGGCCTGGACGAGATCCGGCCCGGCTGCTACGACGTCAACGAGCGGATCAAGGACATGAACGCGGGCGGCATGCTCGGGTCGATGTGCTTCCCGTCGTTCCCTGGCTTCGCGGCGCGGCTGTTCGCCACCGACGACCCGGACTTCTCGCTCGCGCTGGTGCGCGCCTACAACGACTGGCATATCGATGAGTGGTGCGGCGCCTATCCGGGGAGGTTCATCCCGATGGCGCTGCCCGCCATCTGGGACGCGGAGCTGTGCGCCGCCGAGGTACGCAGGGTCGCCGCCAAGGGCTGCCACTCGCTCACGTTCACCGAGAACCCCGCGGTACTCGGCTACCCGAGCTTCCACAACGATTACTGGGACCCGCTGTGGCGCGCGCTGAGCGACTGCGGCACCGTGCTGTCGGTGCACATCGGCTCCTCGGGGCGGCTGTCGGTGCCCGCGGTGGACTCGCCACCCGACGTTATGATCACGTTGCAGCCAATGAACATCGTGTCGGCCGCGGCCGACCTGCTGTGGTCGCGGGTGATTAAGGAGTTCCCCGACCTCAAGATCGCGTTGTCGGAGGGCGGCACCGGCTGGATACCGTACTTCCTCGAGCGGGTCGACCGGACCTTCGAGATGCACGCCACCTGGACGCTGCAGGACTTCGGCGGCAAGCTCCCGTCGGAGGTGTTCCGCGAGCACTTCCTCACCTGCTTCATCAGCGACCCGCTGGGCGTGAAGCTGCGGCACGAGATCGGCATCGACAACATCTGCTGGGAGGCGGACTACCCGCACAGCGACTCGATGTGGCCCGGTGCTCCCGAGGAGCTCAGCGCCGTCATGGAGCGCGAGGGCGTCAGCGATGACGACATTCGCAAGATGACCTACGAGAACGCGATGCGCTGGTACTCCTTCGACCCGTTCGCTCATCTGCCGCGGGAGCAGGCCACCGTCGGCGCGCTGCGGGCGGCCGCCGCGGGACACGACGTCTCCGTTCAGTCCCGCAGCCACCGCGTCGTCGCTCCGGAGGAGAAGCTGGAAGGCTACCGGGAACGCGCTCGCCGGGCCGTGGCGGCGGCGGCTCGGTGAACTTCGAGCTTGACGACGAGCAGCGGCTGTTTCGGCAGACGCTGCGGGACTTCGCGGACAAGCGGATCGTGCCAGTGGCCGCCGAACTCGAGCGTTCTGGCCAGTACCCGGAGGACATTCTCGCCGGGTTGCGCGACCTCGGGCTGTTCGGGCTCAACGTGCCGGAAGAGTACGGCGGCCTCGGCGCGGACCGGGTCAGCTACGCGCTGGCCTTCGAGGAGATCGCGCGGGCCTGGCTGGGCGCCGCGGGGCTCTTCGGTCCGCACTCGGTGGCCTGCTGGCTGATCGCGCGCAACGGGACACCGTCCCAGAAGGAGCGTTACCTGCCGCGAATGGCCACCGGTGAGCTGCGATCCGGGATCGCGCTCACCGAGCCGGGCGCGGGCTCGGACCTGCGCGCGATCACGACGACCGCTCGCCGTGACGCAGACGCGTACCTCGTGTCAGGCACGAAGACCTGGATCACCAACGCGCGGGTCGCCGGCATGCTCCCGGTCCTGGTCAAGACCGAGGACGGAGAGCTGTCGGTGCTGCTCGTCGACACGTCGACGCCCGGTTTCTCCGTCGGACGGGATCTCCCCAAACTGGGGTACAAGGGGCCGGAGACCTGTGAGCTGGCCCTCGTCGGCGTGCGGGTACCGGAGGAGAACCTGCTCGGCGGCAAGGAGGGCCGCGGCCTGAAACAGGTGCTCAGCGCGCTGGAGATCGGCCGGGTCAACATCGCGGCCCGCGCCGTCGGGGTCGCGCAGGCCGCGTACGACGCGGCGCTGGCGTATTCGCGGGAGCGCATGGCGTTCGGGCAGCCGATCGCGGGCTTCCAGTCCATTCAGATCAAGCTCGCCGACATGGCCACCGAGATCCAGGCCGCGCGGCTGCTGACGTACTGGGCGGCGGCCAGGTCTCAGACGACCGGCGGCCGGGTGGACATGGAGGCGGGCATGGCGAAGATGTACGCCTCGGAAGTGGCGATCAAGTGCGCGCTGGAATCGATGCGCATCCACGGCGCCTACGGGTACTCGGCGGAGTACGTGGTCGAGCGGCTCTACCGCGACGCTCCGCTGATGGCTATCGGCGAGGGAACCAACGACATCCAGCGGCTGGTCATCGCGAGATCGCTGGTTTCCGGCGCGGGTCGCGTCGGCCGGTGAGATTATCCCGATGTGGCCCGGTGCCAGATCAGAAGCCGTACGCCGCGCTACTCGCCAAGGGCGAGGACCGTCGGCAACGCATCCTGGCCGCGGCGCAGCGGTTGCTGACCAGGAACGGCGGGCGCGGCACCACCCTCGGGCAGATCGCCGAGGAGGCCGGAGTGAGCGCCGCGGGCCTGCTGCACCACTTCGAGTCCAAGGAACAGCTCCTGCACGCCGTGCTCGACGCGCGCGATGCGGCCGACGTGGCCAACGTCGATATATCGCTGGATCTGATTGAGGCGCTGGAGAATGCCCGCGAGCGATTCCGGCGGTCACCCGAGTCGGTCGGCACATTCACCGTCCTCCAGATGGAGAACATCGCCCCAGATGCCCCGCTCCACGATCGATTCCTGGAAAGGTACCGGGACTCGGTGAAGATAGTCGCGAGCGCCATCCAGCGGGGACAAGACGCCGGACGCTATCGCGCCGACATCGATCCGTTCGTGAAGGCCACCGAGATCATCGCCTTCCTCTACGGGATAGAGGCATCATGGTTGCTCGATCCATCGATTCCGCTGACCGAAGCGCTCAACGGATACATCAGGTCACTCGCCGGGCACCTCGCGTGGGAGTCTCGCGAGCGCTGAAGCACCGGCTGGTCGCCGTCGCACCGGACCCCGGCGCGGCGGTACGGTTCGCCGGCGCGTGGCTCTTCGACCAGGTGATGGCCGGCTGGGACGTCACGGTCCTGACCCCCGCCGGAGCCGACTCCAGGCCGCTGCGGATACTCGGCGCGAGCGTGGCGGACCTTACCGCCGCACCCGCGGGAGGCAGTGCCCCCGAACTCCTCGCCGTGTGCACCCAGCTATCCGTGCATACAGAGCGAATTTGCCGCATCATCCGGGAGGCCCAGAGCACGGCGGATGTGTGGCTGTGGGGCGAGCGTGAAGCGGAGATGGAAACTCTCGGCGTGATGCGGCACCAGCCGAGCGCCGCCGCGCGGGCGTTCAAGGCGCACGCGCTCGCGGCGGCGGGTATCCCCGCGCAGCCGTGCGGCGACGAGATATTCCGCCGGTTCTGCGGAGTGCTGCCAGGGGACCAGGACTTACGTGCTGCCGTTGGCCGGGGTCGTGGTCGTCGCGGTCGAGCAGGCCGTCGCCGCGCCGATCTGCACGCGGCACCTCGGAGACCTCGGCGCCCGGGTGATCAAGGTCGAGTCAGTCGCGGGCGGTGACTTCGCCCGGGATTACGACGACGTGGTGCTCGGGCAGAGCGCCTACTTCGTGTGGGCGAACCGCAACAAGGAATCGGTCGCACTGGATCTCAAGCATCCGCTGGGTCTCCGGGCGCTGAACCGCCTGATCGAGCGCGCCGACGTGCTGGTGCAGAATCTAGCGCCTGGCGCTGCTGCCAGGCTCGGCCTGTCGTCGGCCGAGTTGCGGGCGCGGTTCCCGCGGCTCATCACCGTGGACATCTCCGGGTACGGTCGCGGCGGGCCCTACGCGTCCCATCGCGCTTACGACTTGCTCGTCCAGTCGGAGGCGGGATCCTGCGCGATTACCGGATCCCCTGGTCGCCCTGCCAAGCCCGGCATCCCGGTTGCCGACATCGGTGCCGGGATGTACGCGCTGTCCGCCGTGTTGACCGCGCTGTTCGTTCGGGAACGCACCGGCGAGGGGACAGCGGTCTCCGTCGGCCTTTTCGACGTGGTGGCCGAGTGGATGGGTTACGCCCTCTACCACGCGCGTTATGGTGGCACTGACATCCAGCCGCTCGGCGTCGGCTCGCCCGCCGTCGCTCCCTACGGCGCCTACCCGACCGCCGACGGCCAGACCCTGGTGCTCGGGACCACCAACGACCGCGAATGGCAGCGGCTCGCGACGGACGTGCTTGGCCGTGCGGATCTCGCGGACGACCCTCGCTACGCGACCAACGCGGACCGGGTAGCCCGGCGGCCTGAGCTTGACGCGGTGATCGCGGAGTGGGCCGCTGGCCTGTCGCTTTCGCAGTGCCGAAGCGCGGCCGGCGCGGCTGGCCTAGGCCACGCGCGCCTCAACAGCCCCTCGGACGTGGTGGCGCACCCGCAGCTCACTGACCGCGGCCGCTGGATAGAGTTCGGCTCCCCGTCGGGGCCGGTGCAGGGGCTGCTCCCCCCGGTGGAGTCGGACGACTGGGACTGGCAGACCGCACCTGTTCCGCAACTAGGGGAGCACACGGACGCGGTCCTGGCGGAACTGGGCTTCGACGATCACACCCGCGCCACCATGCGCGCCGCCGGCGCCGCCGGTTCCCCTGCTTCCCCTGGCGCGTCCGATGTGGCGGGCGCCCCCGGTTCCCAAGGGCAGCGCTGAGTCATCGACGCCCCTCTATGGGCAGCGCTGAGTCATCGCTGCCCGGCTGGCCTGCGGTGCCGCCGCGTCTGCGGATGCCCCCGGGGCCTCGGCGGGTGTCCCCGGGGCCCCCGCCGGGTGTTCCCGCGGCCATCGACAGTCCTGTAGAAGGGATGATATGTCCCTTTACGGGCTATTGTTCCGGCAGGCATGCCGTGTCTTGCGAGGCTGTGGCGCGCCGATTTGCCCTATTTCTCCGCTCGAGTGGGCCAGGTTCGGGCGGTGGCGGTGACGCAGAGACGGTCGCCGTTACCGGCATCGCGTAGCTCTGCGCTGGCCAAACCGTCGCGGATGCGGGCGCTGGCTACGACCGGCCCGACGCGCGCGGGCTGCAGGTACCGCAGCCCCAGCGAGGACAGCGTGCCGCCCGGGGCCAGGGACAGCACCGCTTCCTCGGCGGCCAGCGCAATAAGGCCCCCGTTGACCGTTCGCGACGCGTTGAGACCGTCATCGGATCTGGGAAGAACGGCTACTCCGGGTTCCGCGCGGGTGCACCCCGCCCGCTCGGCAAGCGGCACCGACAGCAGCACCGCGGGCGCTGGCTCGTCGATGCTGGTGGCCGATGGGGCTCGCAGCGTGCGATCCGGTGCCGCCATGAAGGAACCGCCCGCGAGCGCGACCGGCCTGCCGTCTCCGTCGGTGAAATCGATCGCCGCGACGAATACCGAGCGGCCGGCCTTGACCGTGCGGCTGGTACCCAGGATCACGCCGGCGGCGGGTGCCGGGGCGTACAGGTGTACATCGAGTTCGACGGTGACCGGCACACCGGGCTCGAAGGCGCGCATCGCCAGCAGTCCGGCGAGCATGTCCGCCCACGCTGCCAGCACCGATGTCCGCAAGTGCGAGGTACCGGGAACGTGTGCGTGCGGTGTTACCGGTGCCTCGCCGATCAGCCCGTCTCCGGCCGATCTGACCGCGAACCCGAGTTCCCTGAGGACGTGGCGAGGCATGTTGTCCTGGACGGACTCCGGTTGCGAGAACATGATTCTCATTATACGAGAGCATAATTGACGGATCGGTGCGCGGGCGTTAATTTACTCGCATGCCATCGACCTCTCCGATCCTGCGGTCGTTCGACCTCGAGCGAACCGGTGAATCGAGCTTTCGCGGTGAAAGCGTCCACGAGGAGCGGCGTCCGGGCGTCTTCGGCGGCCAACTCATGGGACAGATGATCGTGGCGGCCTCGAGATCCGAGTCGGCCAAGAGCGTCAAGTCGCTGCACGTGATCTTCGCCAAGAGCGGGACGACCACTCGTCCGGTAGAGATCGCGCTGGAGCCTATCCACTCAGGTAGGTCGTTCGCGAGCCTGGTCGCCACTGCGTCCCAGGGTGACCGGGTCCTCAGCCGCGGAATGGCCCTGCTGCACGTCGCCGAGCCCGACGTGATCCGGCATCAGGTCCCGGTCCCGCTCGCGACGGGTCCGCTGGACGCACCGCAGATGCCCTCGCCTTATCCCGGCGCGGAGCTTCGCCTGGTGGACGGCGTCGACCTCATGACCACCGCCGCGACCGGGGAGCCCGAGGTGCATGTGTGGGTGCGTTTTACCGACGTGCCCGCGGAACAGGCCCAGCACCAGGCGCTGCTTTCGTGGTTCACGGACGGGTTCCTGATCGCCGCCGCGATGCGCCCGCACGAGGGGATCGGCCAGTCGCAAGCGCACGAGAGCCTTTCCACCGGCGTGATCGCGCACACGCTGAGCTTCCACGAGCCCGTCCAGGCGGACCAGTGGATGCTGATCTCGAACCGCAGCCTGCACGCCGGCGCCGGACGCAGCTACGGCGAGGGCCACGTCTTCACCGCCGACGGGCGGCTCATCGCGTCGTTCACTCAGGAGAACATGATCCGGTACTTCCCGGACGAAGCCGGGAAGCCCGCAAGTGCGATGTGAGGAGCGCTTAGCTGATTCACTCGCGGTTGTCGGCGGGGATGACGACGACTGGGCAGCGCGCGTGATGTGTGACTTGGGTGGACACCGAACCCAGCAGCAGGCGGGCGAACCCGCCCGCACCCCGGGATCCCACCACGATCATGTCTGCGTCGGCGGAGGCATTGAGCAGTTCTTCCGATGGCAGCCCGTTGACCGCGCTAACGGTGACGGAATCCGGGCGCTGATCGCCCAGTTCTTCCAGCACCTTGTTCGTCTCTTCCTGCGCCACGTCACGCGCCTGCTCCGTGGCGGGCTTGTCGCCGGAGTAGTCGATTGGGCGGCCCAGGTAGCCGGTGATCGCCTGGTGCACGGTGAGCACAGTAAGCGGAACATGGCGAAGCGACGCTTCCCGCATCGCCCATCTCAGCGCTTGCTGTGAATGACCGGAGCCGTCGACTCCGACGATGATTCCCGACATGGCCCATCTCCCTTGATGTAGGTGTGGTCGGTGCAGCGAGTCGTAATAGGCGATGCTCAGGTGCCGAGCTTGGCCGCACCCCTCCCTGCACGTGATCTGAGCCTCGCTGACCTTCACCCACCGGTCAAGACCGTTCGTACCTCGCATTCGAGACTTCCGCCACCAGGTGGTGTGCTTCCGATCCTGTTCCAACCGTGCGCGGCGGCGTCGCTCCAGGCACGTTGGCCCAGCCATTCCTCTGCGTTTCTGAGCGGCTGGTGACCCACATGCTGTAGAGCCCGCCGTCTTCAGCCTCGGACAGGGCCAGCTACGCGCCGGAATGCGGCCGTTCGCGGATCCGCATGGTCCTTTACCGCGTCTTGAATCGGCCCCTCCGGGTCCAT
>JBEKHI010000515.1:0-5105 GCA_050012355.1 Streptosporangiaceae bacterium | reverse complement strand
CACAGAGGGCGCCGACGACGTTTAGATACATCGATAACCGGACTCTTTGCGCGCGCCGCGGGCCACCGGCTTCGAGCCGCCCGGCGTACCTAACCGCGCGCGGTCGCACTCACAGGAGATTGAGGGTCGGGTTGTCGTCGCCGAAGCCGACGGCCTCTTCGACGTAGCCGACGAAGGAGCGGGAGCCGTCGGACCAGCGGCCGTGGCGGCTGACGTTCAGCGGCTGGGCGCCTGCCTTGAGCATGGAGGTCGCACCGCCGCGGCGGAGGCTGTGGCCGCTGTACCGGCGTCGCTCCCCCACCTGGGCATCGCCTGAGACATCCGAAGCCGTGCCCTGGGTTGCGAGTATGCCAAGGATGTCTTGGGTGCCGTCCGGGCCGCGGGTGCTAAGACCGGCGGACGCACAGAGCGCCGCGACGATGGCCCCGATGGCCTGCGGGCGCAGGCGTCCGTCTCGGCCGTCCCCGGTCGGCCCGGCCGGGTAGCGGCCGCCGACGGCTGGGCCGACGTTTCCCCAGCGGTCGATGCGGGTGAACAGCGGGCCCGAGGTGACGTCGCGTGCGGCCAGGAATGACGTCCACGCCAGGACGGCGCGCACCGGGCAGATCTGCTCGTTCGCTGCGTAATGAATCCGGCGGACTACTCCCCGGGCGGACTGGTCGGTCTTCGACGAGCGGATCGTGACCGCCAGTCCCTCGGCGGGCACGAGTTCGATGTCGCTGATGTTGAGCGCGCTCAGCTCCGAACGGCGGGCCAGCAGGGCGAAGCCGAGCAGCACGACGGCCCGGTCCCGCAGCCCCGCCGCCGTCTCGGCGTCGCAGACCGCCACGATTGTCGGCAGATCCGAGGCCATGACCGCCATCGCCTTGCGCGGCCCGTAGCGGCCGTCCCGCGCGGCCTCTCGGCGCTGCGCGGCGACAACGATCTTGCGCGCCGTCAGGCTATCGGGTGGCGTCGCGCCGACGCTCCGGTGCACCGCTCTGATCGCCGTCAGGTGCGCGTCGACGCTGGTTGCCTTCAGTCCCCGTTCCGTGGCCAGGTGGGTCAGGTAGACCGCTACGGTCTGCGCGGTCGCGGGGATGGCGACACGGCCGGTCTGCCCGCACCATGCCTCGAACGAGCGCCAGCGCGACCGGTAGGCGAGCGCGGTGTTCTCCGGCACCGCCTCCGCGATCAGCGCCGCGGTGGCATCGGGCATCTCGAAGTCGGCCTGCCCGTACCGGCTAACCCCATCGGCCCGCCGCGCGACTTCGCCCGCACCCGTCGTCACCTGATCACGTCTCCTGCTATCAGCTTCTTGCTGTTATCCACCGGATCATGTCGATCTGTCAGTGCATCCTCTCGCGATCTCCGATGCGAGTGCTCGCTAAGACCCTCCGCCGAAGGTCAGACGGGGTGTCCCTCGGATGCCCGATCGGACGGCACATTTACCCATTCTCACCGCTACTCGGATACAACCAACCAAGTCTCTCAAGCGTCTCTGATGGCGGTTTGCTGAGCTTCCCCTGAAGGTTCAGGCAACACGGCCTGATCACGAGATCGGAGTTGCATACATGCACGTACGACGAAGAAGGCGACAGCTTGCGGGCGCCCTCGCGGTGGCGGGCCTGGTGGGACTGGTGGGGCTGGTGGGGCTGGTGGGGCTGGTGGGGCTGGCAGTGTCGCCGTCGGCGTCCGCCTCATCGACCCACACTGCCGCGAGGACGGCGGAGACGGCAAGCAAGAGCGTTCCGGCCGGGGAGCGGCAGGTGTGCCCGACGCCGACGAGTCCCGGCGTGATGGCCTGCCTGTCGGTCATCAGGAGCGGCAGGCGCGCCGCGTTCCAGCCTGACCTGATCAATCCGTTCGCGTACCGGCCGGTCGACCTGCAGAAGGCGTACAACCTGGTCGCGGCGTCCAAGGGCCGCGGCAAGGGCATGACGGTCGCGATCGTCGACGGCGGCGACGACCCGGACGCGGCCCAGAACCTGGCCGCCTACCGCAAGGAGTGGGGCCTGCCCGCGTGCAACACCGCCATCGGCGCGGGCTGCGTGGTGAAGGTCAATCAGAACGGGAAGGCCAGCCCGCTGCCGATCGCGGACCCGACCGGATCATGGGAGGTCGAGGAATCCCTCGACCTTGACATGGTCTCGGCGATCTGCCCGAACTGCCGGATCCTGCTGGTCGAGGCCGACTTCGATCCCGCCAACATCCCGGAGCAGTACAACCCAGGCATCTCGCAGTTCTCGGCGGCGGAGAACTCCGCGGTGGCGCTCGGCGCGAAGTTCGTCTCCAATAGCTGGGGCGGCCCGGAATCCTTTGCCGACCAGGCCTATAACCCGGCGTTCCGGCACCCGGGCGTCGCCATCACCGTCGCAGCGGGCGATGAGGGCTACGGCGTGTCCTACCCGGCGAGCACCCAGTTCGTGACGTCCGTCGGCGGCACCAGCCTGGTCCCGGCATCGGGCAAGTCCCGGGGCTGGACCGAGAGCGCCTGGAGCGGCACCGGGTCCGGCTGCTCGGCCATCCAGGCCAAGCCAACGTGGCAGGCCGTCGACGACACCTCACCCGACGGTTGCCTGACCAGGACCGACAACGACGTGTCGGCGGTCGCCGACCCCAACACCGGTGTCTGGATCTACGACACCTACCCTTACCTGGGCCAGACCCTGGACTGGGAGTCGGTCGGCGGCACGAGCGCGGCATCGCCGATCATCGCCGCCGTGTACGCGCTGGCCGGAACGCCGAAGCCGGGCACCTACCCGGCGTCCTACCTGTACCAGAAGGGCCACGCGGCGCACCTGTACCCGGTCACCTCCGGCACCAACGGGTGGTGCGAGACCTTCCGCGCCTACCTGTGCCACGGCGAGCCCGGGTACGACGGCCCGACGGGCCTGGGGACCCCGGACGGCATCACGGCCTTCGCGAGCACCACGGCGGGGGACACGATCTCCGTCACCGACCCGGGCACGCTGGACGTAGCCGCGGGCACGAAGCTGACGCTGACGCCGCAGGCGACGGACTCAGCCGCCAAGACCCTGACGTGGACCGCGCGGAACCTGCCGAAGGGCCTGTCGATCAGCCGGTCCGGCGTCATCTCTGGCACCCCGGTCAAGACCGCGACCGCGCTGACGTCAAACGTGACGGTGACGGCGGCCGACGCGAGCGGGGCAAGGGGATCGGCGTCCTTCACCATCGTCGTGGCGCCCGACCTGGCGGCGGGATACCGCCAGGCGACCAGCCAGGTGGCCGCGGTTTTCACCAGTATGTGCCTGGACGACACCGGCGACGCCGCCGCGAACGGGACCAAGGCCGAGTTCGCGCCGTGCGCGACGTCGGCCGAGCAGCAGTGGGCGCTCGTGCCCGACGCGGCGCCCGACGGCAGCCAGACCCTGCAGATCCACGGCGAGTGCCTGGCCACCGCAGGCACCGCCGGCGGCAGCGGGCTCGAGCTCGCCACCTGCAACGGCTCGGCCCGCGAGACATGGTCAGTGGAACAGGGCGAGGGCACCTTGACGAACCCCGCGACCGGCCTGTGCCTGACCGACCCGGACTCCAGCGCGACGGCCGCCCTGGCGGCCGAGATCTTCAACTGCGCCGCCAATCCGGCGGCCGGCGGGTCGGACCACTTCCAGCTCCCGGTCGGCCCCATCGTGTCGGCCGTGGGCACGATGTGCGCCGAAGACCCGGGCAACAGCACAGTCTCCGGCACTGCGGTAGAACTCGAGCCATGTGACGGCAGCAGCGAGCAGAGCTGGGGCGACTTCTCCGACTTCCTGTTCTCGGCGACCGGGGAACCGGCCACGCACCAGGGGCTGTGCCTGACCGCGCTGGCCGAGACGAACCTGGCCTATCCCTTCGAGTACCTGGAGAACACGCCGGTCGCGGTGAACACCTGCACGCCGACGCCCTCGCAGGGCAGCAACCCCATCAGCTACCTGAACTCCGACTGGGCGACCAGGCCGAACGGGGAAATCGTCAACACCGACGCCAACCTTTGCCTGGCCGACCGCGGATCGTCCACTGCCAAGGGCAGCAAGCTCTTCCTTGAAGCGTGCGACGGCGACGCCGGCGAGATCTGGGGGGTGGGCTGACCTCAACCGCAGAACGCCGGCGTTCACGCCTGACGCGCTGAACTAGCCCAGCACGGCGAGGGGCGTTCCCGCTTGCGGGAGCGCCCCTCTTACTTTTCCGGGTCTTAGTCGGCTTACTTTTCCGGGTCTTAGTCGGCCCGAGCAGCCGCCGCCGTGGCGATTGTGGCTCCCGAAGCGCAGGCCTGAAGGGGCAACGCGGTTCGCGCCTCGGCGCGCCTTCGGGATGCGCCATAATGCTCGTGTGGACGCCCGGACAAAAGGGGCGGCGGCGATGGTGATCAGGCCGGAGGGCGCCAGCTCGTGAACGATGCGCAGGAGCAGGACAGGCTGGCCGCTCGCGGGCTGGACGTCACGGTGCCGAACGTGGCCCGGATCTATGACTATATTCTCGGCGGGAAGGACAACTTCGACGCCGATCGCGCCGCCGCCGCGCAGATCCTGGCGGTGATCCCGGGCGGTTCGGGGCCGGCCCGGATGAACCGGGCCTTCCTCGGCCGGGTCGTCCGTTTCCTCGCCGCGGAGCGGGGTATCAGGCAGTTCCTCGACATCGGCTCGGGCCTGCCCACCGCCGCCAACGTCCACGAGATCGCCCAGGCCGCCGACCCGGGCGCGCGGGTCGTCTACGTTGACAGCGACCCGGTCGTCGTCCTGCACGCCCAGGCCATCCTCGAGGACCGGGCCAAGGGCGTCGCCGCCGTCCGGGGCGATCTCCGGGACCCGGCCGGCATCACCGCCAGCCCCGCGGTGCGCGAGCTGATCGACTTCGGCCAGCCGGTCGCGGTCCTGCTGTTCGCCGTCTTGCACTTCGTCCCGGACGCCGACGATCCCCGTGCGCTGCTGGCCGGGTTCAGGGACGTGATGGCGCCCGGCAGCACCCTAGCGCTGTCGCACATCACCGACGAGAACATCGATGAGGAAGCCGCCCGGGCGGGGCGGGCGGTCTACCAGACCGCGTCGGCCCCGATCATGCCCCGCTCCCGGGCGCACATCGAGGGCTTCTTCGACGGCCTTGACCTGCTGCCGCCCGGCGTG
>JBEKHI010000514.1:0-5119 GCA_050012355.1 Streptosporangiaceae bacterium | reverse complement strand
GCTCGCGGCCGACCTGAACGGGCCGCAACTGCGCGGCGCGAGCAGCCATGACCTCCTGATCGTCGACGGCCGACGGCAGAGCACCGCGACCGCCTACCTCGAGCCGGCCCTCGGGCGCGAGAACCTCGAGCTCGTCCCGGGGGCGCTCGTCGAACGGCTGACGGTGGAGGGCGAGCGCTGCACCGGCGTCGATGTCGTGGTCAACGACGAGCGGCGCCACTACGCGGCCGCGGCCGAGATCGTCCTGTGCGCGGGCGCCATCGGCAGCCCGCACCTCCTGCTGCGCTCCGGGATCGGCCCCGCCGCCGAGCTTGAGCAGGTTAGCGTGAAGGTCCGGCACGACCTGGCCGGCGTCGGCCGCAACCTGCAGGACCACATCATCCTGGCCGGGCTGACGGTCGAGGCGAGCGGGCCGCTGCCCGCCCCGGCCGGCAATCTCGGCCAGGTCACGGTGATGGCGGACAGCGAGCCGGGCCGGGCGTCGATCGATCTGCAGATCGTCTTCATCCACGTCCCGTTTGCCAATCCGTGGCAGGCATCTCCCGAGCACGGGTACACCTTCGGCGTGGGGCACATGCGGCCGGCCAGCCGGGGGACGCTGACGCTCGCGTGTTCCGACGCCCGGTCTGCTCCGCTGATCGATTTCCGCTACCTCGACGAGGACCACGACCTGCGGGCGCTGGTCTCGGGCGTACGTCACGCGCTGGAAATCAGCGAAGAGGCCGCGTTCGACGACTGGCGCGGTCGTTCCCATCCGCTCCTGGGGGCCGATGACGCGACCGTCGCCGCGTTTGTGCGCGACGCTGTCCAGTCCTACGGCCACGCGGCCGGATCGTGCCGGATGGGGGTCGACTCGCGAGCGGTGGTCGATCCTCAGCTGCGCGTGCGCGGCCTGGCGGGCCTGCGGGTGGCCGACGCGTCCATCATGCCGGAGATCGTGTCAACCAACACCAATGCGGCCACGGTGATGATCGCGGAGAAGGCGGCTGATCTGTTGTGGTGACCGCGCTAAGCCGCCGGCATGCCGTGGTCGAGTCGAAGAACCCGGCCCTGCTGTATGATCTGCTGGCTGATGAGGTCGTATTCAGGTCCCCGGCGGTGTTCGCCCCGCAGGAGGGCAAGGCGCTCACGAGCAGTTATCTCACCCCGGCACTGAAGGTTCTTGGTCCCTCCTTGCGTTACGTCGGCCAGTGGTCCTCGGTGGCTCCGCAGCGTCCGCAGCGGCCACCAAGCATCTTGATGAGACGAGCGCGCCGAGCCTTCTTCCAACGACCGGTACCTAGAGCATTTGCTCGCCGAGGTCGGCGACGGCAGGAAGGGTCGGCCATCGCGCGGAAAGCTGTGCCAGCAGGCGATCTAGCTGTGCGCGCAGCCGCGACGATTCGGTCTGGCGTGTGATGAGGGCGGCTTGGGCCGCGACTGAGCATGCCTGCTCCGGGTCGCCTGCGCGAGCATGAGCCGCCGCCAGCCGCACGAGATACCGAGCGATCCATTCGGACTGCCCCACTTGCGGCGGCATTTCCGCCAGGCCGGCCGAGAGCAACTCGACGGCGTGCACGTTTCGGCCAAGGAACAAGCACGCTAGACCACGCTGCAACGCCAGAAAGGCCGGGCAGAAGCAAATGATCCACGGTGGCTCATTCTCGTTTCGCGGATGTCCTGCCGCGTGCTCTATCAGGCTGGCCGCCTTGTCTAGCTTCCGGTTGGCGGCATCACCGTCACCCTCTACAGCGTTCGCCCTCGCTTCCAGCTCCACCGCCAGCGCCCGCACCCCCGCGCTTACGGAGGTGCTGCGCTGGGCGGCCTGGCACAGGCCGATCATCGGGCCGATCTTCCCGCCAACCCAGGCAACGTGAGCCTTCAGGCTTAGCGCGGTTGCGGTCATGTCCGCATCGCCGCTTTCAACGGTCCATCCAAGCGCCCGGTCAAAACACACTCCAGCGTGAGCCAGCCGCCCTGTGTTGACATTCAGCCATCCTGCCAAGAGCGCGTACTGGCCCGCGATGCCGAGCATTTCGCCGCGCAGCGGCGCGCGCGCTTCCCGCGTCAGTTTGCCCACGACGCTCAGCTGCGCGGTGACCGCCTTCCGCATCGTCACCGAGCCGCCCTGTTGTGCCTGCCGATATCCTGCAGTCAGTGCCACCGCGAGGGACCTGATGTTCTCCCGGTCGAGGCGTTCCGGGCAGGGGGCGGCCACGATGAGGCGCTCCTCATCGTCATATGCAAACGTTCCGTGCGGGTCCGGGGTCAGCCGGAATGCCTCAAGCGCGCCGCCAGCGCCGAGCGCCTCATCAACTCGCCGCGCCAGATCCCTGGAAACGGCTTTCCGGCCGTTGGCGACCTTGGATAGGTGGCCGGGGTCGTAGCTGACCTTGCGCGCCAACTCCCTCAGCCCAACGCTCCGCTCGGCCATCAGGCGGCGCATCTCCTCCCCGAAGATCGTCACCGTTTCCGCCGCCGCTTGTTGTCCTTGTAGCGCCTTGCCCACCGGGCAACAGTCAGCGTCTCGACTGCGTGCATCCGCTACCGCCATCCTGAGGGGGTATCCGGAAAGCTCGAGCGGTTCCTCGGTGGCGGCTAGCGGGCCGCCCGGTCCCGTGTCGAGGGCGGGCCTCAAGGTCGCTAGCCTGCTGCTGCTGCAACATACGGCAACACTACAGGGAGAGGTCATGTCTATACGGTTTCTCGGCGGCGACACGGGTAACGGTGGCTCGCCCCGGCTCTATCAGGATGGCGACGACTACCTCGTTCAGGGCTACGCGGTGACCGAGCCTCAGCTGCTCGCGGAACTGGACGTTCCCGACGGGGAGGCCGTGGTGCGCGTACCGCCGTCGCTGTGGAGGTACCTGGCCAGCGACAGCGCTGACGAACCAGTTCACGGACCGTCACCGGACGTAGTTTGAACGCTGCTAGCATGTTGCGCGGAACCTTTAGGCGCGCGATGACCTGGGAAGACGATGGGGGAAGTTTCGCCACCCGGCAGACGGGGGCCGCCGATCGGGTTGACGCTGACGCGGCCTGCCCGGCGCGGTCCGGTGAAAACCGCGGCCTCCGGGAGGAACGGCGGGCAGAGCCCGCCCTGTGCCGGGGGCTGTGAGCGAGTACACGCGGCCCCCGCGCCTCACGACCTGAGCACTGATGCCGCCGGGCCGGGGCCTGGGGGTCGCCGGCGGGCCGCGGCCGCAGTCGGGCGCTGTCCTGCGGGCGGGCAACGGGCTCGGGGCGAGATAGTCAGCGGCACGGCGCCGGTCGGCCAGCGCCGGTCGGCCTCCGGTGCCCGCCGGATGGCCTCTGCCCGCCACGGCCCCTGCAGCCCGAGCCGGCCATGATGAACGATGTTCAGCAGGCTCGGGAGGCTCTCGGCTGCCGGCTCGGCGATATCAGGAGGGACGCGCGCGTGTCCGGGCGGCAGCTCGCCGCCCTGGCGGGCTGGCATTTCACCAAGGTCTCCAAGATCGAGCACGGACGCTCAATGCCGTCAGATGCAGACATCGAACTGTGGTGCTTCCACTGCGGCGCGGAGAGCCAGATCGCGGATCTGACCGCCGCCGCCCGCGGGATCGAGAAGATGTATATCGAGCTGAAGCGCCTGCTGCGGGCGGGAACCGCGCGCTACCAGCGGGAACTGCTGGACGAGGAGACCAGGACGCGGCACTTCCGGATCTTCGATCCCGCCATCGTGCCCGGCGCGCTGCAGACTCCCGGCTACGCCGCGGTGCGGCTGTCGGAGTTCGCCGACATGGTCGGCGTCCCGGCCGACGTCCCGGCCGCGGTGGCGGTCCGGATGGAGCGGGCCCGGCTGATGCTGTCGGGGGAGCGCCTGTTCCACGTCGTGCTGGGCGAGCACGCCCTGCGCGCGGGCCTGGCCGGCCGGGAGGTGATGGATGACCAGCTCCGCCACCTGCTGGAGGTATCGCAGCTGCCGCGGCTGCGGCTGGGCATACTGCCCACCCGCGCCCGGCACTACATGACGTTCGGCGGCTTCTGGATCTTCGACGACAGGGAAGCCCAGATCGAGACCTACTCGGCCGCGGTCAGGATCACCCAGCCGAGCGAGATCGCCATGTACGCGAAGGTCTTCGAGCACTACTCCAGGCGCGCCGCCTACGGCCAGCAGGCCGCGGACCTGATCAGCCTGGCCATCGCGGACCTCGCCCAGGACTTATCCCAAGCAACATCGGGCAACATCAAGCAACATCGTTGATCCCCGCTCGCCCCCCCGGACGTTTTGGATTATTCAGCTGGCCGCGTCGGCGGGGCGCAAGGTGGCGAGAGTGATGAGCGAACTCGCCCAGCACAGTTCAGCGACTTGAATTTATCCGGGGGCTGGTTCTGCGCATGGTTGCTGCATTTGCTGTGGCGATGATGTCGGTCGGGCTCCCGGTGGCGGCTGGTGGCGTCAGCAGGGGTAGTTGAGAATTTCGTGGAGCTTGGTAAGGGGTAGTTTCAGTGAATGGTTTCTCGATGAGGTGGACTCCGGGCTTCCAGGACGCCTTGCGCGCCGAGCAGGCCCTGGGTGTAGCCGGACACGAAGAGCACCCGGGCGACGGGCCGCAAGGTACGAACCTTGTCGGCGAGTTCCTTTCCCTGCATGCGGGGCATGATGACGTCGGTGAGCAGGACGTCGATGTGGTCTAGCTGGCCAGCCAGCACGTCCAATGCCTCGTCACCGCTGGCGGCCGCGACGATGTGGTAGCCGTTGCGGTCCAGGATCCGCCGGGTGACCTCCCGCATGGCGGGTTCGCCTTATGATCCCGTACACGGCGGCTAGGCCCAGACCGGTGCCCTCGCCTTTGGGCTTCGTGGTGAAGAAAGGCTCGAACACGGGCCAGGAGCGTCTTGCCGGTGCCGGGCGCCCCGGCCAGCACCGTTACGGGCCACGCTCAAGTAGCCCGCAGAGTACCGCGTCAAGGCGGGGAACCGGGGTTAACAGTCGATTGACGTTCCGTCTGCCTTGGCTTGCCAGCAGGGTGCTCGCCGCAGCGAGGATCTGGTCTGGCAGGTAGGGCTTGGCCAGCAGCGCATCGGCGGTGTCCGCGAGCTCGCCATTCGCGGTCACGGCGAGGATTGGGATCTGCGCGGTGGCCGGGGCGGCGCGCAGGCGGCGGATCAGCTCGCG
>JBEKHI010000513.1:0-5135 GCA_050012355.1 Streptosporangiaceae bacterium | reverse complement strand
GAGGCGGTCGGGGTCGGCAGCGACCCGGCGCCCGCCCCGCGCGCCAAGTCCCCGGCTGGCGGCGGCGAGTCCGCAGGACCAGCTCAGGCCCACGCGTAACGCTTGACCGCGTAGCGCTTGCGCTATCGATGGCCCATCGCTGGGGCTATAGCCCCAGCGATGGGCCATCGCTGTGCCTGGGGATCGCCCTCGGGATGGGCTAGAGCGCGGCAGCTGGGGTGCCGGGGAGCGCGTAGCGGCCGTCCTCCAGCGGGTCCACTAGGCCGTCGGATACGAGGCCGTCCAGGGCGCGGGCGCGCTGTACGGGGTCGGGCCACACCGCGTCGAGGGCGGCCTGCGAGACGGGGCCGTCCGCGGCGCGCAGCACGGCCATCAACCGCCCCCGGCATTGCCGGTCCGTTCCGGTGAACTTCTGCCCCTTGGGGCGTTCTCCCGGCGGGCGGCCCGCTGCCAGCCAGGCGCAGCGCGACGCCACCGGGCAGCCGCCGCACTCCGGGTTGGCCGCCGTGCAGACCAGCGCGCCCAGTTCCATCACCGCGACCGACCAGCGAGCGGCCACCGGAGAATCCGCGGGGAGCAGGGACTCGGCGAGCGCCGTTTCGGCGACGGATTGATGAGCGGGCGGGAACTCGCGTCCGCCCAGCAGCCGGGCGAAGACCCGGCGCACGTTCGTGTCCAGTACGGCGTGCCGCTGGCCGAACGCGAAGCTGGCGACGGCGGCCGCGGTGTACCGGCCGATGCCGGGCAGCGCGAGCAGCGCCTCGTGCGACGCGGGCACCTCACCGCCATGCCGCTCGGTGATGATCCGCGCGGCCTCATGCAGCCGCAGCGCCCGCCGGGGATAACCCAGCCGGCCCCACTGGCGGACCGCCTCGCCCGGCGCATCGGCCGCCAGCGCGGGCGGGGCGGGCCACCGCTCCAGCCAGGCCTGGTGTGCGGGTATAACCCGTTTTACCGGGGTTTGCTGGAGCATGATCTCGCTGACCAGAACCGACCAGGGCGACACGCCGGGGCCGCGCCAGGGCAGTTCCCGCGCGTTCGCCGAGTACCACGCCAGCACGGGTTCGTCATACACAGAGACGCCAGTCACACCGACACAGTACTGGCCTGATCGCCGGCGGGTCGGCCATGTTCATAGCGTTACCTTGCGCATACTTTCCGTATGGCGGATCGCGACGATGACCTGGACGGACTCTGGCGCCGGCGGGTGATCATGCTCGCCGGGGGGCTGGTCATCCTTGGGCTGCTCGCGTGGGCGCTGTCCGGAACTGCCAGCCGGACCACCGCGGCCGCCCAGCAGTCGGCGGTGGCAGAGGTCCGCGCCGCGAACGGGCTGCCCTCGGCTGCCTACGGCACCGTGCCGCCGACTCCGGCGGCCGCGCTGGCCGGTTCGCCGAGCGCCCCCGCGTCGCCGACCGCGTCGCCGAAGGCGTCCAAATCACCGAAAGACCATTCACCGAAAGACCATTCACCGAAGAGCCAGTCAGCGAAGGACAAGCCGCAGAAAGGCAAGTCGCCGAAGGCCGCGAGCTCATCGAAGGCCAAGCGCGTCAAGCTCCAGGCCGACAGCACCTGCCAGGCGGGCAGCGTGGTGATGACGCTGTTCTCGGTGCGGCCGAGCTACTCGGCAGGCGAGCCGCCGGAATTCGACGTGTACGCGGTGTCCACCTCGGCTTCCGGCTGCGAGTTCCGGTTCGGCCCGGGCGCGGTGCGGGTGCTGGTGTCGCAGCACGGCCGGACCGTGTGGGATTCCGCCGCCTGCCACCCGGCGGCGGTCCAGCAGGAGCGCCTGGTCCGCGGCGTGCCGGTGCAGATGTCGGTGATCTGGAACCGGAACGCCGGCTACGGCTGCCGCGGCTGGCTGCCGCCCAGGTCAGCAGGCCGCTTCACGGCCGTCGCCCGCACCGCCACCCAGTCAACCCCCGCCACCACCTTCGAACTCGCCCGTTAGCAGCGCCCATCGATGGCCCATCCATGGTGCTATGGCGCCAGCGATGGGCCATCCATGGGGTTAAAAGCAAGCGGGGGCCCGCCCGGCAGCCGCTCAGCCCGCTAGGCAGGCGGCCAGGGCGTGGCGGATGTCTTCGGCTTCGACCACCGTGATGTTCGCTTTCACCGGGCCGGAGCCTGCCGGGACGATCGCCTTGGTGAAGCCCATCCGCTCCGCTTCGGCGACCCGGCGGGGGACACCCGCTACGTTGCGCACCTCGCCGGCCAGCCCGACCTCGCCGACGGCCACCACGCCGGGCGGCACCGCGAGGTTGGACACCGAGCTTGCCAGCGCGAGGGCCACCGCGAGGTCCGCTGACGGCTCGGTGATGCGGACGCCGCCGACGGTCGCCGCGTAGACGTCGGCCTTGCCGAGCTTGACGTTGGCGCGGCGCTGCAAGACAGCGAGCACCATGCCGACCCGGGAACTGTCGAGCCCGGAGGTCACCCGGCGGGGCACTTCGGAGGTGGACGTACCCACCAGCGCCTGCACCTCGGCCACCAGCGGACGGCGGCCCTCGAGCGTGACGGTGACGCAGGTGCCGGGAACCGGCTCGCGGTGCCTGGACAGGAACAGCCCGCTCGGGTCGCTGAGCCCGATCAGCCCGTACTCGCCGAGGTCGAAGCAGCCCACCTCATCGGTCGGGCCGTACCGGTTCTTCACCGCGCGCACCATCCGCAGCCGGGAATGCCGGTCTCCCTCGAACTGCAAAACTACGTCCACCAGATGTTCCAGGGTCCGCGGCCCCGCCACCGAGCCGTCCTTGGTGACGTGCCCGACCAGGATGGTCGCCATCCCGCGCTCCTTGGCAGTGGCGATCAGCGCGCTCGCCACCTCGCGAACCTGGGTAACGCCACCGGGAACGCCGTCCACGCCCGCCGCGGCGATGGTCTGCACCGAGTCGACGATCAGCAGGCTGGGGCTCACCCCGTCGATCTGGCCGAGCACCGCCTCCAGATCGGTCTCGGCCGCCAGGAACAGGTTGTCGCTGATGGCGCCGATCCGGTCCGCGCGCAGCCGCACCTGCGCCGCCGACTCCTCGCCGGTCACATACAGCACGGACCCCGAGGCCGCCACCAGCGCGGCGGTCTCCAGCAGCAGCGTGGACTTCCCGACCCCCGGCTCGCCCGCTAGCAGCAGCACCGCGCCCGGCACGAGGCCGCCGCCCAGCACCCGGTCGAACTCCTCCATGCCGGTCGGCCGCGCGCTAGCAGCGGCCGCGTCGACCTGACCGATCGGCATCGCGGGCGACGCGGGCGGGACACCGGCGGCAGCGCGGATGCCGGCCTTCACCAGCCGCGGTACCCCGGTCTCCTCAACCGTGCCCCAGGCCTGGCACTCGCCGCACCTGCCGACCCACTTGATGGCCTGCCATCCGCACTCGGCACACCGGAAGGTCGTCCCCGTCGCTGTCTTGGCCATGACTCGCACCCTAGCGGTGGCCACTGACATTCCCGGTTAGGCTGAAGTAGTGACCCGGGATAACGGCACCCCCGTAGCGCTATCCACATCGTCGGTGTACCCCGAGCGGACCCCGGACGCCTTCGAGCTCGCCTCCCGCCTGGGCTACGACGGCGTCGAGGTGATGGTCTACACGGACCCGGTGAGCCAGCACGCGGACGTGCTGAAACGGCTCATCGACTATCACCAGGTGCCGGTGCTCGCGGTGCACGCGCCGAGCCTGCTGCTGACCCAGCGGGTCTGGGGCCGCGAGCCGTGGGCCAAGCTGGTCAAGGCCAAGGAACTCGCGGAGGATCTGGGCGCGCGGACCGTTGTCGTGCACCCGCCGTTTCGCTGGCAGCGAGACTACGTGAAGGGCTTCGAGACCGGCATCCAGCAGCTGGAGCACGAGACCGACGTCATCTTCGCGGTGGAGAACATGTTCCCGATCCGCTCGGGAACCGCTGAGGTCACTGGTTACGCCCCTAGCTGGGACCCCACCGCCCTCGACGTGCCGAACGTAACGCTCGATCTGTCGCACACCGCCGCGTCGAACTCCGACGCCCTCGCCATGGCGAATGACATCGGCCCGCGCCTCGCCCACCTGCACCTGGCCGATGGCACCGGTATGCCGAAGGGCCCGATGCCGGACGAGCACCTGGTACCGGGCCGGGGCCGCCAGCCGTGCGCGGCCGTGCTGCGCGGGCTGACCGCGACGGGCTTCCGCGGCATCGTCGTGGTCGAGGTGAACACCAGGAAAGCCGCGAACAGGGACGACCGGATCACCGACCTCACCGAGTCCCTCAGCTACGCCAGGACTCATCTCGCCCCGGCGGGCGTCAGCCGCTAGCTGGGTGTTTGCAATAGCAAGCACCCCAGGTAGAATTGGTGTTATGAACACCATTGGGGATTACATCCGGCAGCAGCGGGAGCAGGCCCGTATTTCCATGCGGCAGCTCGCGGAGCAGGCGGGCGTGTCGAACCCCTATCTGAGCCAGATCGAGCGCGGGCTGCGCAAGCCGTCCGCCGACATCCTGCAGCAGATCGCCAAGGGGCTGCGGATCTCCGCTGAGGCGCTGTACGTCCAGGCCGGGATCCTGGAGGACCGACCGGCCGACTCGGGCGTGCGTTCGGCGCTGCTGGCCGACCCGAACCTGTCCGAGCGGCAAAAGCAGGTTCTTATCGAGATCTACGAGTCCTTCCGCCGGGAGAGCGAGGACGCGGTGCCCACCGACGCCGTTCCGGTGGATGAGCCCGGTGACGACAGGTAGCGTGAACTCGTGCTTGCAGGAACTTCCGCGTATACACCGCTCACATGGTTCTTCTACGCGCTATCTATAGCCGCCCTGGTCGTCGAGGCATGGGCGTTCATCGACGCGATCCGGCGGCCCGCTGGTGCCTTCACAGCCACCGGTAAGCAGACCAAGCAGCTCTGGCTGATCATCTTGGGCGTGGCCACCGCGATCGGACTGTTCGGCGTGACCTATGGGGTCAGCCTCATTTCGATACTGCCGGTCGCCGCCTTCGTCGCCGCCGCGATCTACCTCGCCGACGTCCGGCCGAAGGTGCGCGACTTCAACAACAGCGGTTCCAGCTCAGGCCCGTACGGACCATGGTGATTTGACCATAACGACGGTGGCGACGCCACCGTCGTTATGGTCACTGCCTAGGTAAGCGGGTAAACGAGCAGCGCGATCGGTACGGC
>JBEKHI010000512.1:0-6544 GCA_050012355.1 Streptosporangiaceae bacterium | reverse complement strand
TCATCGACCACCACGGTGGTGTAAGGCGGGTCGGTCTGCAGGTCCGCCGCGAGCCGCCGCATCGACATCGGGCCCGCCGCGGCCAGCCGCCGCAGCGCCTTGATCCGGATGAAGCTCATCCCGAGCGCTTCGGAGACCTCCTTGCGCCGGTCGTACCGTTCGTGCACCAGCGCGCGCAGCCCATTCCAGACCCGGGCGTCAGCGCCGCTCATCTGGTGCCCGCCGTAACCGGCTTGGGACGCAGCCGCTCGGCCGTACGCTCGGCGGTGCTACGTGCCCACCGTCCCGACGTTACAAGCCCCAGTATCAAAACGACGAAGCCGAATCCGGCCACCACCCACCATGCCACGCTGGCAGCGCTGATGAAGTGGTGACTGAACGAGCCGCTCGCCACGTCCGCGCTGACGATCGAGCCGACGATCGCGACCCCAAGGGAACTGCCGGTCTGCCGTCCGGTCGAGGCGATCGCGGCGGCGACTCCGGCCTGCGCTCGCGGCATGCCGGAGACGGCGGTGTTGGTGATCGGGGGGTTGACCATCGCGTTCCCGATGCCGAAGACGAGGAACGAGAGCAGGATGTACCAGGTCGGCGTGTTCAGCCCGAGGAAGGTGAGCATGATCGCGCCGACGGTCAGCCCCACGCCGGCGATCAGCAGCGGAATCCTCGGTCCGCGAGCTCCGACGATCCGTCCGCTGATCGGGGCGAAGATCAGCGTCATCGCGGCGGCCGGCAGCAGGTAGAGACCGGCGTGCAGCGCGTCGAGGCCGCGGACATCCTGCAGGTAGAGCACGGAGAGGAACAGCAGCGCCCCCATCGTGGCGAACGCGCAGACCGCGATCGCGGTCGCGCCGGAGAACGGCGCGCTGCGGAAGAACCTGAGGTCGATGAGCGGCTCGGTCCGGCGCTGTTCGTACAGCACGAGCCCGACGGCGGCGGCCACCGCCAGCACGAAGAAGCCGATGATCTCCGCCGATGCCCAGCCGTGCTCGGGACCCTCGATGATCGCGTAGGTGAGCGAGGCGAGCGCGACGATCACCAGGACCTGACCGATGGGGTCAACCCGGCGGATGCGTTCGGCTTTGGATTCCGGTACGAAGAGCTGGGTGAGCAGGATGACCGCGACGCCGACCGGGATGTTGACCCAGAAGATCGACCGCCAGCCGACCGTGTCCACAAGCACACCGCCGATCACCGGCCCCAGTGCCAGGCTCAGCCCGAAGACCGCACCCCAGATGCCGACCGCGCGGGCCCGCTCCTTCGGATCGGTGAAGACGTTGGTGATGATCGACAGCGCGACCGGGTTCATCATCGAACCGCCGACCGCCTGGATCATCCGGAACGCGATCAGGAAGCCAAGGGTGGGCGCCAGGCTGCACAGCAGTGAGCCGAGGGTGAAGAGGGTCAGCCCGACCTGGAACACCCGCCGCCTGCCCAGCCGGTCCCCCATGGACCCGGACAGCATCAGCAGGCTGGCGATCACCAGCGTGTAGGCATCAATCACCCATTGGAGGCCGGACACCTGGGCGTGCAGATCTCGCTGGATGGATGGCAATGCGACGTTGACGATCGTGCTGTCGAGCCCCACCATCAGCAAGCTCATCGCGCAGATACCGAGTATCAGCATCCGCCGCCCATGAGAAAGCTCGGCCACGTGGGCTCCAATCGTTGTAGTCGTACAATATTTAGTAGTCTACAACTAATGATGGGGCGCACGTATGCCCAGGTCATGGTGTGACCTGGGCTACACCTGGTCCTAGCCGACCCGGGAGGCCGGTCGGGGCTGGCTGGTTGGGGAAACACTGAGTGAACGCCCCTGGTGGGCATCCAGGCGCACGGGGAAACTTCCGCCCGAGGCGGTGGTGGCGACGTACTCGCCGGTGACCATGTCGGTTACCGGCGCTCCCGGCGGCAGCGCGTCGGCGGGGACCGAAGCGGACACCGGCGCCGGCCCGAAGTTCAGCGCGGTTACCTGGTGGCTCCCATCCGGAAGCTGGTGCAGCATGAGCAGCGCCGACGGGCAGCCGGGATCGGGGACCGCGAGCTGGGTGGCGGTCGCGATCCCGCAGGCGTTCCGTATCGCGATGATCTCGCGCAGCCGGCTGGCGAACGAGTCCGGGCTGCCCAGCTGCTCGGGAAGCGAGCCGTACAGGGACCTCGCCCGCGGCAGCCCGGCGGCCGAGCGCACTGCCCGCGGCGCGACGCCCATCAGGTCGTGGGCGCCCCGGTTGATCCACCTCGTGTCGCCGTCGGCGAGCAGCGGGGCTACCTGTTCCTGGTCAAGCGTTACCGCACCGCACAGGTCCCAGCCGGAGACCGCGAGCACACCAGGCTGCCAGGCGTTATACATCGCGAGCAACAGGTGCGCCTGCTGGATCCGCGCCACGTCGTCGGTGCTGAGCACGGTGAGATCGGCGTAGCCGAGGGCCGCGGCGACCGTCGTTATGGTCGTGCAGGCAATTCCGTTGGCAGAAAACAGCGCGTTGTAGCTACGGTCCGCACCGGTGAGTGCCTCGGCTAGCTCGGCGCGGATGGTGTCGCGCAGCCGCTCGCCGGTGATGCCGCTGCCGCGGAACGGGTACGTGTCGTCGCGGTGCAGCGTCCAGAAGTGGACGAGCTCGTAGGTCAGCTCGTCATGATTCTGCAGCGCGTGGACCAGCGACGCCGGGTCGACGCCGTGCCGGAGCGACTCGTTCAGCATCAGGCGGAGGAATTCCGTGTCGGCGGTCAGCAGCGCGTGGTGGTAGGCGGGCCGGGTGATGAAGTCGTACGACAGGTCGGCGCCCGCCTCCGACATCGCCTTGATGTCGTCGATGGTGAGGTTGAGCTCCTGGAAGGTGAAGCCGCCCATCTTGCGCACCAGGCTGCCGATGAGCTGATTGACCGTGCCGGACAGCGGGTGCCCCTCGGACCAGGCCGGGCGGTCCTGGCCCGCCTTTTCCACCGCGAGGAAGCCGTTGGCGTCCAGCCTCAGTCCCCCGGAGCCGAGGTCGCCGAGGCTGTGCAGCGCGTCGCCGAGCACCAGCCGCATGCCCGCGCAGGACGGGTCCAGCCAGTTGATGGAGGGCTGGCCGTCCTTGAAATAATGCAGGTAGACCCATCTTCTGGTGGTGCCATCCGGGCCCTTTACCGGGCGGGTGACGCTCCAGTTGGTCTCCTTGACGCCTGGCTCGTAGAAGATGACACGCTGCAGGCGGCCGACGATGTGGCCCTCCTTGCTGAGCAGTTCCTCCTCGTCCGGCGTGAGGTTGACCGAGTCGCAGCCTTCCGGGACAGCTGGCAGCAGATGCCACTCACCGGGAGGTATCTCCACCATGTGGTAGATGCCCGGGTACTCCCCCACCTTCATTTCCGCCAGCCGGAAGTCGGCGCCTTTGCCGGTGTGACCAGGAACAATGTCGTCGATGATCGTGCCACCATGTCGAGCGGCGGTGTCGACCAGCTCCTTGAACTCGGCTTCGGTGCCGAACGCCGCGTCGATACCGTTACCAATCCGGTCGAAGTGCCCGTCCACACTTGGGGTTCGCAGCCAGCCGTCGATCCCGCCCGCCTGCTTGACCGGGCCGGTGTGGATGGCACCGATGCCGATCGCGGCGAAGGCCGTCCAGAGCGCGTCGTCGCCGAGGGTCTTCAGGTAGCTGTCGCCGGGGCTGTTGATCAGCGCGTACGGGTAGGCGGTGAACCATACCGAGGCCTGGCGGATCGCGTGCCGCGGCCGGGGCCTGCTGTACGGATTTCGCCACATGACCGGGGTCCCGGAGTACTCGCGGACGCTCTCCTGGGCGAACCTGAGCATCGACCGGCGGCGCAGCCAGGCTACGTACTTCTTGTTCTCCCCCGCAGGCGGACCGTCCGCCTCGGTCTCCCGCAGGGGTTTCCGGTACGGGCTACGGCTGCGCGGACAACGCGGACGGGCGAGGTCCAGCAGCTCTTCGACTTCGTATGCCGTCACAGCTGGTATCTGGTGCCCCATGGATTACATACATTCCCTCCGGAGTCATTCGGTAACGCTTAGCTCCCTGGGAAGTGCGGTAGCGGACCTAAGGGTGGTGGCGGGCTGGGGTCCGCTGCCACGCCTGGAGGTTGCCGGTCGGTGCCGTCGCCGGCGTCGCGGCGGCCAAACCCGGCCACCCGGCGGCGACCGCGCGTCTTATCCCGGGTTCGTACACTTCAGCCGCCGGAAACATCCGGCATGTCGGGCAGCCAGGGTGCATTAAGCCGGGATAAGATGCCGGACGGACAGCTGGGTTGCTACGGGTGGCGAGGCGGCTGCGGGCGGTTCGGGACGGTGGCTCGCATGGGGGTAGTCGTATGCAGGTGACTCGCGTGGACCGACTGGAGGCCTGGCTGCATCGCCAGGCGGGCTGGCGGCTGGCCGTGCTCGTGTGGCTGCAGGTATGTCCGCTGACCATCTTGATGGGCGTCTCGGCCTGGTCCTTCTTCGCACCAGGTTCGCCGGGGCTGAGTCTCACCGCGGTGCTGTTGTCGCTCATCGTGGCCGTGCCGTTCGCCTGGCTGTTTATCGCCGCGGGACGCCGACGGCCAGAGCGCCGGCCAGTGCTGTTCTGGCGGGCATTCGCCGGGTCGATGTGCCTGCTGGCCGGGTTCCTGCTCACCATGTCTTCGCTGAACGACCCGGCGTCCCGGCACCATCGCGCGGTGGCATTGGCATCCTTCGTTATGGACATGGTTGGTTGTGGGTTTTTCCTCGATGCGGCACGGCGGAGGCTATCGCGACGGACCGCCTAGGCTTTTGATACGGAATTTACTGAAGTAGTTAAACGTCGGCGTATGTTCCGTTCGTCGACGATGGCCGGTGCCGTACTGGTACATCGACACCGGGTTCGCCGCGCTGCTCACTCTGCTCGCCGTCGTTGACGAAGGGCATGGAGCCTCGTTCTTCGGGATCCAGCCGGAGATAATGGCCGACTTCCGAGCTTGGACGAGCTGGCGCACCGTGGTCGTTGGTAGGCCCATCTAAGTTAACATTCCGGGTCTTTCTGTTTATATGTGACCGATCTACACTCAAAGTGATCTTTCGGTTGCTGAACGCAGGAGGAGATTCCCCGGATGATACGTACACGAGCCGCGATTGTCCTGGCCGCGGGGCAACGTCTCGACTGGTACTACCGGGGTGTACGGAACGGCGCCGAAGGAGGCCGGCTTCGGGCACGCCGGGGTGATCACGGTGGCCGCGCAGTCCAGCTCCGCGCCGACGTGGATCTTCCCGGTCGTCCCCGGATCCGCCAGCACGACGTACAACGACGCCATGTTCAACTGGGAGATGTACCGGCCGCTCTACTACATCAGCAACGGATACTCACCGACCGAGACGCCGGCGATGTCGCTGGCTGAGGATCCCGTTTACACCGACGGCGACAAGACCGTCACGGTCACGCTCAAGGGGACCTATAAGTGGTCCGATGGGCAGCCGGTGACCTCGCAGGACATTCTCTTCTGGTACGACGAGATGAAAGCCGGGCTGAAGGAGTCCCCGGCGAACTGGGGCGGATACACCCCCGGCCTCGGCATTCCCGACGAAGTCGCCAGCGTCAGCACGCCCAGCGCGATGTCGATCGTGTTTCACCTGACGCAGGCGGTGAACCCGTCCTTCTTCACCCTCGACGAACTGGGCTCGCTCGAGCCGCTACCCGCGCACGTCTGGGCCAAGTCCTCCGCGAGCGGGAAGCTCCTGGACTTCACCAACCCAGCCAATGCCACGGCGATCTACAACTTCCTGGCCGCTCAGTCGAAGGACGTGTCCACCTACGCGACAAACCCGCTGTGGCAGATCGTGGACGGGCCGTACAAGCTGAGCTCGTACAACTCAACTACCGGAAGCTTCGACCTGACGCCGAACGCCAGCTATGACGGACCGCACGCCAAGGTGATGTCCTCGATAGATGTTGAGGGTTTCGCGTCCGAGACCGCGGCGTTCAACGCGGTCAAGGCCGGCAGCGTGGACGTCGCGCAGATCCCGTTCCAGAACATCCCGCGGCTGCCATCGCTGAGTTCGTCCTACTACACCTTCGGAGCGCCTGGTTACGGGTTCGACTACGTCAGTCCGAACTTCAAAGACACCACCGGGGACTTCGACAAGATAATCGCTCAGCTCTACATCAGGCAGGCACTGCAGCACCTAGTGGACCAGTCGGGCTATATCGACGCGTTCATGTACGGAGCCGGTGTCCAGTCCTACTCGGCCGTGCCGTCCTTCCCGGTCACCCCGTATCAGCCGACGGACGCCAAGACCAACCCGTACCCGTTTAGCCTCTCGGCCGCCGTCACTCTCCTGAAGGAGCACGGCTGGAAGGTGATTTCCGGGGGCACTGACACGTGCGTTAAGCCGGGCAGCGCGGCCAGTGAATGCGGGGCGGGAATACCGGCGGGCACCAAGCTAGCTTGGAACCTGGTCTCCTACACCGGGCTGAACCTTATCCAGGAGGAGGACACCGACTTCATTTCGGAGGCGGCCAAGGCCGGGATCAAGATCGCCATGTCCACCGCCACCTTCAACTACATCATCGAGAACTACAACGACGCGTCC
>JBEKHI010000511.1:0-5166 GCA_050012355.1 Streptosporangiaceae bacterium | reverse complement strand
GCTGCGCAGCCGAACCGGAACATGCCGAACCTGCTTGACACGCGGGCTCAGCCCTTAACTTCCCGGCATTGGCATTAACCCGGGACAAGTGCTTCGCGGACCCCGGCGTACCCGCCCGGCGCGTGGGGTAGTAGCCCGGATACGGGCATATCGCCAGGCAGGGGGCTGACCACGGTGCCAGCGATGGCCGATCGCTGGGGCTATGGAAACGCAGAACAACGCGAGTTTCCGGCGTGTCGTCACGGCTGGCCAGTCTGGCACGATATCGCCCGGTATCGACCGGCTGCGCCGACCCGTACCACCGCTCCTGCATTCGATCACCAGACGCGACAGCAAGGCAAGGCAAGATGGCGCGAATGCCCGGTTCGCGACCTCATCCCGGTCCCGCCGACGCGCAGAAAACCACCGACAGGACCCGCAACACGCCGCAAAAGCACCTTATTTTGACATGTTTCCTATGGCGTTATCGATGGCCCATCGCTCGGGTCCAGCCGAGACTCGTTGCGGGCTAGATGAGCGTCCGCCGGTTAACAGTGACGACCCCAATCGGTAGCCGGCGCCAGGCCGGCCTGGTGGGCGATGATGACGAGCTGAACGCGGTCGCGAGCGTCGAGCTTGGTCAGCAGGTGAGCCACGTGTGTTTTGGCGGTGGCGGGGCTGATCGTCAGGCACCCGGCGATCTCGGCGTTGGACATGCCGCGCGCGACGAGCTCGAGCACTTCTCGTTCCCGGTCGGTCAGCGCCGGGATGGCGGGGGCTGGCGCGGGCGGCACGCCGAGTCCTGAGGTTCGCGCGAACTCGCCGATCAGGCGGCGGGTCACGCTTGGCGCCAGCAGGGCATCGCCGGCGGCGATTACCCTGATCGCGTTGAGCAGGTCGGCCGGCAGCGTGTCCTTGAGCAGAAAGCCGCTGGCGCCGGCCCTGAGCGCTGCGAATACGTACTCGTCCAGGTCGAAGGTGGTCAGGATGAGCACGTGCACGCCAGTGTCGGCGGTTATCTGCCTGGTGGCCTCGATCCCGTCCATGCCCGGCATTCGCACGTCCATCAGAACGACGTCGGGCTTCGCCTCGCGCGCCATCGCGATGGCCTCGTAGCCGTCGGCTGCCTCACCGACGACGGAGAAACCCGGCGTCGCGGCGATGATCCCGCAGAAGCCAATCCGGACGAGGGCCTGGTCATCGGCGACGACTATCCGTAGCGTCATGCCACGACCTCCCGCGCAAGCGGGAACCGCGCCTTCACCTGGAACCCGTATCCAGGTAGCGGCCTGGCGCTGAACTGGCCGCCGAGCATGGTGACTCGTTCACGCATCCCGATGATGCCGTGCCCCCCGGCAGCGTCCGGGTCGTGCACGTTCCCGGCGCCGGTCATCGCCGGGACTCCGGCACCGCTATCGGTCACCGAGATGACCAGTGCGTCAGGCTCATAACCGACCAGCACGCCGCACTTACTTGCCCGCGCGTGCTTGACGACGTTGGTCAGCGCCTCCTGGATGACCCGGTAAGCGGACAGATCGATGCTGGCGGGCAGCTCCCGTGGCGGGCCGAGCCGTTCGAGCGCCACCTCGACGCCGACACCCCGGGTGCGTTCCAGCAGCCGGTCCAGCTCGGCTAGCCCAGGCTCGGGATAGAGCGGCGCGTCGGCCTGACGGAGCACGCCAAGCATCCGGCGCATCTCCTCAAGCGCTTCCCTGCTGGTCGCCTGGATGGCGCCGAGCGCCGCGCTGGCGTCGGCGGGCTGGCTCTCGATCACGTACTGGCCGAAGCCCGCCTGGACCGCGATCACGCTCATGCTGTGCGCGACCACGTCGTGCAGCTCCCTCGCGATCCGCAGCCGTTCCTCTGCCACCGCCTTGCTCGCCGCCTCCACCTGCAGTTCTATCGCGTACTTGCGCCGCTGCCTGACGATGTAGCCGGCGGACCAGACGATGATCACGCCGAGGACAACCTGGATCAGCACACCGGCGTTGACCGGGTACCCTCCACTGCTGACGGCGAGCAGCAGTTCGTCGACAGCGAGCGCGGCGAAAACGGCGCCGAGTACCCGCACCGCCGCCCGCGTTCGCTCATAGGTCGCCGCGATGAGATACAGCACATAGGCGACTGGCAGGAAGTAGATCAGGGCGTCGCCCGGGTCTCCGCCGGAAAAGGCGGCCACGGCCACCGATCCGGCCAGCAGCAGGCACAGCATGAAGACCGGGCGGCGACGGCGGAATGCCACCGCCAGCACCGCGATTGCGACGAGGATCAAGGTAAGCGAGGCCTTCGGCCTCGCATCCTCGTAAACGACAACGCCTGACGGCAGCCGGGACACGGTCATGAGGCTCGTCCTCATGACCGAATAGAGGATCAACCCGATCCCCAGGGCGACCACGGAGTCAATGGCCACCCAATGCCGCGGCCGTAGTCGCTCCGTCACCGGCGGCCGCGGCGACGCGATAGATCGCATATAGCTACCGTAATCCGTGGATTCTCTCGGCACGTCATCCTGAGGGCGTACCCCGCGCGGCCTACCAGCCGCATCTGGTCACTCGATGGGCTAACCGACAAATCACTCTGCAAGACGATGACGGCGGGATCCCTGGTCCGGCACAGTGACCGCATGCCAGAAACGCAAGTCCCGGCAGTAATCGAGACCAGGGCGCTGACCAAGGTATACCCGGGAAAGACATCCGTGACCGCGCTCGACGGCCTGACCATCCGGGTGGCGCCAGGCGTCACCGGGCTGGTCGGCGCTAACGGCGCGGGCAAATCAACGATGATAAAGATCCTGCTCGGCCTCATCTCGCCCACTAAGGGCCAGGCCAAGGTGTTCGGGCATGACAGCGTCACCGAGGGCCTGACGATAAGGGCGCTGCTCGGCTACATGCCCGAGCACGACTGCCTGCCTCCGGACGTGACCGCGACCGAATTCGTCACCCACCTCGGCCGGATGTCCGGCCTGCCCTCGACCGTGGCGAAGGAACGCGCGGCGGAATCGCTGCGTCACGTCGGGTTGCACGAGGAGCGGTACCGCCTGATCGGCACCTACTCGACCGGCATGAAGCAGCGGGTCAAGCTGGCCCAAGCCCTGGTCGGTGACCCTAGGCTGCTGCTGCTCGATGAGCCGACGAATGGCCTCGATCCGGCCGGTCGCAACGCCATGCTTGAGCTGATCGCGAGGATCGGCGCCCAGTTCGGCATCTCGATCGTGGTCGCCTCGCACCTGCTCGGGGAGATCGAGCGGATCTGCGATCACCTGGTGGCGATCGACGCCGGGCGCCTGCTCCGGGCCGACTCCATGACCAGCTTCACCCGGGCCAGCCAGGTGCTGGCGGTCGAGGTCGAGGAGGGCCTCGCCGAACTGGCGGAAGAACTCGCCCGGCATGGCCTCAAAGCCACGACCCGGCAGCGGACGCTGCTGGTGCCGCTGGCGGGCGACGAGACCTATGACACCGTCCGGGACTGCGTCGCGGCCCTGCGGCTGCCGATGAGCCGCCTGGAGCAGCGGCGGCACCAGGTCGAGGAGCTGTTCCGCGACGAAGACGAGGAGGAGGTGAGCAACCATGTCTGAGCAGGCCGTTGGCGTCATTCATGACCTCGGCTACCGCGGCTACGACGGCCCGCGCCTGGGCCGCGCGCAGATCGTCCGCGCCCTGACCTGGCACAGCTTCCGGTCTTCCTGGGGAATCGGCAGAGGCGTGAAGGCCAAGATCGTGCCGGTCCTCGCGTTCATCGTCATGCTCCTGCCGGCGTTCGTGAACGCGTTCGCGGTGAACCGCGGCAACGCCAGGCTGTTCGGCTATGACGTGTACACCCCGACGCTGCGGGTGCTCGTCATTGTCATCTTCATCGCGGCGCAGGCGCCGGAACTGGTGTCAAGGGATCTGCGCAGCCGGGTGCTTCCGCTGTACTTCAGCAGGCCGCTGCGCAGGGGCGACTACCCGCTGGCGAAGTACCTCGCGCTCACCGGGACGCTGCTGATCCTGGTGGAGGTACCACTGCTCGTTCTGTATGCCGGCACGATCGCCTCGGCCAGGAACGGCCACGGCGTGTGGACCGAGACCCAGGCGCTCATCCCCGGCCTCGGCATCGGCGTGCTGTGGGCCGTGCTGATGGCCGCGATCGGGCTGGTGCTGGCGTCGCTGTCCGGGCGCCGGGCATACGCCACCGGGATCGTGGCGATCACCTGCTTCCTGCTCTGGACGCTGGCCATGCTGCTGATCAATGCCGAGGGCGGGATGACGGCCACCAGCACGGCGGCCCGGCTCGTCGGCCTGCTCAGCCCGTTCACCGTCATCGACGGGGTACGGGTCTGGCTCGGCGGCACGAACCCAGGGGAGGTTCCCTCGTCCCTCGGCCACTTCGGCCCGTTGTACGGCGTCGTCGCTGTCGTCATGCTCGCGGCCAGCCTCGGGGGCTTGGCCGCGAGGTACCGGAAAGCGAGCGAACAATGAGCATCGAATTTCGCAACGTGACCCGCTGGTACGGCAACGTGGTGGCGGTCAACGACATCACGATGTCGATCGGACCCGGCGTGACCGGCCTGCTCGGGCCGAACGGCGCGGGCAAGTCGACGATCATGCACATGATCGCCGGTTTCCTGCCACCATCCCGAGGCGAGCTCACCATCGGCGTCTCTGGCGAGCAACGTCCGACGTGGCGCAATCCCGAAATATACAGAAGTGTCGCTCTCGTTCCCGAACGCGACTCGGTGTACGCCTTCCTCACCGGCGAGCAGTTCGTCACGGCCACCGCCAAGCTGCACGAGCTCAGCAACCCTGAGGCCGCGGCGAAACAGGCGATCGCCACGCTGGACATGGCCGACGCGGCCGGGCGCAAGATATCCACGTATTCCAAGGGCATGCGGCAGCGGATCAAGGTCGCCGCGGCGCTCGTGCACGACCCGCACGTCATGCTGCTGGACGAGCCGTTCAACGGCATGGACCCACGGCAGCGGCTGCACATGATGGACCTGCTGGACAAACTTGGCAGCGAGGGCCGGATCATCGTGTTCAGCTCGCACATCCTGGAAGAGGTGGAGCGGCTGTCCGGCACCATCCAGGTGATGGTGGCCGGCCGGCTGGCGGCGTCCGGTGACTTCCGGGCGATCCGGCGGCTGATGACCAGCAGGCCGCATGTGTTCATGGTGCGGTCCTCGGACGACCGGCGGCTCGGCAGTGTCCT
>JBEKHI010000510.1:0-5180 GCA_050012355.1 Streptosporangiaceae bacterium | reverse complement strand
TGATCACCTCACCGGTGAGCGGGTGCAACGTGGATAGCCGCTCGACCTCGTCGCCGAACATCTCGATGCGGACCGCGAGCTCCTCGTACTGCGGGATGATCTCGATCGTGTCGCCGCGGACCCGGAACGTCCCGCGGGTGAAAGCCACATCGTTACGCGCGTACTGCATTCCGACCAGCTGGCGCAGCAACTGGTCCCGCTCCACGGTGTCGCCGATGTGCAGCGTGAGCATCCGGTCCACGTACTCCTGCGGCGTGCCGAGGCCGTAAATGCAGGAGACACTCGCCACCACGATCGTGTCCCTGCGCGTCAGCAGCGAGTTCGTCGCGCTGTGCCGCAGCCGCTCAACCTCCTCGTTGAGCGAGGAGTCCTTCTCGATGTAGGTATCGCTCTGCGGGATGTACGCTTCCGGCTGGTAATAGTCGTAGTAGGAGACGAAGTACTCGACCGCGTTGTCCGGCAGCATCTCGCGCAGCTCGGCGGCGAACTGGGCGGTGAGGGTCTTGTTCGGCAGCATGACGAGCATCGGCCGCTGCAGCTTCTCGGCCACCCAGGCCACCGTCGCCGTCTTGCCGGTGCCGGTGGCGCCGAGCAGCACGGTGTCCTTTTCGCCGCCCTTGATCCGCTGGTTTATCTCGGCGATCGCCGTCGGCTGGTCACCGGCAGGCCGCATATCGGTGACCACATGAAACGGGGCCACCCTCCGTTGCAGATCCGTTACCGGGCGCACGCACGTTACCTTCCCCTAGAGACTTAGTCCAACTCTAAGCGGGGGGTCTGACATTCCGGCGGCACAATTCGTCCCACACCTCGCCGACCCGCCCGTCAAGGTCAGATAGGGATCCATCATTGACCATAACGACGTCAGCCACGGCCAGCCGCTGCTCGCGACTCGCCTGCGCGGCGATCCTGGCCCGGGCTTGGTCTTCCGGCATCCCGCGCAGCTCGACGAGGCGGCGCAGCTGGAGCTCTGGCGGCACGTCCACCACGATGACCAGGTCATAGAGGCCTTTGAGGCCGTTTTCCGCGAGCAGCGGCACGTCCTGGACCAGGATCGCGTCCGGCGGCGCTTGCTGTTCGGCGGCGACCATCCAGTCGCGGACCAGCGGATGGACGATCGCGTTCAGCGTGGCGAGCTTGTCCTTGTCTTGGAAGACGATTGCCCCGAGCCCCTCGCGGTCCAGTGTTCCGTCGTCGCGGATCACCTCCAGGCCGAAGGCCGCCTTGATCGCCTCGAGCCCCGGCGTTCCTGGCTCGACGACCGCCCGGGCCGCCTTGTCGGCGTCGAGTACGACCGCCCCCCGCGCGGCCAGCCGCCGCGACACCTCGCTCTTACCCGACCCGATTCCCCCGGTCAGTCCGACACGCAGCATGGTTCCCGAGAATAGCGCGCCCGCCAGCTTCCCGTAGTCCTTCAGCCCGTAGGCGCCAGGCTGGGGTCTTTCTACAAGCCTGTCGATGTCCCATTACTGGCGCGGAAACGCCATCGATGGCCCATCGCTGGCGTCCGAGAGGAGCGCTAGCCGCGAACTCACCTATATTCCGATCAGGTTCACGTAGGGCTCGAACCTCGCGAAGTCCTTGAGATTCATTGTGACGACCGCGCGGACGTTGTGCACAAGCATGGTCGCGACCACGTTCGCATCATGAATCTGCTTGCCCGCGCACGCGACATCGCGTAGCAGGTTCACAAGACGATCGATGCCCCTGCCGCTCTCTGGCAGCAGGGTGGTTCTGTCCCGGAAGCTCTGGACATTCGCCAGTGCTTCCGGCACCGGCATGCCAAGCCCGTTGGAATCGACGGGCCGGGTGGCTGCCGCGAGATACTCGCGCAGGACCTGTACGCTGACGCACAGGTTGGTCCCTGCGGCCGACCACTCGTTCAAAATCCGCATGGCATCGCCATGCCCTCGCCTCTCCGCATCCGTAGCCGCGAGCAGCACGTTGGTGTCGAGCATGACTCGGTCTGGGGGTGACGACAGATCACCGGCCATCGTCGTCATAGATTTCCTCCCTCGACCATGTAGACGTTCCGCCCACGCGAACGGTGTAGAGCGAGATCGGCGGTAGTGCCGACGGCTCCGCGTGCCCAGCAGCCTCCTCGATCATGCGCAGTTCCTCCGAAAGCGTGTGACCGTGGCGCCGGGCGCGCTCGCTGAGAGCTCCGGCGAGTTCCTCGACATCAGCGGTCACGACGGCGTCACCTGGCATTGCCCACATGACGTCCGGCCTGACAACCACTGCAGCGGGCCTGCCGTGGCGGGTGATCGTGACCTCTTCACCCTCGGCCACCCGGCTGACCACCTCGGGCAGGGCGGCTCGCGCTTCACTGATCGTCATTGTTCCCACGGCCAGAATTGTACACCAGTGTACATCGGTATCGGCCTCAGCCGGCATGAGCCGCGGAGTCACCGCCTGCCATAGGATTCCGGGTCGTGAGCATCGACTGGAACCGGCAGCACGTCGAACAGCTCGACTGGTACTGGCGGAACCAGTTCCGGCCACGGCTGGAGGGGCTCAGCGACGACGAGTACTTCTGGGAGCCGGTGCCTGGATGCTGGAGCCTGCGCAAGCGTGGTGCGAGCCAGGCGCCGATGACTCTAGGGGCTGGTGGCTATCTCATCGACATCGCGGCCGAGGAACTTGACCCGCCGCCGGTGACCACGATCGCCTGGCGGCTCGCCCACATCATCGTGGGCTGCTTCGCCATGCGGCTCGACATCCACTTCGATGCGGGTCGCGCCTATCACGGCTCCTATTCAGCCGGTTACGGGAGTTTCCGCTACGCGGCGACCGCCGATGAGGCACTTGACCAGCTCGACGACAGCTACCCACGGTGGATCGACCGGGTGCGCGAGATCGGCACCGAGGGGCTCACCCGGCCGTCCGGCCCCGACGAGGGCGAGTTCGCCGACGAGCCGTTCAGCACCGTGGTGCTGCACATCAATCGCGAGGTCATGCACCACGGCGGCGAGATCGGGCTGCTGCGCGACCTGTATCGCCGCCACTAGGACCCGGAAAAGTTTGGGGGTCCTGGGGGCTACAGCCCCAGGACCCCCAAACTTTTATGCGGTGAAACTAGCTCTGACCACCGGAGAGACGCTCGCGGAGCGCGGCCAGGGCCTCGTCCGAAGCGAGCGTGCCCGACGGGCCGTCCGCACCCGGCGAGGAGCTGGACGTGGCACCGCCGCCAGCACCGCTGCGAGCGCGACGAGGAGCACCGGGAGCGCCAACGGCGGCCGGGACCTCCTCGGTAGTGCCCTCTTCCTCGGCCTTGGCGCGAGACTCCTCGATCTGCTTACGGTGTGCCTCAAAGCGGGCGCGGGCCTCGGCGTACTGCCGCTCCCACTCCTCACGCTGCGACTCGTAGCCCGGCAGCCATTCGCCCGTCTCCGGGTCGAAGCCCTCCGGGTACTCGTAGTTGCCCTGGTCGTCGTAGGTCGCCGGCATCCCGTACAGGGTCGGGTCGAAGTCATCGCCGACGGCCTCGCCGACGGTGCCCTCGTTGGCCTGCTTGAGCGACAGCGAGATGCGCCGCCGGTCCAGGTCGATGTCGATGATCTTGACGAAGATCTCCTCGCCTACCTGGACGACCTGCTCCGGAATCTCCACGTGGCGGTCGGCCAGTTCGGAGATGTGGACCAGGCCTTCGATGCCCTCCTCGACCCGGACGAACGCGCCGAACGGCACCAGCTTGGTGACCCGGCCCGGAACGACCTGGCCGATCTGGTGCATCCGCGCGAACTGCTGCCACGGGTCTTCCTGAGTGGACTTCAGCGACAGCGAGACGCGCTCGCGGTCCATGTCCACGTCGAGGACCTCGACGGTGACCTCCTGGCCGACCTCGACAACCTCGCCCGGGTGGTCGATGTGCTTCCAGGACAGCTCGGACACGTGGACGAGTCCGTCCACGCCGCCTAGGTCCACGAACGCGCCGAAGTTCACTATCGAGGAAACGACGCCCTTGCGGATCTGGCCCTTGCGCAGAGTGTTGAGGAAGGTGTGGCGGACCTCGGACTGAGTCTGCTCGAGCCAGGCACGGCGGGACAGGACCACGTTGTTGCGGTTCTTGTCCAGCTCGATGATCTTGGCTTCGATCTCCCGGCCGACATACGGCTGCAGATCCCTGACCCGGCGCATCTCAACCAGCGACGCGGGCAGGAAGCCGCGCAGCCCGATGTCCAGGATCAGGCCGCCCTTGACGACCTCGATGACGGTGCCGGTGACAACGCCGTCCTCTTCCTTGATCTTCTCGATCGTGCCCCAGGCCCGCTCGTACTGAGCGCGCTTCTTGGACAGGATGAGGCGGCCTTCCTTGTCCTCCTTCTGCAGGACGAGCGCCTCTATGTGCTCACCGGTCTTAACGACCTCGTGCGGGTCGACATCGTGCTTGATCGACAGCTCCCGTGACGGGATCACGCCCTCGGTCTTATAGCCGATATCGAGCAAAACCTCGTCCCGGTCGACCTTGACGACGGTGCCTTCGACGATGTCTCCGTCGTTGAAGTACTTGATGGTCAGGTCGATCGCGGCGAGGAACGCCTCCTCCGACCCGATATCGTTGACCGCCACCTTTGGGGTCGTGCTGGCTGGGGTCGAGTTGGCTTGCGTGCTGCTCGTCATGTGTGGGTTGGCTCCGGATGCGGACAGGTATCAAATGGACGCGCTGAGAAAACATGCGGTGAACACGCGGGACCGCCCGGGCCAGATGACCACCCCAGGACACTCCGCTGCGGCCAGCACAGGACTTCCGCCACAGAGGCCAGATGACCGCACCAAACCACACGAGGACACAGCGCAGCGTTCAGAATATGAGAGGTGAGCGCCGAGGTCAATTGAGACGGGCTACAACTACGTCTCAATCTGTTTCCGTCTCGCCCCTCATCCTACGACTTGTAACTATCATTACACGCCGAAAATTCCGGCGCTAGCTATTGGGCCTGGTTGGCGCGGCACCAACCATGATCACGGGCGGCCTCGGCCCACGAACGGCCGGTGCGCGGCAGCGGAGCGTTCCTCGTGGGTGCTGCACTACCGAGAAAAGCCTGCCTCGTCCCGGGGGGGTCGCGGTGGCGTGAAAGTCGGGTGGCTGCGGGCCGTAGGCGGCTGGGCTGGCTGCCGTGCCCGGCGGCCTCAGGTCGGGTGCTGCTGGTGGTACTGGTGGTGCTCATGGGCGTGGT
>JBEKHI010000509.1:0-5215 GCA_050012355.1 Streptosporangiaceae bacterium | reverse complement strand
AGGGCACTGACGGCGATTCCGCAGGCCAGGCCGACCGCCGGCATCACGCTTGCGACCAGGGAACCCGCCCGGCGACTGGGTTGCAGGTCGACCACTGCCGCGCTCAGGGTGCCAAGCACGGCGCCGGTGGCCAGTCCTTGCAGTATCCGGGCCGCCAGCAGCGCGCCCACCCCGTCGGCGGTCGCGAACACGGCCATCGCTCCGGCCAGCGCTAGCATCCCGCCCGCGATCACCGGCCGGCGGCCGACGTGGTCCGACAGCGTGCCGACGGTGAGCAGGCTGATCAGCAGCGCCCCGACGTAAACGGCGAACACGACAGTCAACATGGACGAGGAAAAGCCCCAGAGCCGCTGGTAGACCGGGTACAGCGGCGACGGCGCGGCGGACGCGAACATCACCACGCCGAGCGCGGCGGCGACCAGCCAGAATGCTCCGCGCCTGTTACGGGATCCGATGTCCGGCGATTCCATGCGTCCTCCTTGCTAAGGCAATATCCTTTGCTTTAGCGACGGTAGCCGAGGCTGACCATAAAAGCAAAGTTATTTGCTATAGTGGTTCGCATGACCGCCACCGCTGACCGCAGTCGCCGCCCGGGGGGCCGGAGCGCCCGGGTGCAGGACGCCGTCTTCACCGCTGTCGGCCAGCTCGTCGGCGAGGGCCAGCGTGATGCGATGAGCATCCCGCAGGTCGCCGAACGGGCCGGGGTGAACCCGACCAGCGTGTATCGCCGCTGGGGCAGCATCGACGCGCTACTGGAAGAAGTAGCCGTGGCCGCTCTCACCCAGGACGACTCTCTTCCCGACACCGGTACCATCGCCGGGGACCTGGCGGCCTGGGCCAAGGCCATCGCCGAGGACATCAGCAGGCCCGCACGGATCGTTTACCTGCGCGCCATGGCTTCCGCGCGCCCCTTGATGGTTGATTCCTGTCCCTGCCGTGATCTGCGCACGCGTCAGGCTGAGCAGATGATCGAACGTGCCCGGGGCCGGGGTGAGCGGGCTCCCACCTCCGGACAGGTGCTTGATCACGTCATCGGCCCGCTCTACTACTACGCCGTCTTCGGCATGCCCCTGGACGCTGACCGCGCGGCTGCGCTCGTGGCCGATGTCCTGACCATGCGCGAGCCCGCCCGGACGTGAGCCGGGGACTCCCTTTGCTGGTTGGTGCGGCGCTGCTCCTCCAAGAGCGCGGGCAGCGCCGCACTGACCAGGAACGATCGCGGTTACGGCTTGCCGTAGCGGGCGGCGACGATGCTCGCTTGGACGGCGTTGTCGGCCCGGTTCGATGGCACGCCCGCGGTCATGACGCCCTCGAAGAAGTAGCCTTCGCCCGAGTTGCTGTTGTCGCCACCGGTGCCGAGGACGTTAGCCGCCGAGCGGATCCGCACCGGGCTTGGGCTGCCAGCCGGGTCGGCTTGACCGGATCGGCTTTCGCAGGCCTACTTCCTGCAAGACCGGCATGATGATCGCGTCGAAGGCGGACGGGCTGTACTTCTGCCGCAAACATCAGCGTCGCGTCCCGCAGGTTCATAGCGGAAGTGTATGAGAGGCGTGGTTATTGTGGGCGCATGCAGCACGTGATCCTCATGTCCGGCCGGATCGACCGGCTCCCCGCGCTGCTCGGCGGCAACCCCGGTGAGATCCCGGTGGCGTACGTCCCGACCGCGGCCGATGTGACCGACGACCCCGGTTACGTCGCGGAGCAGATTGACCAGCTCACCCGGATGGGGTTCCCGGTGACGCCGTTGCCGCTCGCGGAACTGTCACGCACGGAAGTCGAGCAGGGCCTCGAGGCCGCCGGGCTGGTGTTCGTCACCGGAGGAAGCGTCTTCCACCTGTTGCATCATGCGATCAGGTCCGGCTTCGCCGACCTGGTGCCGCCCTTGGTGCGCGCGGGGAAACTGACCTACGCGGGCGTCAGCGCGGGTGCGGTCCTCGCCGGGCCTGACCTGTTCCCCGTGAGCCTCGCCGCGACCCCGAGAGCCGCGGCGGAGGAGCTGAGCACGACCACGGCACTCGGGCTGGTGCCGTTCACCGTGCTCCCGCATTACGGTGATCCGGACCGGGCGGAGCGGATCGCCCGGGTGCTCGCGGCCACGGCGCCACATCCCATCGTGCCGCTGACCAACGAGCAGGTGGTGGATGCCTGGGGAACCGACTGGCGTATCCTCACGGCCGCCGCGGGCGTGCTGTCTGTCGATGACGTGGCGCGACTCGCGCGGGACCTCCCGGAGGTCACCGAGGCCGAGAGCCGCGGCTCGCTTACCTGGAAGGTGCGCGGCAAGTCCTTCGCCTGGGAACGGCCGTTCAGCAAGGCCGACATCAAGCGGTACGGCGACGTCATGCCACCGGACGGGCCCATCGTCGCCGTCCGCGTCGAGGACCTGCACGAGAAGGAAGCGGTGCTGGCGGCGAAACGGCCGGGAGTGTTCACGATCCCGCACTTCGACGGTTACGCCGCCGTCTTGATCCAGCTCAACGCGACGGATCCCGAGACACTCGGCGAACTTGTCACCGACGCGAGGCTGGCTATGGCCCCGCCCTGAGGCTCAGCTGCCGTAGCGGCGCTGGCGGCCCGCGTAGCTGCGGAGGGCGCGCAGGAAGTCGATCTCGCGGAACGCGGGCCAGTAAGCCTCACAGAAGTACAGCTCGGAGTACGCGCTCTGCCACAGCAGGAAGTTCGAGAGCCGGGACTCTCCGCTGGTGCGGATCACCAGGTCCGGGTCGGGCTGGCCCGCGGTGTAGAGGTGGCGGGCGATGTCCTCGGTGGTAACCGTCTCGGCGATTTCGGCGAGGGCCGCGCCCTGCTCAGCCCGCTCGTACAGCAGCGAGCGGAACGCGTCGACCACCTCCTGGCGGCCGCCGTAACCGACGGCCAGCGTGACGTGCGCGCCGGTGTCGCAGTCGCGGCTGGCCTCCACCGCTCGCTTCAGTGCCCGCGCGGTCGTATCCGGGATCATGTCGAGGCTCCCGGCGATGTGCACCTGCCATACAGGATCACGGCTGAGCTTGTCCGCCACGACCTGTTCGACCAGCTCCATCAGGTACGCGACCTCGGTGTCGCCCCGGTTCGCGAGGTTCTCGGTCGAGCAGATGAACACGGTGACGTGCTTGATCCCGGCCTTCTCACACCAGCCCAGGGCGTTCTCGATGTGCTCGGCCCCGTACTTGTGGCCAAGGCTGGGATTGGCCATGCCCCGCTCGCGGGCCCACCGCCGGTTGCCGTCCATGATGATCCCGACGTGGCGTGGCAACGGGGCTCCGGCGAGTTGCTTGCGGAGTCTTCGGGTGTACAGCCGGTAGGCGGAATCGCGGGCGAGCATTGATTCAGCCTACGCGGGCCTGGCCGCTGAGGCCGCCGGGCGGCCAGGCCCGTCGGCGGACGCTACCTGGTCAGCGCGGGAGCGGACCCGCGGCCGACCTTGGCACTGCCGATATCGGCGTTCTGGCCCTCCTGGTACCCGGCGCCGTAACCGTTGCCCGAGTAGGTGATCTGGGTGGAGCGGGTGCGCGGGTAGGCCTGCCGCGCCTGGAACCGGATGGTGACGGCCCGGTCGGCGAGCACCAGCGCGGTGGACTGGCCGCCGGCCGGGGCCGCCGCGTCGGCGTCGTCGGCTGCTCGCTGCTCGGCGGCCCGGACCCGGGTCACCACGGCGGAGGCGTAGCCGAGCATCCACGAGCGGCGCCAGGCGCGCGGGCTGCGTGCCCGGGTGGGGACCGCCACGGTGGCCAGTCCGCGGGCCATCTGGACCAGCAGCGAGGTGTAGAGGATTTCGGCGCGCTCCAGGTCGGAGGAGTAGCCGAACACGTGCACCCGGGTGCCGGGGTCGCGACGGGGGAGCAGCACGCACTGGCAGCGCAGCGCGGCGGCGATCCCGGTGAGGAGATGGGCCTTGACCTGAGCCCACGGGTTGTCGACATCGATGATCTGGTCGGCGGGCTTATCGGTCTCGGGCTGGGTGGCCGCCAGCAGCGCCCGGTCGATGCCGTAGCGAGCCATCAGCTCGGCCGCTTTGGCGGTCAGGGCCTCCGCCTCGGCGGGAGTTACCCCGTCGGCCTCCGCTTTGGCGAGCAGCTTGCGCACTCGGTCCAGCAGGGGGGTCGGTGGTTCGGATCGCACCGTTTACCTCCGTGTAGGAGCGAATCGAATTTGTAGCCGAAGAGTATCCCGGTGGGCTGACATTCTGGGGGGCGCAGCGGCGGGGGGCAGGAGCAGGCGGCTGCCTGACGCACTCTACACTCACGGATATATGGCCGTTCAGATCTCGCCCAGCATCCTGTCCTCTGACTTCGCCCGGCTCGCCGACGAGGCGGCCGCGGTCGCGGGTGCCGCCGACTGGCTGCACGTCGACGTCATGGATTACCACTTCGTGCCGAACCTGACGCTCGGTCTTCCGGTCGTCCAGGCGCTGCTCAAGCACGCGAGCCTGCCGCTGGACTGCCACCTGATGATCGACGATCCAGACCGGTGGGCGCCGTCCTACGCGGAGGCGGGCGCCAGGAACGTGACGATACACGCCGAGGCGACTCACGCCCCGGTGCGGACGCTGCGGACGATCAGGTCGGCGGGCGCCCGGGCCGGATTGGCGCTGAACCCAGGTACCGCGGTGGAACCCTACGAGGACCTGCTGCCGGAAGTCGACATGATCCTGCTGATGACGGTCGAGCCCGGTTTCGGCGGGCAGTCGTTCCTCGACATGGTGCTGCCCAAGCTGCGCCGCGCCCGTGCCATGGTCAAGCGCAACGACGCCGCCGTCTGGCTGCAGGTTGACGGGGGAGTCAGCGACGAGACGATCGAACGGTGCGCCGATGCCGGCGCCGATGTGTTCGTAGCGGGCTCTGCCGTCTACGACGCCCAAGACCCCGAGGCCGCCGTCCGCGGGCTGCGCGCCCGCGCCGAGGCCGCGACCCAGCGGTCGTCTTGGGGCCGGGAGAAATAGCTCAGGTAATCGCGGCAGTGCTCGACATAACGGCGCAGCGCGTCTCCCAGCTGCTGAAGTCGTTAGCCAAGCCCTAGCAGGACCGTTACCGGGATGTCGCCTGGGCTGACGGTGATCTCGGTGTCGAGGGACAGGAGTCCCGCGACGGTCAGGGTCACCGTCACCGACTCTCCGGCCGTTAGCGTGCCGGACGACGGGGACGCGGTGAGCTCGCCGAGGAGGGTGGACGGTTCTGAGATGGCCCAGCTCACCGGGCCTCCGGCGGCGGTCAAGGTC
>JBEKHI010000508.1:0-5270 GCA_050012355.1 Streptosporangiaceae bacterium | reverse complement strand
TCGCCGCCCGGTTCCCGAACGCCCGCCGCAGCCGGAGCGCCTCCCGGCCGTGCTGCAGCGCCTCGGAGTATCGGCCCTGCTGCTCGAGCAGCATCGCCAGCCGCGACCTGACCGCGGCCAGCGCCGACCGGTCTCCGGACGTCTCGAACGCCTCCAGCGCCTGGTCCAGGTGCTCGCGGGCGGCGCCGGTATCGCCGAGCGTCGCGCACGTGTAAGCGAAGCCCGCGTGCGCATGCCCCAGCGCCCGCGGGTCATCCAGCCGCTCGGCTGCTGCCAGCGCGATCCGCTGGCAGGCCAGGTCATCGTGCCAGCGGCCAGACCGTACGAGCGTCGAGGACAGCAGCAGCGGCAGCCGCCAGCAATAGATGTCGAAGACGGGGGCACGCGTCGAGACGAGGGTTACCGTGGCCAGCAGCACCGGCAGCTCGGCCCGCAGCCACGACCGCGCCTCTTCATACGACCGGAATGCCTCCGGCCGCACCCCGGCGGATGCCTCCGGCAGCGTCGCCTGCGTCGTCGTCGGATAGATGCGCCGTACCGCGTTGTCCGCCGACTGGAGGTAGTGATCCGCCAGCCGCAGCTCGGCCGCCTGGATCTCCGCCTCCGCGTCGATCCCCTCGGCGCGCTGGGCCGCGAAGGCCCGCAGCAGATCGTGATAGGTGTACCTGCCCGGCACCGGCTCGGAGACCAGCGACGCCCTGGTGAGTTCGGCGAGCGCCTTGCGGGTGTCGGTGGCCGGCAGCCCCGCCATGCTGGCGGCGGCCGCGACGCTCACGTCTGGTCCTGGATGCGTGCCGAGCAGACGGAAGACGCGGGCCGTCCCGTCGGACAGCTGGTTGTAGGACCAGGAGAACACCGCCGAGATGTCGGTGGACGCCTCCGCGCCCACTTCGAGCAGGTGCGCGCCGGTGAGCTTGAGTTCCCTGGCCAGCGCGGGCAGGGTGAGCCGCGGCTGGGTCGCCGCCCGCGCGGCGGTGATGCTCAGCGCCAGCGGCAGCCGTCCGCAGAGCTTGGTGATCTCCCCGACCGCGGCGGGCGCGCCGTCGACGACCCCAGCGCGCAGCCGCTGCCGCAGCAAGTCCCGCGCTTCCTCCTCGCCGAGCACGTCGAGCGGAAGCGGGTGCGCGCCCTCGGCGGCGACCAACCCGGTCAGCTGGTTGCGGCTGGTGATTATCACCATGCTCCCCGGACCGGCCGGCAGCAGCGGCCGGACCTGGTCAGCGGAGCCCGCGTTGTCCAGCACCACGAGCATGCGCTTGCCGTCAACCAGGCTGCGGAACAGCCCGATCTGCGCCTCCACCGACTCCGGTACCCGGTCGCCGGTGGTCCCCAGTGCCTCCAGGAAGCCGCGCAGCACGTCACCCGGGTCGACTGGTTTCGCGGCCGGGTCGAAGCCGCGCAGGTTCACGTAAAGCTGGCCGTCGGGGAACCGCGGCGCGATCTGACGAGCGAACCGGACAGCGAGCGCGGTCTTGCCGACCCCGGCCATCCCGGTGATGAGGGCTACCGGGACCGTCGCCGGGGCGTCGGCGGGCAGCAGCGCGTGCAACCTGGCCAGTTCGTCGTGGCGACCGGTGAACCCCGCGACCTCGAGCGGCAGCTGCGCGGGTATCTGGCCCCCGGTGACGAGCCTGGTGGGGCCGAGCGTCCTGGCCTCGCCGGGAGCCCGTCTTTCCGCGGCGCCCCTGCTCGCGGGGGCGCGTCGTGAGCCGCTCGCGGCGGGACGGGACGTCGTTCCCCCCGGCCGGGCCGGGCCGGTGGTGGCCTCGCTGGCGGCCGCCTCGGCGGCCGGGTCGGACAGCGCCGGATCCATGTCGAGCACCCGCTGGTGCACCCGGGCCAATTCGGGACCGGGCTCGATGCCGAGCTCGGTGGCGAGTACCTCACGTGCCTCGGAGTAGATCCGCAGCGCCTCAGCTTGCCGCCCGCAGCGGTAGAGCGCGACCATCAGCATCGCCCTGGTGTGCTCGCGTAGCGGGTGCTCGGCGGCGAGCACCGTCAGCTCGGGTATGGCCTCTTCGTTCCGGCCGAGCGCGAGCAGTACGTCGGCGTGGTCGGTAGCCGCCGCGACCCGCAGCTCGGTGAGCCGGTGCCGCTCGGACTCGGCATGCGGTCCGGGAACGCCGGCCAGTGCGGCGCCGCGCCACAGCCCGAGCGCGTCGCGCAGGCCGCGCTCGGCGCCGGGAAGATATCCGTCAGCGCGCTCGGTTCGTGCCCGCGCGAGCAGGTTCTCGAAGGCCACCGCGTCGAGGGCGCCGGGGTCAAGCCGCAGCAGGTACCCGGCGCCGGTGCTGATCAGCACCGTGCCCGGGTCGCGTGGCTTACGATCCGGATCCAGGACCCGGCGCAGGCCAGCCACGTAGGTGTAGATGCCGCCCTCGGCGGTAGCCGGCGACTGCGTGCCCCAGATCGCGTCCACCAGCTCACCACGGGACACCACGCGGTTGGCGCGACTCGCCAGCAAGGCGAGTAGCGCCCGCTGTCTAGGCTGCCCGGTACTTACCTCGCGATCGCCCAGCCAGGCAGTTACCGGCCCGAGCACCCCCACTCGCAGCGACACGGCTGCCCGTCCTCTCTCCGCTCGCGCACGTTTTCCGTCGATTCCCTTTCAAGAGAGCCTACAGGGACTAGTCACTCCCATCTAGGAAAAATCTAGACGAGATCCAGACTGAGCAATTATCACTAGACGTGGTCCAGACACTGGCGGCTGGGCATTCGCGAAACCATCCGCGGCGCGGCAGGCAGGGAGAGGCAGGCCACGTGCAAACGGTTGCAAGCGGGACTCCAGATCACAGTGGGGTACCCGATATCAGTGATGGCGCCCGGCACCTGGCGTCAGCCACTGAGATCCAGGCGCACGATGTGACCGCTGATCTCATCCGCCAGCTCGCCGAACGTGCGCGCGCCAGCAGGTTCCGGCGCTATCGGGACCGTGTAAAGGGATTACCCGCGACCCCTTTCATCCCACAAAAAGCGGCCGGCCCTCACGACACCCCCCTCACTCCTGTCGTGAGGGCCGGCATTCTCTTGCCCGCGTTTTCCTGATCCCGCGTTTTCCTGATGATGCCGATCCGGCGCGCACTGCGCCTCGGATCGCCTACGATGAGTGATCGTACGATTACTTATCGCTGAGGGAAGGCCGACGGCAGATGGGCAAGGCGAGCGCCGCCAAGCAGAACCCGGATCGCCGGGAGAGGATCGCGGCCCAGCGGGCAGCCGCCCGGCGCCAGGAGACCAGGAACCGGCTGCTGATCGCGGGTGGCGCGGTCATCGCAGTGGTCGCCGTCGTCATCGCCTTCGTCGTGATCAAGGCCAACAGCAACAGCGGCTCATCGTCCAACGCCACGTCCGCTTACCCCACGGGAACGGCGCTGGCGAAGGTCGTCGGACTGACCACCAGCGTCCCGGAGAGCGTGCTGCGCGAGGTCGGCGCCGGGTCGGTGTCCGAGAAGCCGCAATCGATCACCGGCGACAAACTGAAGTCGGGCGGCAAGCCCGAGATGCTCTACATGGGCGCCGAGTACTGCCCGTATTGCGCCGCCGAGCGCTGGGCGATGATCGTCGCCCTGAGCCACTTCGGCACGTTCAGCGGGCTGCAGGGGATGGAATCCTCCAGTACCGACCTGTACGCCAACACGCCGACGTTCACGTTCATCAACGCCAAATATGCCAGTAAGTACCTGACGTTCACGACCGTGGAGCTGCAGGACCGTGACGAGAGCACGCTGCAGACGCCCACCGCGGCCCAGGAAGCGCTGCTGAAGAAGTACGATGCCCCACCGTATGTCTCTTCCTCCGATGCGGGAGCGATCCCGTTCGTGAATATGGGGAACCGCTACCTGATCGTGGGCGCCAGCTACGACCCCGGCGTCCTCAGCGGTCTGACCTGGCAGGAGATCGCGGTCGATCTGCACAATCCGTCGACCAAGGTGGCAAAGGCCGTCAACGGCACTGCCAACTTCATGACCGCCGCGCTGTGCAAGCTGACAGATGACAAACCTGCCAGTGTCTGCACCACCGCCGTGAAGAAACTCCAACGGGAGATCTGAGCTAACCAAAGTGATCTGCTAGCCGTCATCTGCCGCGGTTCAGGACCCTGGAGACGGTGCGCGCGACACCCGCGTCACGAAGGAGGCCGGCCGAATCGACGTCGAAACGAACCTGCTCACTGGGCAGCTCAACCCAGTCGCGAGGCGTTCGCGAGATGATGGCCGTAGCGGTCGGCCAGCTCTCAGGAAGCGCGGGCTGGTACGCCGCGCTGACGTAGGAGATATAGGAGCTGAACGAACCCATCAGTTCCGCTGTGAGCTTCGGGCCGACCGCTAGGCCCGCGAAGGCCGAGGTGACACCCGCGCGGAAGGCCTCCACTAGCGCCGAACAGAAACCACTGAAATCAGAAGAAGCATCCAGGGCCAGTCCCGCCGCGTCATGAAGTCTCAGCTGTTCCTGATCGGCCAGCATCGGAGCCAACTGGTCGATCGCGGTGTCGAAGTCCCTCAGCAGGCGTCCACGAGTCGGCGGCTCCGGATCGAAGAACACCAGTAGGGGCGCCCTATCCTGCCGCAATGCGATCTCAGAAGCGATAGCAGCCGCGAATACGCTGCCTACGCAATAGCCGAGCACTGCGTCAACTGGCGAATCCTGATCCGGTAGGCCCTCAAGCCACCAAGCTACGTAGTCCCCTAGCTCAGTTCCCGTAGGAGGCTGCCTAGTTTCCCAGATTGTCCGCCTCGGGCTGAGCAAGCCCGCGAGGTCCGGGAAGCCCGCCTCTGCCCTGTCTGTAGCACCGAAGTCGACCGCTAGGATCAAGTTCCCGCTCGCTTTCGTGAGCGGCTGCCAAGATCCCATCTGCGAATACCGCTGCTGTGCCTTGTCAGTTCGTATCTGAGACATGTCACCTCAGTGATCCTGGCTCTGCTGCCGTGCACCGCTGATTAGCGCCGCGGCACCGGCAATGGTCGGGACTGCGAACAGATCCGCCACCGGTAGTGATACGCCAAATTCTCGCTCTATCATCCCGGCTGCCACCGTAGCGCGAAGCGAGTTACCGCCCAACTCAAAAAAGTTAGCGTCGCGAGGCACTCCTTGCACCTTCAATATACGCGCCCAGATAGCGGAAATTCTACGCTCAGGCTCGTCACGCGGACCTTCGCCTTCGATGGTTTCCGAGTCCACATCGACAGATAGCGCGCTGTAATCAATCTTGCCTATATCTGTCACCGGAATTTTATCCAGATGGACGAAACGAGACGGAATCATATAGCTGGGCA